>NZ_CP127165.1:0-355000 GCF_030264275.1 Marivivens sp. LCG002 | reverse complement strand
TCGACTACGACAGCTGATAATTACGGCACCACACAAAGGGAGAGTTCTTCCGCTTGGCACGTGATCCGCGTCAGAAAGAAGATTACCTTGGACCACTCCGTCGTCTTTTGACGGGAGTGGTTCTTCTCATTTTGCTTGCTGTCTTTGTCGTTTGGCGGGTCGATAGCCCTCGGGTCGAACGGTTCCGTGCTGCAGTCGTGGACCGTTTCGTGCCATCGCTCGATTGGATGATGGTGCCTGTGACGGGGACAATCAATCTTGTGACCGACTTCAGGTCCTACCAGCGCCTTGCCGAACAGAACCGCGATCTACGGCGTGAACTCCAAACGATGAAAGCATGGAAAGAGGCGGCGCTCCAGCTTGAACAGGAAAACGCAAAGCTGCGTGATCTCAACAAGGTAAGTCTCGACCCTAAGCTCACCTATATCACCGGTATCGTTTTGGCAGACAGCGGTTCGCCTTTCCGTCAGTCCGTTCTCTTGAACGTCGGCGCGCGGGACGGGATCGTTGACGGATGGGCCGCAATGGATGGAATCGGTCTTGTCGGGCGGATCGCGGGCGTGGGACAGGAAACAAGTCGAGTCATTCTGCTCTCCGACACCTCGAGCACTATTCCGATCACTATTCAGCCTTCGGGACAAAGGGCTATTCTGGCGGGCGACAACACGCTTGCACCACCGATCGAGTTTCTAGAAGACCCCGATCAGGTCCGTCCGGGGGATCGCGTCGTCTCGTCGGGGGATGGCGATGTCTTTCCGCCCGATCTTCTTGTCGGGCAAGTTGTTCTTGGGTCGGATCGAAGGCTGCGCGTCCGTCTGACTGCCGACTTCGAGCGTCTGGAATTCCTGCGGGTGCTCCGCAATCAAGGACGTGAAACGATTACAGATACCGGGTCGTTGATCGAGAGCAGCCAGCCTTCGTTCGAGCCAATGGGACCCAATCCCGAAACAGACGAAACGCAAGCGAATTCAGATGGTTGAAGCCCCGATCATGCGAATTTGGTTGGGGGTGGCCTCCTACCTCGGACTCGGTTTGGCGGTCTTGGTTTTTCGAATGCTTCCCCTTGGGACCGAACCTGTCGCCATTCCATTTCCAGACCTGTTGATCAGCATGACGTTGGCATGGGTGGCGCGCCGCCCAGACCTTGTTCCATTCTGGGCCATCGCCGTGCTCTTCTTTGTCGCGGACCTTCTTTTGATGAGACCGCCGGGGCTCTATACAGGCGTCGTGCTTATTGCGACCGATGTTCTGCGCCGCCAGACCGACGGGATGCGCAATCTTCCGTTCGTGCTTGAATGGATGGTGATCGCCGCGACATTGGTTGCGATCACGGTCGGCTATCGTGCTGTCTTATTTGTGACCTTTACGCCAATGGCGCCTTTGGGGCTAACTCTGCTACAATTGGTGATCACCGCTGTTTTCTATCCGCTGATTGCAGGCGCCCTCCAGCTCCTGCTCGGGCTCAGAAAACCTGCGCGTGGAGAAGTCGATACCCGAGGTAAGCCCCTATGAAGCGCCCCCCAAAGGATTCCGCCGAAAGCGCCAGCATCATCGGCCGCCGCGCGCTCATCATCGGTGGCGCACAATTCGCCGTCGCAGGCGCATTGGCAATGCGTATGCGCTCGATGCAAATCGAACAGGCCGACCAGTATCGGCTTTTGGCAGAAGAAAACCGTATCAACATCAGGCTTCTTCCACCTGCACGCGGACTTATCCATGACCGCAATGGAATATTGCTTGCGGGGAACGAGCAGAACTACCGGATCGTCATGATCCGCGAAGACGCGGGCGACGTCGAGGCCGTCATTAAAAAGCTGCGGACACTCGTGCTTCTGGACGACGCAGATGTGGAACGTGCGCTAGAAGAGATGAAGCGGCGCTCGGCCTTTGTGCCTGTGACGCTTGCCGAACGTTTGACATGGGACGACATTGCGCGCGTCACGGTGAATGCCCCTGCTCTGCCCGGTGTCGTGCCCGAAGTCGGCCTGAGCCGTATCTACCCCAGAGGCTCGGACTTTGCGCATGTGGTCGGTTACGTCGGTCCGGTGAGCGACTATGACCTGAGCCGACTTGACGACAAAGATCCGCTTCTCCAGATCCCCAAGTTCCAGATCGGGAAAACAGGTGTCGAGAACAAGCTCGAGCGCACGCTTCGCGGATCAGCCGGCACCAAGCGGATCGAGGTAAATGCACTTGGCCGCGTAATGCGCGAACTCGACCGCGAAGAAGGCATACCAGGTTCGGATGTTCAGCTTACGATCGACGCTGATCTTCAAACATATGTCGAAGCACGGCTCGACGGCGAATCCGCAGGCGCGGTGGTCATCGACCTCGAAACGGGCGATCTTCGGGCCTTGGCCTCTGCTCCGACCTTTGACCCCAACCTTTTCGTACGCGGCATCTCGGTCAAAGATTGGAACGAGTTGAACGAAAACATTTACCGACCGCTGGCAGCAAAGGCCGTGCAGGGGTCCTATCCGCCCGGTTCGACATTCAAGATCGTCACGGCGCTCGCCGCGATCGAGGAAGGCGTACTTGATCCCGAGGAAACCATCTATTGTCGGGGATATACCGAAGTTTCGGGCACGCGCTTCCACTGCTGGAAACCCTCGGGTCACGGCAACGTCGATCTGCACGAGAGTCTCAAGCAAAGCTGCGACTGTTACTACTACGAAGTCGGCCAGCGCGTAGGCATCGACAAAATCGCGGAAATGGCGCGCAAACTCGGGCTTGGGGTGCGTCACGACCTTCCGCTTTCGGCTGTCTCCGAAGGGCTTGCGCCCGACAAAGCATGGAAAGCGTCCGTGCGCGGCGAGGATTGGCGGATCGGGGATACGGTCAACGCATCCATCGGCCAAGGTTATGTGCTTTCGTCCCCGCTTCAGCTTGCCGTGATGACCGCACGCGTTGCGACAGGTCGGAACATCGTGCCGCGCCTGATCAAAACGATTGATGGGGTCGAGCAACCAATCGAGGGCAATGAGAGCCTTGAGTTGAATGAGAATACATTGCGAAGGCTTCGCAGTGCGCTCGATGCCGTGAGCAACCATTCGCGCGGCACGGCCTATCGTTCGCGCATTCTGGCCTCTGAGATGCGGCTTGGCGGAAAGACAGGGACATCGCAGGTGCGCCGCATCACAGCCGAAGAGCGCGCACGCGGTGTCACTCGCAACGAAGACCTTCCTTGGGAACGCAGGGACCACGCGCTTTTCGTCGGGTTCGCCCCTGTCGAAAACCCCAGATACGCGGTGTCTGTAGTGGTCGAACATGGAGGCGGCGGTTCGACTGCGGCAGCCCCGATTGCCCGCGATATCCTGCTCCAAGCTCTCTACGAAGGGACGCCCCCACTCGAAGCCTATCCTTCCGACGTCAGGGGCCGTATCTCAGAACAACAGCAGCGGATCAGGAACCACGTTGCACCCGGTTCGATACCGTTCGTGAACAGAGCTTAGGGGCGGTAGATGAGTTATCTCGAGTATAACGCCAAATACGTGCCGACGGGCGTTCGCAAACTGCTCTACTTCAACTGGCCCATCGTGATCCTGCTCATCGCAGTCGCCTGTGCGGGCTTTTTGATGCTGTATTCGGTCGCCGGCGGCAACGTGAACCCATGGATGGAACCCCAGCTCAAGCGGTTCGGCTTCGGCATGGTGCTCATGATGATCGTCGCTCTCGTTCCGATCTGGTTCTGGCGCAGCCTCGGCGCTCTCGGCTATTTGCTTGCGCTTCTTCTTCTCTTTTATGTCGAGTTTTTTGGCCATGTCGGCATGGGCGCGCAGCGCTGGATCGATCTCGGCTTCATGAAGCTCCAGCCTTCTGAGCTTGCCAAGATCACACTCGTCGTATTTCTGGCGAGCTATTATGACTGGTTGCCGATCAACAAGACCTCGCATCCGATCTGGGTCATAGTGCCTGTAATCATTATCCTTGTGCCGACCGCGCTTGTTCTCAAACAGCCCGATTTGGGAACGTCGCTTCTCTTGCTGCTTGGCGGCGGCACCGTGATGTTCGCAGCAGGCGTCCATTGGGGGTATTTCGCCACAGTGATCGGAGCGGGAGTCGGGGCCATCTATGCCGTATTCCAAAGCCGCGGCACCGAATGGCAATTGCTCAAAGACTATCAATTCGCGCGGATCGACACCTTTCTCGATCCTGCCAACGATCCCTTGGGGGCGGGCTATCACATCACGCAGGCCAAGATTGCACTCGGGTCGGGCGGCTGGACGGGGCGCGGCTTTATGCAAGGCACGCAATCGCGGCTCAACTTTCTTCCCGAAAAGCACACCGACTTTATCTTTACGACATTGTCGGAAGAGTTCGGCTTTATAGGCGCGATCACATTGCTTGCCCTTTATATGCTCATCATCGTGTTTTGCATCGTCACAGCGCTGCGCACCAAGAACCGTTTCGCGTCACTCATGACCATCGGAATTGCGATGACGTTCTTTCTGTTTTTTGCCGTGAACATGGCGATGGTAATGGGTATGGCGCCCGTTGTGGGGGTCCCGCTCCCGCTGGTGAGCTATGGTGGATCGGCGATGCTGGTTCTCTTGGTGGCCTTCGGCCTTGTTCAAAGCGCACATATCCATACCCCGAGATGATCAACGTCCTCCTGTCCGCACCCAGATCCTATTGGGACGCCTATGCCCCACTCTTGCCGAAGGCTTGCGCAAAGCTAGGGCAAAAAATCGACCTACGCCAAGATCACGCGCCCGAGGATGTCGATTACATCGTCTATGCTCCGAACAAGGCGTTGACCGACTTCAGGCAGTTCACGCGATGCAAGGCTGTTCTGAGCCTCTGGGCAGGGGTCGAGACGATCGCCCCGAACGCCACTCTGACACAACCGCTCGCGCGGCTTGTGGACACGGGCTTGACCCAAGGCATGGTCGAATGGGTGACGGGGCATGTTCTGCGCCATCATCTCGGGATAGATCGGCATATCAACGCTCAAAGCCGCTCATGGACCCATATCGTGCCTCCGCTCGCAAGCGAAAGGAAGGTAACGATCCTCGGGCTTGGCGAACTTGGAAGCGCTTGCGCAAGATCGCTTGCGGCGCTCGGCTTCGAGGTGACGGGCTGGTCGCAAAGCCGCAAAGAGATCCCGGGCGTTCGGTGTCTTTGGGGGAGCGAGGCACTTCGGCTCGCTCTTGAAACGGCGGAAATCCTTGTCCTTTTGCTCCCTTTGACGGCACAAACCGAAAACCTCCTCGATAAGGAGAGGCTTGCGCTCCTGCCGAAAGGAGCAGTGGTCATCAATCCTGGTCGCGGTGGGTTGATCGACGATGCGGCTCTTCTTGCTGCGCTCGAGAGCGGCCGCGTAGGACATGCGACCTTGGACGTTTTCCGTATCGAACCGCTCCCGCAGGACCATCCCTATTGGGCACATCCGAATGTGACCGTGACCCCACATATCGCGAGTGCGACACGGCCCGAAACGGCGGTCGCCCAGATTGCGGAAAACATCAGGCGCGGCGAAGCAGGGCTTCCGCTTCTCAATCTCGTGGATCGCGCGCGCGGGTATTAACGGATCCGCGGCGGCTTGGACGGGTCCATACCGGGGTTGGCCCCCGGTGTGGCGGGAACTTCGGGCTCAGGCATATCGAACCGCAAACCGACGCGAGCGGCCCTTTGGGCAAAGTCGTCGTCCGCTCCGAGGAACACGACATCGAGCGATCCCGCTTCGACGCCCGAAAAAGTCAGCGCTTCGTTCATGGCATTTGCAAGCGCGTGTTGGGCTTCGGGAAGGGCATCGAGCACTACGAGCATGAATCCACGCACGCCACTGTCATAGACGACGCCGACCAAAATCGCGGCCTTGGCGAGGCCCGTAGAGGCGGCAAGCTTGCGGTCAATTCCGACGACCACCGCCTCGGGGAGACCCTTTGGCGCGAAAAGCTCTACAGGACGCGCTTCTGCGAAATCGGGGCGCTCTGCCAATGTGCCCAAGAGCCAATCCATTGCGGTCGGGTCCACCAGAGTTTCTCCCCCCTCCACTCCGATGTTGAGCGCAAGGCCGACACCTTGTCCTGCGACCATCTGGGCGATTCCCCGCCCCGAGAGACTCACATAGGGCGCGCTGCGTTTGGCGAAATCGGCCAGACGCTCTTCGCGGTCGAAAACCAAGAGAAAGGTGAGGTCGGCATAATCCACCGTTTCGGGCTTGATGTTGTCACCTTCGGGTTCCTCTTCCAAAAGGATGAACAGCTCTGTATCGGCCAGACGCTCGTAAAACTTCAATCGGGCCACGTCGCTTTCGGGCGCGGCATTCATTTGGTGCAGGGCACTATCAAGTTCAGTTTGCATCAAGGACTTCCCTTAACCTTCGGCGCAACTCTGGCAGCAAATCAGCCTCGAACCACGGATTCTTCTTGAGCCAACCCGTATTGCGCCAAGACGGATGGGGCAAGGGAAAGGCGTTCGGCATAAAGTCGCGCCACGCGGAAACCGTATCGGTAAGGTTCGTTCGCACTCCCAGATGCCACTTTTGCGCATAGCCACCGACGAGGATTTTCAGCTCGACCTTGTCCAGTTCGGGCATAAGGCGCGGATGCCACGTACGGCGGCAAATCGCGGGCGGAGGAAGATCAGCGCCTTTTGCGTCATATCCGGGAAAGCAAAACGCCATGGGAACAATCGCGATTTTCGTTCGATCATAGAACGCCTCCTCGTCGATCCCGAGCCAGTCCCGAAGTCTGTCCCCCGAAGGATCGGTAAAGGGGCGGCCCGATTGATGCACGCGTGCACCAGGTGCCTGACCTGCAATGAGCACCCTTGCCGTCTTCGAGGCCCAGACCACAGGCCGCGGAACATGCGCGGTTGCCGTGCCCGCAAATCGGTCGCGGCACAGGCGGCAGTCTTCGATTTGCCGAACGAGGTCTTGCATTTTAGGCCCATTCCTGTGTTTTTCAGAGCGCAAATGGAGATGCCAAGGCGCAAAGGCGGTATCGGGACTCTCCAAACCGTTGTAGGAACCGTTCAGTTACGGTAACCGCAACCAAGCAAATATTTTGGGGAGTAAGTATGTACCGCGTCTGGAACTTTCTGACGAACTATTCACTCTTGCTCGTGATCGGCGCGATTATCGCTCTTATTTGGGCGAACGTCGACCACGCAAGCTATGAACATTTCGTCGAATTCGTCATCGTCGACGATTTCTTCATCGGCCATCTTCATGATGGGCACCGCACGCTGACCCTGCATTATCTGGTCAACGATGTCCTAATGGCGTTCTTCTTTGCCATCGCGGCCAAGGAAGTCTGGGAAGCCATCATTCTTGAAAACGGCTCTCTGCGCGGCAAAAAGGCGGCCACGCCGCTTGTTGCAACAGTCGGCGGCATGCTTGGTCCGATTGCGGTTTACCTCGGGCTTGCGGCGTTCCTCGGCTCTGACATTTATGACGCTGTCGCGCGTGGCTGGGCGATCCCGACCGCGACCGACATCGCATTCTCTTACCTCGTCGGTCGTCTTGTGTTCGGTGCAGGTCACCCTGCGGTGCGCTTCCTTCTTCTGCTTGCCATCGCGGATGACGCAGGCGGCCTTATCATCCTTGCGATCTTCTACCCCTCGGGCGAGCTTGCCCCCGAATGGCTTCTGGTTTCGCTCGCAGCCGCGGTTGCGGTGTTTATTCTGGCCAACTGGCTTCCGCGCTATCTGGACCGCGGCAACCAACTTCGCCCGAATTCCACTTGGGTGCGCAATAAGCTCTCGTTCTGGCCCTATCTTATCGCGGCATGCGTGAGCTGGTATGCGTTTCAGGAGTCGGGCATCCACCCTGCCCTCGGTCTTTTGCCGATCGTCCCGACGATCCCGCACGCAGACCGTGCCTTCGGGATCTTCTCCGAAGCCGAAGTCTATCTCACGGATCTGCTCAACCATATCGAGCATTCTCTCAAGCATCCCGTCGAGATCGTTCTGTTCTTCTTCGGTTTGCTGAATGCAGGCGTCGCATTTTCGGCCATTTCCGAGCCGACCTGGCTGGTCCTTGCGGGTCTCTTGATCGGTAAGCCCTTGGGCATCATGCTCTTTGGGGCGCTCGCGGCTCATGTGCTCAAGCTTGGACTGCCCGCAGGCATGCGCACCATCGACCTCTTTGTTATCGGCTGTGTTGCTGCGATCGGCTTTACCGTTGCTCTCTTCGTAGCCTCGGTCGCGTTCCCTGCGGGCGCGGTGCAAGACGCAGCCAAGATGGGCGCCTTGTTCAGCTTCGGCGCGGCGATCGTGTCGATCATCGCGGGCCGTGTGACCGGCGTGAAAAAGGTCGAAGACTAATATTATCGGCTCTTCCGACGTAACAGTCGGGAGAGCCTTTTATAATTTCGGTATAAAATTGCCGTATGTTCATTCATAATGAACACAAAGCTGGCGAAGATCAGCACCAAGACTGAAGTGATCCCACAGGAGCAGCATTAGGGATGCTCGAGTTCGAGAATGTGAGCAAATCTTTCTGGACGGGAAAGCAGCGCAAGGTCATCTTGGATCGCGCCTCTTTTCGTGTGGAACTCGGGAATTCTCTGGGAATCCTAGCTCCGAACGGAACCGGAAAAACGACGCTCATCAATATGATGGCGGGACTGGAAAAACCCGATGAGGGACGCATTTTCCGTGGGTGCCGTATTTCGTTTCCGCTCGGGTTCATGGGCGGCGTGGTCAACAAGCACACCGCGACCGAAAACGTGCGCTATATCGCGCGGCTCTACAGTCTTGATCCCGACTATGTCGAAGCCTTTTGCCGCTGGCTTTGCGGGATCGACGAATATTTCGACATGCCTGTCGGAACGTATTCCGCGGGTATGCGCTCGCGTTTGACCTTTGCGCTTCTCCTCGCGCTCGACTTCGACATGTATCTCATCGACGAGGGCATGCCGAGCACGATGGACGCCGAATTCAATGCCAAGGCCAGTGGGATTCTCCGAGAGCGCCTTGAAAATACAACCGTGATCATTGTGTCCCACCAAGCCGATGTGCTCGAAAAATTCGCCCGTTCTGCGGCGGTTCTGATGCACGGACAGCTCCACATGTTTGATACCTTGGAAGAGGCAAAGCAGCTCTATGACTATGAAACCCAAGGCTAACAAATTCCGTATTCGCCGCAGCTCGCCGACATCGGCAAGTGCGCCGTCCATGGCCGCGCCGCAAGAACAGGCCGCCTCGCCCGCACCGCAACCCGCCCCGCAGCGCCCGCCGGAGCAGCCCTCGCCTGCTTCGATGATGATGGGTCAGGTGTCGAGCGCAGCCGAGGAAAGCGCCGAAACCGATCTCAACAAAATCAAGCAAGAGGGGCTCACAGGTCGCCAGTTGCGCATGGCGCGGCGCGTGGCCCAGAAATACGGGCTCGCCGTCACTTCCGATTTTGATGCGGTCAGCCAATTGCGCGCACGCGGGATCGACCCCTTCGAGCGGTCTTCCATTCTAGAGCTCGTCGCGCCGGGAGGAGGCAAGACGCCGCCGCCAAGCGGCCCGGCACAAAGTCCGATCACGCCGCAACCGAACAAGGTCCAGCTGCCGCAGACCGTGCCCGTTCAGTCCAAAGCGTTGACCCAAGCGGCTCCGCCTCAGGGATATACACCCGAGCGCCGCGCCAGCGAAATCGGCCGCATTCAGGCAGAGATGCTCAAGCGTCGCCGTAAGAACATCGCAATGATGCTCACGCGGCTTGCTATGTTTGTTCTGTTCCCGACCGTGCTGGCCGCCTATTACCTTTTCTTCATCGCAACGCCGATGTATGCCACCAAGACCGAGTTCGTGATCCAGCAGGCCCAATCCGCCTCTCCTTCGGCAAGCGGGCTTGCGGGGCTGTTTCAGGGCACATCCATGGCGACCCAACAGGACAGCACCACGGTGCAATCCTATCTCGCCTCGCGCGCGGCCATGGTGCGGCTTGACGAAGATCACGCCTTCAAGGCCCATTTTTCCCAAGAGTCGATCGATCCGATCCAGCGGCTTGATCCCGAGGCGACAAACGAAGAGGCATTCAAGCTTTACCAGAAGCACGTGAAAATCGGGTATGACCCGACCGAAGGAATTGTGCGGATGGAGGTCATTGCCGCCGATCCCGAAACCTCTCAGGAATTCTCGGAGGCGTTGGTCCGCTATGCAGAAGAGCAAGTCGACCAGCTGACCGCACGTCTGCGCGAGGATCAGATGCGCGGCGCTCAATCAAGCTATGAGGTTGCCGAACAGCGTCGTCAGGAAGCGCTTCAAAAACTCCGTGACGTGCAAATCGAAGCGGCCACGATCGACCCAACCGGTGAAAGCGCTGCGCTCATGTCGCGTATCACCACGCTCGAAACCCAGCTCGACAAGCTCAACATCGAGCTTCAGAGCCTTTTGTCCAACGCACGACCGAACCAGGCCCGCGTGGACGGTGTGCGCCAGCAAATCAGCCTCCTCGAGGAACAGGTCGCGACCCTGCGCAACCAGATGACCACCACGACGGGCGAGGTGTCTTCGCTGGCTGAAACCAATGCCCGCCTGCGCGAGGCTGAAGAGAATTACCAGTTCCAGATCGCAATCGTTCAACAGGCGCTCACCATGATGGAAACCGCGCGTCTGGAGGCGAACCGTCAGGTCCGCTATCTCAGCATCGGCGTGGAGCCGATTGCGCCGGACGAAGCCACCTATCCCAGAGCCTTCGAGAATACGCTTGTCGCCTTCCTGCTTTTCGCAGGGCTCTACCTGATGGTCTCGCTCACAGTGGCGATTCTGAAGGAACAAGTCTCCTCATAGGGAATAAGGGGCCTTCGGGCCCCTTGTTTCTAGCGTGGGATGCCTCTCCTAGCCCTTTGGAATATATTACTTTTTGCGGCTCAGGATCGACGCAGAAAAAAACAACGAATTGCCGACTTTTTTCGCATTCGGCTCTTGATCATACACCCCGTTCATCGTATTCAGCACCCCGCTGATGGGGCGTAGCCAAGTGGTAAGGCACCGGTTTTTGGTACCGCGCACCGTAGGTTCGAATCCTACCGCCCCAGCCAGCTCTCTCCCGCAAAAACAAGTCATGCCGCCGCAAAAGCGACGACGTTTCTATTTGCATGTGGGGAGGCTTCAGCGTGCGGGACGGCTCTTGAAGACGGGCAATGTCCAGCCGAAAGCAATCGCGGCACCGCGCAAGACAATCGCAACGGCAAAACCGATTGCAGAGCTTATTTCAAGCGACAGGCCGAAGGCATGGAGCAAGACGACCGTCGTCGCTCCAGTTGCTGCGGCGGTGACATAGATATCGCGTTTGAGAATGATGCTCGGCTCTTGGGCCAAAAGATCGCGCGTGATCCCCCCTGCCGAAGCCGTAAAGACGCCAAGCACGACGGCCACCAATCCCGATGTTTCGAGCCCGATGCATTTGACTGTGCCTGCAATCGCCGCAAAGGCCATGCCAAAGGCATCGAGCCAAATAATGACTTTGATACGCGACTGGAAAATCGGGGCGATAAAATGCATCAGCGCAGCCGCGACAAGGCTGGCAATCAAAGCCGCTGGCGAGACGGTCCAAAAGACGGGCTGATCAAGGATGAGATCACGCAGCGTGCCGCCACCGACACCCGCGGCGGCACCGAGCCAGAGAAACCCCAAGATATCCATCTCTTTACGCGAGGCCGCCAGAGCGCCTGTGATTGCGAAGACCACAGTCGCAAAAAGATCGAGGGTGTAGAGCATCAGAGAGTCGAGCCGAGCCAGAGAGTTATTCCAGGGAACAACACAAGCACGGCAAGGCGCACCAAGTCCACCGCAATAAAGGGCACGAGACCTTTGAAGATCTTGGTGACGGGCACATCGGGCAGAACCGCCTTGAGCACGAAAACATTCATCCCGACAGGCGGCGTGATAAGCGCAATTTCCGTTGCGACGATCACGACAATGCCGAACCAAACAAGATCGAAGCCGTTTGCGACCACGATCGGCGCAAAAAGCGGAACAAAGATCAGGATGATCGCCATGCTGTCCATGACACAGCCGAGCACCAGAAAGACCAAGAGGATCGCAAAGATCAGCGCGGTGCCTTCAAGCCCTGTGCTTTCCACGAGCCCGAGAATGCCCGAGGCAAGCCCCGACATGGTAAGCAGCTTGGAGAGCATCAAAGCGCCGAAGAGCACCGTATAGAGCGAAACCGAGGTATAAGCCGTTTCGATGATCACCTCACGCAGCGTCTTGAGGTTCAGTCTTCCATGGAACGTCGCAATAAGGATCGAGAGGCCGGCGCCCATGCCCGCAGCTTCGGTCGGTGTGAACCATTTACCGTATAGGCCGCCGATGATGAGGCCGAACAAAAGGAGGAACGGCCAGACACCTGCGAGTGATTTGAACTTTTCGCTCCAGCTGACCTTTTCGCCCTTTGGCGCATGATCGGGGTTGAGGGCGGCGACAAGGCGAATAGCCCCCATATACATCAAAAGCCCCAGAAGACCGGGGATGACCCCAGCCACAAAGAGATGGCCGATGTTGGTCTGGGTCAGGATCCCGAAGATCACCATGATGATCGACGGCGGGATAAGAATGCCCAGCGTGCCGCCTGCCGCAATGGTGCCCGCACCCAATTCGTCCGAATACCCGTATTTCTTCATCGACGGATAGGCGACCTTGGCCATGGTTGCAGCGGTCGCATAGCTTGACCCGCAGACCGCGGAAAACCCCGAACAGGCGACCATCGTCGAAAGAGCAAGCCCGCCGCGCACACTCCCGACAAAGGCATAGGCGGCGCGAAAGAGGTCATGCGCGATTCCAGTGCGAGAGATGACATTGCCCATGAGGATGAACATCGGCACCACGGCCAGGTCATAGGACATGACCGCCTCGGAAATCGTCATCGGCAGAAGGCGGAATGCGATATTCCAGTTGGTGGCGATACCGAGCCCGACAATCGATGTGCCCAAAAGGGCAAAGGCCAGCGGCACCCGCAAGAAGGCGAGAAGAATGGCAACAGCCATGGAAATAAATCCAACGATCATAGTCCTGTTTCGCTTTTCTCGGACCCGAGCGGCCCCTTGAAGAAAGTGACGATCACCGCAACAGCCGAAAGAGCGCAGCTTGCCGCCATATAGAAGTAGATGGGTTTGCGCGGTATCCGCAGCGCTTGGCTCACTTCTTTGATCTGGCCCGCATTCAACGCGTGTTCGACAAAGAGCCAAGCAGTCAGGCAAAGGATCGCGGCAATGAGACCTGCTGTTGCGGCTTTCCAATAGCGAAAGATCGACCGATCCAGCAGTTTATCGAAGATATCTACGGTCAGATGTGCCCCTGCAGCGGTCACAATCGGTAGACCGGCAAAGACCATAAGTCCCATAAGATGCTCGGTGACATCATTGGCGCCATAAATCGGGCGGCCGAAAATACGACGACCAATCACATCGAAAAACGTAAGCGCGACCATGACTGCGACCAAAACCACGATCAGAGTTTCGACGGCTCTTTTGATTTTGATGACTGGGCTGTCCATCCCGACCTCCGAGTGAAATTGCAGGCAGGGACGACCCTGCCTGCATCGAGCTTAGTTCGCCAATTCGTTGTAAGTCGATTGGAAGAAAGCAAGCATGGCTGCAGGGTCTTCGACACCTGCGTCTTTTGCGGCGACCTCCCAATCGGCGACCATATCACCATAGACAGCATCGGCAGCAGCGATGAGTTCGGGAGAGGCGTCCACGATCTCGTGACCGGCTGCGCCCAGCTTCTCGAAGGCCGAGGCGTTCTGGAGATCGAACTGCTCGCCCCATGCCTTGGCAAAGATTTCGCCCGAAATGCTGTCGATTGCGGCTTTGTCCGCGTCCGAAAGCGCATTCCAGCGACCTTCATTCATCGCAACAAAGAAGGTCGCATCATAAAAGCCGTTCGGGAAAATCGTGTGGTGGGTCAGGCTCTCGTCGAGCCGGAAGTTCACGACCGACTCCATTGTGTGGAGCGAGCCGTCGATCACACCGCTGTCGAGCATCTCGTAGGCTTTGGTTGCAGGTGCCGCGACCGGCACAGCACCGAGTGCAGTCAGAAGACGTTCCTGGATCGGTCCGCCCATACGGAACTTTTGGCCTGTGACTTGGTCCGGGCTCGTGATTGTGGCCTTGCCGTGGTGCATCTGGCCGCCACCGAACATGCCGACGGTGAGCATATGAACACCCGCATAGGCTTGGTTGTTCTTGAGGAACTCTTCATAGGTCCGCCACAAGGCAACGGATTGAGCCGTAGCGTTGGTGCCGGCGTTGGGGAATTCCGCGAACCACATCGAGACGAACCGTTCGGGTTCATATGTAAAGTTGCCCCAAGTGATGTCCGCTACGCCCGTGCGTGCAAGCTCCCAGTGTTGCGGCGGTGCGCCCAGAGCGGCAGGAAGAATTTCGATCGTCACGCGACCTTCGGTGACCTCTGCAACCTTCTCGGCATAGGGCGCAAGGATGTCCGTGTAGAGAAAATGCGTCGGCGGGACCCAGCTTGACATTGTAAGCGTCTCGGCCTGTGCCGAAAGCGCAGTGATCGAGCAGCTCGCGCTCACAGCGATAAGAAGATGTTTCATGTTTTCCTCCCTAGAAACATGTTCAGACTTTGGGGGCAGTGTTCACAAGCTGCCCTCTGGTATTGACAAGATCGACGAATACGCCCGCCCCTACCGATATGATCGACGGGTCGAAGACAAAGGCCGGATGGTGCGGGTATTGCCCCGTATTTCCGACAAAAAAGTAGGTTCCGGGCACACGCGCCTGCAAAAGCGAGAAATCCTCCGAGGCCATGATCGGTCTGGCTTTTGCCATCACGTTCTGCGCACCGACAATTCGTTCAGCCGAGGCATAAACGGCTTCATTGGTCTCTGAATTGTTCAATGCGGCGGGAACCATGCTCTGAACCGAGCACTCGATCCTGACGCCATAGATGCTTTCGGTCGCGCGGCAGCAATCTTCGATCACGCGGGCCAAGCGGTCGCGCACGGCGACGTCATAGGTGCGCATCGTGCCCGAAAGGTCCAACCGCTCGGGAAGGATGTTGCGGGCCGTTCCGCCATGGATCGCACCGAAGCTGATAACACCCGTCTCGCGCGCATCTATAACGCGGGTCGTGGCCTGTTGAATGCTGGTGATCAGCATTGCGGCGGCAAGCACGGCATCCTGCCCCGTTTGCGGCGCCGACCCATGCGTTCCTTTGGCATGGATCACGATATCGATGTTGTCGGAAGACGAGAGTGCGACGCTTTCAGGAATGCCGACTTGGCCCAAGCCCATCCCCGGAAGGTTATGGAGTGCATAGACCTCGTCACAGGGGAAACGCTCAAGCAAACCGTCCGCAATCATCGCCGCCGCTCCGGTAAGAAGCTCTTCGGCAGGCTGGAAAATGAAATGGACGGTTCCGGTAAAGTTGCGGTTTTCCGAGAGATACTGCGCCGCAGTCAGAAGAGTGACCATATGTCCATCGTGGCCACAGCCATGGAAACGGTCCGGGATTTCGGACGCATAGGGCAGTCCCGACTCTTCCGTCATCGGAAGCGCATCGAGCTCTGCGCGCAGACCGATCCGCCGCCCTGCACCCTCGCTCCCCACAAGAGTGCCGACAACGCCCGTTCCGCCGATCCCTGTTTCGACCTCGATCCCGAAGGACAGGAGTGTCTTGGCGACAAACGCAGCCGTTTCGTGCTCTTCAAAGCCTGTCTCGGGGTGGCGATGCAAGGTCTGCAGCCAATCCAAGACGGTCTGTTGACGGGGCTGGAACCAAGAGTCGAACAAGCATTTCCTCCATTGCACATTCATATAGTTTCATTTTGCAACTATTAAATCAAGATACTATTGTCGGTGTGGACTATTGAGAGATTTGCATTAAAATCACTCCCATTATCAGGAGGAAGAAAAATGAGCCTTTCCAAAGTGTTTCGGAATGAGCGCCTCACCTATAAACTCAATATCGTGGCAAACCGCGCCATATCGGAGAACGACTCGATCTTTGTGCGCGAGACGGGTCTCAACATCCGAGAGCTTCGTGTTTTGCGGCTGGTGGACGACACGCCAGGAATCACCTTTGTCGATGTCTCAGAGGTCACCAGCCTTGAACGCACGCTCACCTCGCGCATTATCCAGAAACTCATTCGGGATGGATTTCTGGTCCGCGAGAACTCGAAAGAAGACGCGCGCAAGTTCGGGCTCCACACGACGGAAGCGGGCAAAAAAGCCCGTGCCAAGGGTCGTCTCGTCTCGGACAGATTGGAACGTCTCCTCATCCAACCCCTCAGTGCCGAAGAAGAAGCCACTTTGAACACACTTCTCAACAAGCTGGGCGCTTGGGTCGCCTCGAAGGACTATCGCGATCTCCTGAGCGCGGAATAAGACGGACTTCATTGGCGTTTGTTCGAGCGAACGACAAATACATCTCCCTACGGCGAAGTTTTCGGCTAGACTCTAGTCAAATTCGCAAGCGGCGCTAAGTTCGCGAGGGAACGAACCAGTTGGAGGGAGGCTAGCTGGCATTCGGTATGGAAGTTGTCGAATTCTCACATAACTTGTGGCTCGTGGCTGCATCTCTTGCTGTTGCGATGATGGCGGGATTCACAGGCTTGAGCCTGACAAATGGTCTTTCCGAATATCCGTCGAACTATCGCAAAATTGCCGTCTCCTTTGCTGCGATCGCACTCGGAGGCGGGATATGGTCGATGCATTTCGTGGCGATGCTCGGGCTCCAGCTTCCCTTCGATTTCTTTTATGACGCCGCGATCACTTTGACCTCTGCGTTGGTGGCGATCCTTGTTGTCGGCGCAGCGCTCTTGCTGCTCCATTTCGGCAAGCGCACGCGGCCCAAGTTGATCTTGGCGGGGTTGATCGTCGGGGTGGGCATCATCGCAATGCACTACATCGGCATGGCCGCACTCCAACTCTGCAAGGCCGTTTATACACCCTTCGGGGTCACACTCTCGATCGTGTCATCCTGTGTGCTGAGCGTGGCGGCCTTCGGCATCGCCTATAGCAAGCGCAACAGACGGAATATCCTGCTCGGCACAATCGTGTTCGGGCTGGCGGTCTTTGCCGTGCATTTCATCGCCACCGCGGCCACCAAATTCAGCCAACTTCTCGAAACCGCAAAAGTCGGTCCGATCATGAGCAACGAAACGCTCGCAATCGGGGTCGTATTATCAAGCTTTGCGCTCTGCGGTGCGTTCCTGCTTTCCACCGCAACGTTCCTGCCTTCAGAGACACTCGCGGCTGCCGGACCCGAGCCGTCACCCACGCAGCCAAGCAATATCGAAAGCAATCTGCAGCCTCTTGCGCCGATGGCGATGAAGCAAATTCCCTACGAACTTGAAGGCCGCACCCAATTCGTTGACGCGGGCGCCGTCGCGGCCATTCGTGCCGAGGGTCACTATACCTATGTCTACACCCAAAACGGTCATTTCTTTTGTGCGTGGTCCATCGCCGAAGCCGAAAAACGGCTGGCCAAATCGAACTTCATCAAGACCCACCGCAGCTATCTGATCAACCCGACCATGGTAAAAGGCTTCGAACGTCTCAAGGATACGGGGGTCTGTTACTTCGGGCTTCCCGATCTCGCCAAGGTTCCGGTGAGCCGCTCGCAACTCAAGCCCGTGCGCGAGGCGCTGGGGCTCTGAACCCATTCGCAATTCGTGCAGGATTTTCGCATTTCGTGAAAAAACCTTCTGAAATAAGGCGAATTTAACTGCGTCACCCCGAGTGACGAACCAGCCTCCCATTGTCTGATCATCAAAGGCAGGGAGGGCCAAGTATGATTCCAGCTTCTTTCGACTACCACCGTCCCAGCGATCTCGAAGGCGTTCTCGCTCTTCTCAAAGAGCACGGAGACGACGCGCGTGTCATCGCTGGCGGGCACAGTCTCATCCCCATGATGAAACTCCGCATGGCCGAAGTTCCGCAACTCATCGACCTTCAGGCGATCGAAAGCCTCAAGGGCTATTCGGTAAACGGCAACCATGTGAAAATCGGCGCGATGGTGACGCAGCATGAACTGATCAACAGCGACGAGCTTGCCGCTGTTGCGCCTATCCTGCGTGAAACCTCGCTCCAGATTGCCGACCCCCAAGTGCGCTACATGGGCACGGTCGGCGGCAATGTCGCCAACGGCGATCCGGGCAACGACATGCCCGGGTTGATGCAGTGTCTGGACGCGACGCTGCACCTGATCGGGCCGAACGGCACCCGCGAGGTCGCGGCACGTGACTATTACGAAGCGGCCTATGTGACGGCCCGCGAAGAGGACGAAGTTCTCACCGCGATCAGCTTTGAAGCCCCCAAAGGCGGCTTTGCCTATGAGAAGCAGAAGCGCAAGATCGGGGACTATGCCACCGCTGCCGCTGCGGTCACGATCCAGAAAGACGGCGGCAAAGTCGTCTCGGCGTCCATTGCTATGACCAACCTCAGCGATACGCCCGTCTGGTCCGAAGCAGCAGGCGCCGCACTTGTCGGAACGACCTGCGACGCAGGAGCGATCAAAGCCGCTGTGACCGCCATGCTCGACGACATCGACCCGACCGAAGACAACCGCGGTCCCGTTGCATTCAAAAAGCACGTGGCCGGCATCATCCTCACTCGCGCGATCACCCGCGCTTGGGAACGCGCGTAAGGAGCAAATCATGTCCAAGAAAATGCACATCAATCTCACCGTGAACGGTGAACACCATGAGTTCCTCGCCGAACCGCGCGAGCTTCTCATCTATACGCTGCGCGAGCGCCTGAACATTACGGGCCCGCACATCGGTTGCGAGACGTCGCATTGCGGCGCTTGCACCGTTACCCTGAACGGCAAGTCGGTCAAAGCCTGCACGATGTTCATCGCACAGGCAGACGGAGCCGAGATCACCACCATCGAGGGTATCGGCTCACCCGACAACCTTCATGTGCTCCAGCGTTCCTTCCGCGAGCATCACGGGCTCCAGTGCGGCTACTGCACACCCGGCATGATCACGCGGGCGTCCAAGCTTCTCGAAGAAAACCCCAATCCGACCGAAGAAGAAGTGCGCTTCGGGATGGCCGGCAACATGTGCCGCTGCACCGGTTACCAGAACATCGTGAAATCGATCCTCGCCGCCGCGAGTGAACTGAACGCCGCGAAGGAGGCCGCAGAATGAAAGATTTTACCGACGAACAGAAAGAGCGCGCCGCCAATCTCAAAGGCCTTGGTAGCTCGCGCAAGCGGGTCGAGGACGCTCGCTTTACCCAAGGCAAGGGCAACTATGTCGACGACATTAAGCTTCCCGGCATGCTGCACGGTGACTTTGTGCGTTCGCCCTATGCCCACGCCCGGATCAAATCGATCGACACGTCCAAGGCCATGGCACTCGAGGGCGTTGTCGCTGTCTTGACCGCAGCCGACCTTGCACCTCTCAACCTTCACTGGATGCCGACCCTTGCGGGCGACAAGCAGATGGTTCTTGCCGACGGCAAAGTGCTTTTCCAAGGACAGGAAGTCGCTTTCGTGGTCGCCAAAGACCGCTTTATCGCGGCTGATGCTGTCGAACTCGTCGAAGTGGACTACGAAGAACTTCCCGTTATCGTGAACCCCTTCGAAGCGCTCCAGTCCGATGTCGTCCTTCGTGAAGACATTGCCGACAAGAAAGAAGGCGCTCACGGTCCGCGCAAGCACCACAACCACATCTTTACGTGGGAAGTCGGAGAAGAAGCCGCAACCAATGACGTGATCGAGAACGCCGAAGTGGTCGCGACCGAAACCGTCTATTACCACCGCACACACCCCTGCCCGCTCGAAACCTGCGGCTCGGTTGCGTCGATGGACAAGGTCAATGGCAAGCTCACGCTCTGGGGCACCTTCCAAGCGCCGCACGTTGTGCGGACGGTCGCATCGCTTCTCTCGGGGATCGAAGAGCACAACATCCGTGTGATCTCGCCCGATATCGGTGGCGGCTTCGGCAACAAGGTCGGTGTTTATCCCGGCTATGTCTGCTCGATCGTTGCGTCCATCGTCACGGGCGTTCCCGTCAAGTGGATCGAAGACCGCATGGAAAACCTCATGTCGACTGCCTTTGCACGCGACTATTGGATGACGGGCAAGATCGCCGCCACCAAAGAAGGCAAAATCACAGGTCTTCACTGCCATGTGACAGCCGACCACGGTGCATTTGACGCCTGTGCGGACCCGACGAAGTTCCCCGCCGGTTTCATGAGCATCTGCACGGGGTCTTATGACATCCCCACCGCCTATCTTGCGGTGGATGGCGTCTATACGAACAAAGCACCTGGCGGCGTCGCCTATCGCTGTTCGTTCCGCGTGACCGAAGCCGTGTATTTCATCGAGCGCATGATCGAAGTTCTCGCGATCGAGCTCAACATGGACGCTGCCGAGCTTCGCCGCATCAACTTTATCAAGAAAGAACAGTTCCCCTATCAGTCGGCTCTCGGCTGGGAATACGACTCGGGCGATTATCACACTGCTTGGGACAAGGCGCTCAAGGCTGTCGACTACGAAGGCCTTCGCAAGGAACAGGCCGAACGCGTCGAAGCCTTCAAGCGCGGCGAAACCCGTTCGCTTATGGGGGTCGGTCTGACGTTCTTTACCGAGATCGTCGGTGCGGGTCCTGTAAAAAACTGTGATATCCTTGGTATGGGTATGTTCGACAGCTGCGAAATCCGCATCCACCCGACGGGTTCGGCCATCGCACGTCTCGGCACCATCTCTCAGGGTCAGGGCCATGCCACGACCTTTGCACAGATTCTTGCCTCGGAAATCGGTCTGCCCGCAGACAGCATCACCATCGAAGAAGGCGACACCGACACCGCGCCTTATGGTCTTGGCACCTATGGTTCGCGGTCTACGCCCGTCGCAGGTGCTGCAACCGCTCTGGCAGGCCGCAAAATCCGCGCCAAGGCGCAGATGATCGCAGCCTACCTTCTCGAAGTGCATGATGACGATGTTGAGTGGGACATCGACCGCTTTGTCGTCAAAGGCGCACCCGAGCGGTTCAAGACCATGAAGGAAATCGCCTATGCCGCCTATAACCAGGCGATCCCGGGCGTTGAACCTGGCCTTGAAGCAGTGAGCTACTATGACCCGCCGAACATGACCTATCCCTTCGGGGCTTATGTCTGCGTGATGGATATCGACGTCGACACCGGTGTACAGACCATCCGCAAATTCTATGCGCTCGATGACTGCGGCACCCGCATCAACCCGATGATCATCGAAGGCCAGATCCACGGTGGTTTGACCGAAGCGCTCGCCGTCGCCTTGGGCCAAGAGATTGCCTATGACGACATGGGCAACGTCAAGACGGGCACGTTTATGGACTTCTTCCTGCCGACCGCTTGGGAAGTTCCGAACTACATCACGGATCACACCGTAACCCCGTCCCCGCACCATCCGATCGGTGCAAAGGGCGTCGGCGAAAGCCCGCACGTCGGCGGCGTTCCCTGCTTCTCGAACGCTGTGAACGATGCTTTCCGTGCCTTTGGCCTTCGTCACACCCACATGCCCCACGACCACTGGCGCATTTGGCAGACGGCCAACAAGCTCGGCCTTCACGATTGATGCAAACGGGCTGCCCCTCACGCGGGGCGGCCCACCTCACCAAGGGGCGTTTCATGAGTTTCAAAGCGATCCAAACCGCAATGGCGGGCCAAGGCTATGTGGCTTCGGATGATCTGGCGATGGCCGTTCATCTTGCTCTTACCCTTGGTCGTCCTTTGCTGCTTGAAGGCGCAGCGGGCGTCGGCAAAACCGAAATCGCCAAAGTTCTGGCCGCCGTGAACGAGACAAAGCTCATTCGGTTACAATGCTACGAGGGGCTCGATGCCTCTCAGGCGATCTACGAATGGAACTATCAAAAGCAGCTCCTTTCGATCCGCGCCGCAGCCGAAAGCGGAACCGTGACCGACGCAGAGGCACGGATTTTTTCCGAAGAGTTTCTTCTTGAACGCCCCCTTCTGGCCGCAATCAGGCAGGCGAAATCGCCCGTTTTGCTGGTCGACGAAATCGACCGCGCGGACGAGGAGTTCGAAGCGTTTCTTCTCGAAGTCCTGTCCGACTTCCAGATTACAATCCCCGAACTCGGGACGATCACAGCCACCGCGCGTCCCGTCGTCATTCTCACCGCGAACGGAACCCGCGATCTGTCGGATGCACTGCGCCGCCGCTGTCTTTATGCCCATGTCGGCTATCCCGATCGTCAAACGGAACTCGCGATCCTCAAGTCGCGTTGCCCTGATATCGAAGCAGCACTTGCCGGCCAGATTGTAGGCTTCATCCAGAGCTTGCGCAAAGAGGACCTTGAAAAGGTGCCCGGCATTGCGGAAATGCTCGACTTTGCTGCCGCTCTGATCGGGCTTGGGATCAACGATCTTACTCAGGACCCCGCCCTGCTTCAAGCGACAATGGCGACCTTGCTCAAGACCGAGGTGGACCGTTTCAATATCACCACCGAGATCACCCAACGACTTGCGGGGCAAGCCGCATGACGCGGGTCACGAAATTTTCGGGACGCGACAGCGGACCCGCCGCGCGGGTCGGGGGGTTCGTTGCCCATCTGCGGGACAACGGGTTCCGCGTGGGTGTCGCAGAGGCCGAGGCATCACTCATGGCATTGGCCCAAGTGGAACCCTATCGCCCGACCGAGGCCAAGAGCGCGCTCAAGACCGTGCTCACCGGATGCCGCGAAGAGTTCGAGCGCTTTGATACCCTGTTCGACAGTTTCTGGATGAACGGAGGCCGCGTGACCGAGCGGATGAGCCGGTCAAACACGATGGCCCAACATGTTCATTCATCCCGTCCCGCACGCGGGGCGGACGAGGGCGGCGCGTCCGGCGAGGCCACCGCCCCCGATCAAGGCGAAGGCGAAAGCAACTCGGGCGGCGAAGGCAAACTCGTTGCGACCCTGACCCAGCAAAAGATGCGCCGCGACCTGCGCCACGTGGTTCAACCCGACGAGATCAAAGAGGCCGAAGCCATCGCGCACCGTCTTGGAGCCGCGCTTCGTGACCGTCGTTCGCGTCGCCGCAAGGCCGCTCAAAAGGGTGACCGCATCCATTTTCGCAAGCTCATGCGCCAAAGCCTCCAGACAGGAGGCGAGCCGCTACAGCTCCCCAAGAAAAAGCGCCCCGATCGTCCACGAAAGATCGTGACGATCTGTGACGTCTCGGGGTCGATGACGCTCTATGCTCAAGTATTCCTTGCCTTTGTTGCGGGGCTCATGCGTGCGGATGACACGGCGGATGCCTATCTCTTTCACACGCGGCTCGTTCGGATTGCCGAGGCGCTTCGTGATCGTGATCCGATGCGGGCCCTCGGGCGCTTGTCCGTGCTTGCAGACGGCTTTGGCGGCGGCTCGAAGATCGGCACATCGCTGCTTCAGTTTTCCAAGACCTATGCGCGCAGATTCGTGGATGGCCGCACAGTCGTCGTGATCTTGTCCGACGGCTATGACACCGGCGCGCCCGAGCAAATCGGCGAAGCGCTTGCGCTGCTCAAAAAGCGGGGCTGCAGGATCATCTGGCTCAATCCTCTCAAAGGGTGGGACGGTTATGAACCCGTGGCCGCAGGGATGCGCCACGCACTGCCTCATCTGGATCTCTTCCGACCTGCGAACACTCTGGCGGATCTTGCTGCTCTAGAAACGGAGTTGATGCGACTATGATCACAACCAAATTCCCGGATACCGGCTTTGACGAGCTCGTCCGGTCTTTGTCGGACAGAGGCGAACCCTATGCGATTGCCACAGTCATTCGCACTATGGGCCTGACGGCGGCAAAACCGGGCGCAAAGGCCGTGCTCAACCACGAAGGCACGATCATCGAAGGATGGATCGGGGGCGGATGCGTGCGGTCCGCAATGACCAAAGCGACCCTCCGCGCCATCGACGAGGGTGCCCCCCAGCTTATCTCTCTTGCTCCTGCCGAAGTGCTTGCCGATCTCGAGATCGAAGCGGGCGCAGAAGTGAACGGTATACGATACGCCAAGAACGGCTGCCCGTCCAAAGGGTCGCTCGACATCTTCATCGAACCGGTGGTGCCGATGCCCGAACTTCTCGTTTTTGGAACTTCACCCGTTGCCCGTGCGCTTGCCGCATTGGCGGAACGCTTCAATTGGTCGGTGCAGACGCCCGACGCAGACGACACGATCCATCCGCTTGCCACAGGCGCACGCCGAATGGTCGTGGTTGCGACCCAAGGCAAAGATGATCTTGCCGCGCTCAAGTCGGCGCTTCAGACCCAGAGCGAGCATATCGGCTTCGTTGCGAGCCGCAAAAAATGGGCGGCTCTGTCGAATAAACTTGCCGAAGCGGGCTTTGACGAAACTGCACTTTCACGGGTGCAGGCACCGGCAGGGCTTGCGATCGATGCGGTCACGCCTGACGAAATCGCTCTCTCGATCCTTGCACAACTGACCCAAATACGTCGCCGCAAACAAAGAAAGGACAGCGCCGATGCCTGACCTCGCGGACAAGGAAAAACCGACACTCAAACGTTTGCTCGAGCATCTCAAGCCAAAGCCTCTCACACCGGAGCAGGCCGAGGTTCTGGCCACCGTAAAATATCCCTGTTGCTAAGAAGGACTGCAAAATGGAACTCAAGGACGAAATCCTGATCGATGCCCCGAAAGATCGTGTTTATGCGGCTCTGAACGACCCGAACATCCTCAAACAATGTATTCCCGGTTGCGAGGAGTTGATCCAGCATTCCGATAGCGAACTTGAAGCGCTTGTCGTTCTCAAGGTGGGTCCCGTCAAAGCCAGATTCAGCGGCAATGTGACCTTGGACAAGTCAGGCGCGCCGGACGCGTTTTCTCTGACGGGTCAAGGCAACGGCGGTGCGGCGGGTCACGCAAAGGGCGGCGCAGATGTGACGCTGACCGAAGTCGACGGAAAAACCCTGCTGAGCTATGATGCAAAGGCCGAAATCGGGGGGAAACTCGCCCAGCTTGGAAGCCGTTTGATCCAGAGCACAGCGAAAAAGCTGGCGGGTGCGTTCTTTGCCAAGTTCGCAGAAGTGATGGAAGAAAAGGCCGAAGCCTGATCGAACGGCTGCGCCTTGCCGAAAGGCGCAGCCATTCTCCTAGGTTTGATCTTTTTGGATGAGGAGCGAGACAAAGGTCAGCGCCATCCCGACAAAAGAGACCAACGCACTGAAAAAGAAGGCATCCGAGCCGAAAACCTTGAAGATCGGCCCGAAAGCCATGACCACGAAAATGGACGATGTCTGCATCAGGATCGCAAAGAACCCCTGTGCCTCGGCCGAAACGGATTCGTCCGTCCGTTTCGCGATGAAATACATGCCCCCCAGATAGGCAAAGGTAAAACTGAACGCCTGTAACAGTTGAACCAGAACAAGGACCGGCACGCTCGGCTCGAACGTCATGAGCGTCCAACGCAAAATCGCAAAAGCGCCGCCAAGCATCAAAAGCGAACGCGCGGTAAAGCGGAACTCCACGTGTTTCCAAAGAAGCATGGTTACGGCCTCGGCGCCTGCGGCGAGTGCGATCAGGAACCCGATCGTGCCTGCGGAAATGCCTTGATTGCTCCAGACCAAAGCAGAAAAGCCGTTCATGATCATATGGGTGGAAAAGATGAACGATGCCCCGATCAAAGGCAGAAGCACCCAAAGTCTGAGCGCTTGGCGCAGCTCTTTCGTGAGAATGGCACCCCCGCTTGTCGAGCGTTTGCTCGCAGGATCACGCATCACGGGAAGATAATAGCCCGTCACCACGCGCAGCGCCGAAAGCCCCCCAAAGAGCCACAAAAAAGCATTCGGCCCGAACCAATCGGCAAGATACCCAGTCACCAAGCTGATCAACAGAAACCCTGCGGTGCCCCAAGCTCTGACGGTGCCGAACGAAAAGCCGCTGCGCTGTCCCAAACGGATCGTCGCAGCATCCGCGACAGGACCGACCATGATCGCAGGAGACACCGCAAGCACCCAAGCGATCAGAACAGTGACAAACGTATCGGCAAGTCCGAAAAACGCAGCAAAGAGCGCGGCAAGGGCCTGACCGATCAAAATCGTCTGCTTCCAGTCGGTGGCTTTATCCGCAATGCGGCCGACGAACACAGTCAAAAGGAGTGTGATTGCCATCGGCGCCGCATTCAAAACCCCGATCTGCGACTCGGTGATCCCGATATGGTCGAGCCAAATCGGAAGATAGGCCACGGTCACAGCAGCAGGCATGAACAACGTGAAGTAAAACCGCGTAACGGCGAATTGCGGCTTATTCATAAATGCTCCTGAAAGTTCGGCGGGTCGGCGCTTTGGCAAAACTGTTAGCGCTCACCAAAGTGGGTTTTCTACGCATTCGCAAGAGATCGCCGCAGAGTTACGCAAATTTACGTGCCGCAGCAAAATCGCTCAGAGAGCAAGTCCTGCAAGTCGTCCTTCTCGGATCGCCGCGGGAGCTTTGCGCGGGGACATGGCGTCGCCGATGACATGACTTGTGATGCCTTTCGCAGTCAACTCGACCAAAAGACTCTGATCAGAGCGGTTCCCCGTGGCCAAAACAAGACTATCTGCTGGAATTAACGACGCTTCCCCTGTCAAGAGCGAAAGACAGCTTGCCCCATCTTTGGTCCATGCCTCGAGCGCGGTTTCCGTCACAAAACGCACGCCAAGCTTGGCCAAAGTCATGCGGGCAGGCACATCGGCGCCCGACCGATAGAGTTCCTTGGCCACAACTGGGTCAGGTGTGACAATCGTCACTTCATGCCCTGCTTCAGCCAAAGCCCAAGCCGTGCCGACCCCTTTCCAATGCCCACCTTCATCGAGAATGACGACACGCTTTCCCAAGCGCGCGGATTTCCCCATCACATCCGCCGCGCTCCAAACGTTTCGGCTCTCGATGCCTTCGAGCGTTGCACGGTGCGGAAGTGCCTTCTGAAACCCGCTCTCGTTGGCAAACGAACCTGTGGCAATGATCAAATGATCCGCGCCAAAGGACCCGATATCCTCGGCGTCGAAATAGGTATGAAACCGAACATCGACTCCAAGTTTTGCAAGTTGTCGTTCATACCAATCGATCAAGTCCGTGATCTGGGCGCGACGCGGCTGCATCCCGGCAAGGCGGAATTGCCCTCCTAGCTTGCCGGACGCTTCGACCAAGCAGACACGGTGCCCTCTGGCAGCGGCAACCCGCGCCGCCTCGAGCCCCGCCGGCCCGCCTCCGACAACCAACACAGAGCGGGGCGTATCGGTTCTACTGAACTCTTCGTCCCCCCAAAGATATTCGTGCCCGACAGCGGGATTGATAAGGCAGGAGATATAGTAATCCCGTCCGCGTCTCCCCCAACATTGCTCGTTACAGGTCAGACAGCCCCGAATATCGTCGGAACGGCCCTCTTCAGCCTTTTTGACCAAATGGGGATCGGCAATCTGGCCTCGAACAATCGACACAAGGTCGGACTGCCCCGCCCCGATCACGGTATTCGCGTTCTCGGGGGTGCGGATGTTGGACTCGGCGATCACTTTGGCCCCAACTCCTGCATCCTTGAGCAGTTTTGCCAAATCCGCCCCAAGGTTCTCTGCAAACTGAAAGGTGGGAAGGATCTTGTAATATTCGAAATAACTGCCCGAACCGACAGTCACATAATCCATGAGCCCCTGTGCATCGTGGAGCGACACGACCTCGACCATCTCTGCACGGCTGAGACAGACAGGCACCTCTTCGTTGTCGTTGATCGACAGGCCGATTATGAAATCGGGTCCGCAGGCCTCGCGGATCCGCCTCATGATCGTTCGGGACAGGCGCGTGCGGTTTTCAAGCGATCCGCCCCATTCATCGTTGCGCGTGTTGGAAAACGGGGTCCAGAATTGATCAAGCAAAGAGTGATAGGCGGCCCAGACCTCGACCCCGTCAAACCCTGCCGCTTGGCAACGCAAAGCCGCCTTTACGAACCCGTCGATGGTTTCCTCTATCTCGCTCGGCGTCATTTCATGACTGCCGTCATTGTCATGATAGCTCGGTCCCCCCGATGGAGACCAATTCGGATGCCAGCTGTTGTCCCAATCCCCATGTGCACCGACGTGATAGAGTTGCTGGATCATCACCGTGCCAAAGGCTTTGCATGCTTGGGTGAGGGCCTTGAAATGGGGCACAACGCTGTCATCGGAATGAAGGAAATTGCCCCGCGTGAGAACGGCGGCCGCATGGACAGGCATCGGCTCGACGACGATCATCGACGCCCCGCCTCGTGCACGTTCCTTGTAATAGGCGATGTGCTGCTCGAAAGGGAGACCGTTACGCGCCATATTCGTCGTGTGCGCACCAAAAACAATTCGGTTCTTGAGGACTCGGGACCCGACCTTGAGGGGTGTGAAAATATGTTTCAAGAAAGTGTTCCCTGTTCCAACCCATCCAAGCCGCGCAAGGTGTCGAGACTTTGTCCCGACCGTTCGAGATGCAAGCGGAGCCGTTGATTATACCCGCCTTCGGTATTCAACGCCGCGATCAGGTCATCTGCGCGGGACTGGCCGAGGCTCGACGCGACAAGCTCCCTGAGAAACTCTTCTCCTGCCTCACCGTCCTCGATCCGATTGCCGAGCCAATGTGCGGTGTCCGAGACCATTCGCGCGATAGGCGAGAGTATGGCCTGCGCACAAAGATAAGCATCAAGCTCCTTGGCATCCTTGAGCGCGAAGACACGATTCCGCTCCCCGAAGATCGCTTCAACCAGACCCCTATCCCCAAGAGCAAGGATCGCGGACCCTCCACTTGCGATAGTCGGAAAAGGAAGCATCACGGCACTTGCATCAGCTGGGGCGACCATGGCTGCTACGTCTTCGAGAGTGACACCCGCCATGAATGAGATGACACGCTGGCCACCCCGAAAACAAAGGCCTGGTAAAATATCCTTGGCGGTCTCGGCCATGAGCGCAATAAAAACAACGTCGCTTTGATCAAGCACTGTTTGATTGTCGGTAACGCTCACGCTCGAAAATTCTGACGCAAGTGCCGAAGAAAACGTCTTGCTGCGTTCCGAGATGGTGATCAGATGCCCGTCATTCGCGATGGCGCGCACCACTGCGCTTGCAATCGTTCCGGTTCCGATAAATCCGATACGCATCCGCTCTCCCGCCGCTTCTCATAAGGGGACAGAGGCACTGAACGACATGAACCCGCACCAAGCAAGGGTCCGAATGTGTCATCCGGAACATTTCTTGTCGGTCGAGGCAGTTCGGGGATCAGCGACGGATAAAGGTCAGATAATGCGGCGTTCGTCCCTCACGCAGAGCCTTTTGCTCGTAGCGTGTCGAGACCCAGTCACTCCACGGCTCGCGCCAGTCTTCGGGGCTCTGAGCGGTCCACTCGAAACCCGCTTTGGGCACTTCCTGAAGCGTCTGGCGGACGTAATCCTCGATGTCCGTCGCAACGCGGAACTCGGCGCCCTCGGCCATGATGCGGTGAAGCGGCTCGAGGTGATCCTGCGTCACAAATCGGCGGCGGTGGTGCCGCTTTTTAGGCCATGGATCTGGATAGTTGAGAAAGGCCTTTTGAACCGTGCCTTCAGGGATCACGTCAAAGAGGTCACGCGCATCACCGGGGTGCACGGCAAGGTTGGTCACCCCAGCCTCGCGGATTTTGCCGAGCAGCATCGCAACGCCGTTGATGAACGGCTCGCAACCGATGATCCCGACGTCGGGATAGGTCTTGGCCATGTGAACCAGATGTTCGCCACCGCCGAAACCGATTTCCACCCAAAGCGGCCTGCCCCCGAAAAGCCCGTCGATATCGAGAGGCTTACGCTCGGGGTTGACGTCCCAAC
The DNA here is from genome assembly GCF_030264275.1 of Marivivens sp. LCG002. Lineage (NCBI taxonomy): Bacteria > Pseudomonadati > Pseudomonadota > Alphaproteobacteria > Rhodobacterales > Paracoccaceae > Marivivens > Marivivens sp. LCG002. The sequence continues at coordinate 325,314 of NZ_CP127165.1, read as the reverse complement.
CCACAGCACCCGGGGAAAGACCGTCCAGATCTTCGCGCAGGTATTCCTCCTGCGAGTCGCGAAGGGTCTTGCCGCGAAGTCGGCCATAGAAATTGCGCCAAGGGGCGCCTGAGGGATGCTGGTTCTGGGTCATGGCGCGCCTTTAGCAACTTCGCCTTGCCCTTGCAATGAAAGAGGGGCGAAGTTTCCTTCGCCCCTTTTGTGGTTAGATCGCGGCCTTGAGGGCTTCGACCAGATCGGTGCGCTCCCACGAGAAGCCGCCGTCCGCCTCTGGGGCGCGGCCGAAGTGGCCATAGGCCGAGGTGCGCGCATAGATCGGACGGTTGAGACCGAGGTGCGAGCGGATGCCTCGGGGGGTGAGGTCCATAACTTGGGCAATCGCCGCTTCGATCTTGGCGGGGTCTACGTCGCCCGTGCCGAAGGTATCGGCATAGATCGAGAGCGGTTTGGCCACACCGATGGCATAGGAAAGCTGGATCGTGCAGCGCTCGGCAAGACCTGCCGCCACCACGTTCTTGGCCAGATAGCGCGCGGCATAGGCGGCCGAACGGTCCACCTTGGTCGGATCTTTGCCCGAAAACGCGCCGCCGCCGTGGGGCGCTGCGCCGCCATAGGTGTCGACGATGATCTTGCGCCCCGTAAGGCCTGCGTCCCCGTCGGGGCCGCCGATCACAAAGGTGCCCGTGGGGTTCACCCACCATTCGGTGTCCGCCGAAATCCAACCCTCAGGCAGCACTTCGCGGATATAAGGCTCGACGATGGCGCGGATGTCGGCGCTCGTCTGGCTTTCGTGGGCGTGCTGGGTCGAAAGCACGATCGAGGTGACGCCGACGGGCTTGCCGTTTTCATAGCGCACCGAAAGCTGGCTCTTGGCGTCGGGGCGCAGGGTCGGCTCGCTGCCGTCCTTGCGCACTTCGGCCAGACGCTTGAGGATCTTGTGCGCATAGTGGATCGGGGCAGGCATCAGCTCGGGCGTCTCGGTGGTCGCATAGCCGAACATGATCCCCTGATCGCCTGCGCCTTCGTCCTTGTCCTCGCGCGCGTCGACGCCTTGGGCGATATGCGCGGATTGCTCGTGCAGGAGATTGGTGATCTCGACGGTTTCGTGGTGGAACTTGTCCTGCTCGTAACCGATGTCCTTGATGCAGTCGCGGACGATCCCGTCCACGCGGCCCATGTAATCGCTCAACTTGTCCTGATCGGAGAGGCCCACTTCACCGCCGATCACAACGCGATTGGTCGTAGCAAAGGTCTCGCAGGCCACGCGAGCTTCGGGTTCCTCGGACAAAAACGCATCGAGGATGGCGTCCGAAATCCGGTCGCAGACCTTATCGGGGTGGCCTTCGGACACGGATTCCGAAGTGAAAATGTAGTTCTGTCGGCTCATTGGGAAGTGCTCCATTGGAATGTCCCCGCCACGCCAGGAAGCCGTTGTGACGGGTTTTTGTTATCGTGTTTTCGTTAGGCGCGCCGCGGCTTGCGGTCAATCGGGATACGTCCAAAAGGTGAAATGATCCAAAAGGTGACGATTGCAAGCAACAAAATGGCCGGCCACCCTTTATATTTCACAAAGACTGTTAACGGCTCGGGTGCGGGCAGTTTTACATCGAGCATTCCTTGCTGACCAAAGGGAAGGTCCGCAAGGATTTCCCCGTTGGTGCCGATCAAAGCAGTGATCCCCGTATTGGCCACGCGCAGCATCGGTAACCCCGTTTCGATCGCGCGAATGCGGGCTTGGGCCATATGCTGTGCCGGCCCTGCCCAAGTGCCGAACCATGCGTCATTTGTTGCAAGGATCAGGACATCGGGCCGTTCGCCTTTGACTACTTCCCAAGGGAAAATACCTTCGTAACAGATCAGAACCTTTGCCCGCCCGACCGCCCCGAGGTCAAAGGGTTCGGCTGTGCGACCTGCGCTGTAGCCCCCGCCTTGGGACGCGGCGAGACCATAGATGCCGAGCTGTGCGAAGACCTCGCCGAACGGAACGTATTCGCCGAAAGGCACGAGGTGCTGTTTGTCGTAGATATGTTCCACCTGCCCCTCTGCGTCGATGAAAGCAAAAGCGTTATAGAAACGCTCGCCCTCGATCCTGTTGATCCCGAAGCCAACGGGAGCAACCGCTTTCTCGCCGATTTCCGCGAGGATGTGGTCAGAGAACTCAAGAACATAAGGGATTGCCGTTTCGGGCCACAAAATGAGATCAGGTGTCCCCGGTGCAGCAGAATAGGTCAGAAGGCGTTGATAGAAGACCTCGGCCAAGAGCGGGTCCCATTTTTCGTCCTGCGGGGCGTTGGGCTGGACAAGTCGGACAGTCGGCGCGTCCGCTGGTATAACGACCTCTTCGGGGCGATACGGAAGCGCGAGAAAAACAAGCGGGGTCGCGAAAACCAGAAGCCGCATCGGCTTCTCCTGCGTCACCCAAGCAACCAGTCCGACAGCGAACAGCATCAGGATCGAAAGCCCTTCGGCCCCGAAAACCGCATAGAGCCCACTGGCGGGTGTCTCGAGCAAGACATGCGAAAACCCGCCCCATGGAAAGCCCGTGAAAAGATGCCCGCGTCCCAGCTCTGCAAGGGAAAGCCCGATAGCCCAAGCAAGATATGGCGCATGCCCTGCGAGACGGTGCGCGACGCCCTGGGTGATTGCCCAGAAAAGTGCGAGCCCTGAAGGAAGTAGAACAAGCGCAAAGGGCGCCATCCACCCGTCGCGTTCCGGCTCCACAAGAAATGGCCAAACGATCCAATGGAGCAGCACCAGAAAATAGCCGAACCCGATCAGCCAAGAGTCTTTGGCAACTTCTTTAGGTCCATGGCCACGGGCAAAAAGGCGCGCCCAAATGAAAAGGCCAACTAAGCTCAGGGGCCAGAAACCAAGCGGCGCCTGTCCCAAGGCCATCATCGCGCCCAGCAAAACGAGAACAAGGCTGCGAGGGATCCCCTTCGCAGCCTCTTGCTTCGTAAATCGGCTTATGAACGCCTCAAGCCTCATGCGCTTGGTTCAAGCGGACCCTGAGGCGTTTGATACGGCGCGGGTCAGCGTCCACCACCTCGAACTCGGGACCGTCAGGATGCGGAATGACTTCGCCCCGAGCCGGCACATGTCCCGCCAACATAAAGACCAAGCCCCCGAGCGTATCGACCTCTTCCTCGTCGATTTCTTCATGAGCCGTAAGATCAAAGCCGATTTCGGCCTGAAACTCGTCGAGGGGTGTGACGGCCTGAGCCATATAGACCCCCGGCTTTTCCCGCACAAAGGTCTGGGCTTCTTCGATATCATGCTCGTCTTCGATCTCGCCTACGACCTGTTCGATCAAGTCCTCGATCGTCACAAGCCCGTCGGTTCCACCGTATTCGTCGATCACCAAAGCCATGTGAATCCGCTCCGCCTGCATCTTCTGCAGAAGAACACCCAAAGGCATCGAAGGCGGCACATAGATCAAAGGACGCAGCATCTCTCGCAGTGAGAAATTCGGCGTATCGCCGTTAAAGCCGAACTTGAGCGCAAAGTCCTTGAGATTGGCAAGACCGATCGGAGTATCGAGCGTGCCGTCATAGACGGGGAGACGTGTTAGGCCGCTTTCGCGGAAAACTTTGACCAATTCATCAAGCTCGATGGTTACGGGAACTGCAACGATTTCGGTCTTGGGGATCGAAACGTCTTCGACCCGCATCTTGCGCAGATTCACGAGACCGGGAACAAAGGGAGCCCTTGCCTGAACGTCGGAACGCTCGACGGTTTGGTCCGTCTCTGTTTCTGCGGGGGAAAGAGCGCCGATGATACGGCTGAAAAAGCCCTTGTTCGCGCTCTCGTTACTGTCATCTTCTTGCGCGCTATGCGCTGCGATAGAAGGACCGTCAGGGGTGTCGGTCATTGTCTCCAAACCTATAGCCGAACTTCGGGTCCGACCTTCAATATTCCGAATATGGGTCTTTAATACCCATTTTGCCAAGTATCTCTGTCTCTATTCCCTCCATTAAAGAAGCATCTGCCTCTCTAATGTGGTCAAAACCCAACAGGTGAAGGACGCCATGTACCATCAAATGGGTGGCGTGATCGGTCAGGGACTTTCCCGCCTCTTCAGCTTCACGGGCGCATGTATCAAAGGAAATGGCGATATCGCCAAGCTCGATCACGCCGAAAATATCGGGTTCGGGCGTTTCAGGGAGCGCGCCCTCAATCTCGGCGCCGCGCTCTTCCGCGGGCCAGGAGAGGACGTTCGTTGCTTTGTCTTTTTCGCGGAAATCAGCGTTGAGCTCTTTGATCCGAGCGTCGCCGCACCCCAGCACCGAGAGTTCGCACTCATCCGCCTCGATTTCCAACCGCTCCAGAACCGCAAGCGCGGCTTTTTCGCAGATAGCCTCGAGCCCGAGGGTAGCCCAGCGTTCGTCGGTGATATCGAGATCGATTTGCATAAGAGCCGTGTTCGCAATCCATTCAGTTCGCCCCGCTCTATCTCGAAGCGCAGCAAACGCCCAGTGGATTTTGTGCCGAGCGCAACGCGGCGCTCGGCGGTGTTTCAGCGCAGCGCAGCTTCTGCATCTGCCTCATAGGCTTCGATGATTGCGGCAACCAGCGGGTGACGCACTACGTCCTTGGAGGTGAAGTAGTTGAAGCTGATCTTGTTGATGCCCTTGAGAAGTCGTTCGGCATCCGCAAGCCCCGACGACACGCCGCGTGGAAGGTCGATCTGGGTTCTGTCGCCCGTGATGACCATACGCGAGCCTTCACCCAGACGGGTGAGGAACATCTTCATCTGCATCGACGTGGCGTTCTGCGCTTCGTCGAGCACCACAAAGGCATTGGAGAGAGTCCGGCCACGCATAAAGGCAAGCGGTGCAATCTCGATGCGCTTTTCCTCGATCAACTTGGCGGTCTGCTTGCCGGGCAAGAAGTCGTTCAGCGCATCATAGAGAGGCTGCATATAGGGGTCGACCTTGTCCTTCATATCACCGGGGAGATACCCGAGCTTTTCACCCGCTTCGACGGCAGGGCGGGAGAGGATGATGCGATCCACCTGCCCCGTGATGAACATGGACACCCCGACCGCAACGGCGAGATAGGTTTTGCCCGTACCCGCAGGGCCTATACCAAAGGCCAGCTCATTCTTGAACAGGGACTGGACATAGGCTTTTTGCGCATCGGTCCGAGGCTCGATGAGCTTTTTACGGGTTTTGATCTCGATCGGTCCGCCCTTGAAAAGCTCCATCTGATCGCCCGCTTGGGGTTCTGTGCCTGCTTCGCTCGCTCCCATCCGAAGTTCGCGGTCAACATCTCCAAGCTCGACGCTCTTGCCGCTTTCGAGCCTGCTGTAGAGGGCGTTGAGAACATCAACGGCAGCTTTGCGCGATCCATCTTCGCCGATCACCAAAAGATGGTTTCCACGGCGCAGGATCTGTATACCCAGTCGTTCCTCTATTTTGGCAAGGTTCTTATCGTATTCACCGCAAAGGTCGATCAGAAGGAAGTTGTCCGGAAACTCGATCGCTGTCTCAGCGATCTCCGGAACGGCGACTGGCGGGGTAAGAACATTAGCTACCAAGCAAGACTCCTGAGTATGTGTGTAAGTTCATCGTGGCAATTTGTGTGCCGTATGGCAAGTAGACACATGATATTGTGACACCGGCATAACGAAGAAAGGCCGCTGGACACGCCAACGGCCTTTCTTTGCTTGGGAATTAAACAATTTTAGAGCGAGTCGGGGATGTTCGACCCTGCCTTGAACGGACCGACAGCCGTATTGGGCTGCGCGACTCCCGAGCAAACGGGGCGACCATCGGGGGTCATGCGCTCGGAAAGATATCCTTCAACGCCATCGTCGATGATCCAATGATCACAACCGTTGGGATCGACCCAGATACCGGCGACAAGCTGGCTAAGGTGCTTTGCATCCTGACCGCCGTCGAACCAACGTTCAGAGCCGGTTCGTGTGCCACCCTCAAGCCCGCAGGCCGCAACGCTGAGCGACAGAGCACCAAGAGCAAGGATTTTTACGAGTTTCATGTCCAGCTCTCCTTAGCGCAGGCAGTAGATTTCAACACGGCGGTTCTGCTGCATCCCAGCAGCCGACCCGTTGTCCGCACGAGGCCGACGCTCGCCAAAACCTTTGACGTCAACCACGCGGGCACCGACAGACTGTGCGATCGAAGCGACCGCGTTGGCGCGGTTGTTGGACAAACGCATGTTGTATTCATCCGAAGCGCGGCTGTCCGTGTGTCCGTAGATGAGATAGCCGTATGCGCCTGTCGAACGGAAGAAATTCGCGAGCGTTTCGCGTCCGGTGGCGTTGATATGGTATTTGTCGGTCTGGAACAGCTGATCCGAGGGGACGATCCCGCAAATCTCGGAGCGGTGACACACCGGCGAGCCATCACGGTTGCGATGCGGAGACATGTAGCCTTCGAAGCCGTCATCCATGACCCAATGCTCACATCCGTCGGGATCGATCCAGACGGTGGGCGTCATCTCTGTGCCGACGATGGTATTTTGTGCGTGAAGTGCGGGTGCGAACGTCAGGGACAGCACCCCAGCCATTACACCAGCCATAGTCATGCGAGCGGCTTGAAACATCGCAATTTCCCCAATCAAAACTCAAGGCAAATGCGCATGCCACAAGACGCCACGCAAAGCTGCCAAACTTAACCTTTAGGATAGCCTATTACTGTCCTATTGGAAGCTAAATCTCGCCTGAATTCGGGAAATTTTCGCAACAAATTGCCCCACTAGGCGGAATTGTTTCCACATATGGTGGTATACGGCAAATTTGATGAAACTTTTAGACCAGCACACCGCCAAGTGAGTTCGGCCCGCTCTCTTTGATCCGCACTTTGTGGATCTTGCCAAGTGCTTCTTCCGGAGCCTCGACGTAGCAAGCATGAAGATACTCGGTCTTGCCGATCAACTGTCCTGCCATGCGCCCTTTCTTCTCGAAGAGCACATTCACCTCGCGGCCGACCATGGAGTCCTGGGTGTCGCGCTGCTGCTTGGTGATCAATGCCTGAAGCTCTTGCAGACGGGCATCCATGAGATCATCGGGCAGTTGCGGCTTTTCCGCTGCGGGCGTGCCCGGTCGCGTCGAATATTTGAAGGTAAAAGCCATTCCGTAGTTGACCTGCCGGATGAGATCCATCGTGTCCTCGAAGTCCTGATCCGTCTCGCCGGGAAAGCCGACGATGAAATCACCGGACAGAACAAGATCGGGACGCGCACCGCGAATGCGGTCGATCAAGCGGAAATAGTCGTCGCGCGTGTGCTTGCGGTTCATCGCCTTGAGGATCTTATCGCTGCCCGATTGCACAGGAAGGTGCAGATAGGGCATCAGCTTTTCACAGGTGCCGTGCGCTTCGATCAACGCATCGTCCATGTCGTTGGGATGCGATGTGGTAAAGCGGATGCGGTCGAGACCGTCGATCTCGGCGAGGTCCCAGATAAGCCCCGCCAAGCCTTTGTCATGCCCATGATAGGCGTTCACATTTTGGCCGAGCAGAGTGATCTCCCGCACACCTGCTTCGACCAGATCGCGCGCCTCGGCAAGGATACGATCCTTGGGGCGGCTGACTTCCGCGCCGCGGGTATAGGGAACGACGCAAAAGGCACAAAACTTGTCACAGCCTTCTTGCACGGTGAGGAACGCGGTGGGGCCGCGCTTGGCCTTTGCGCGGGTTTTGTTCAGGATCGCGAACTTATCTTCCTCGGGAAAATCGGTATCGAGTGCCTTGGCGCCCGACTGGATCGCCGTCTCCATATCGGGAAGACGGTGATAGGTTTGCGGCCCGACCACGAGATCGACCACAGGCGCACGGCGCATGATCTCCTGACCTTCGGCCTGCGCGACACAGCCCGCCACCCCGATCTTGAGATTGGGATTCACATCCTTGAGCGGCTTGAGCCGACCAAGCTCGGAATAAACCTTTTCCGCTGCTTTTTCGCGAATATGACAGGTATTGAGCAGGATCATATCCGCCTCTTCCTGCTTCTCCGTCTGGACATAGCCCTTGCTGCCCAGCGCTTCGGCCATACGCTCGGAGTCGTAAACATTCATCTGGCAACCATAGGTCTTGATGAAAAGTTTCTTGGTCTCGGACATGGTTTCACCCTGTAGATGCAGCGATAAAGGGAATTTCCGCTCTCTATAGGACAGCCGAGCGGCTTGCAATGCCGCGCGAATTAACGGAACCTAAGCGCGAAACCCGCAAATCAGGCACATGCGCTACTCCAGTCTCAGTGAATTCTTGAACAAAGGCTCCCAAGGGATCAAAGGTCCCGTGGCCATCATCCTATGCGATGACGAGGTCGAGATCGATACGACCGTGCGTCACCACATCGACCTCGGGTTCAAGAAAATCATCTGCGTGGCATCGGAAGAAATCGCGATCCCCTCGACCGTTCTCGACAAAGTGGACGTGATCGTTTTCGACATGTCACGCGAAGCGGCGCTTGAAAACGTGATGAACCCGCTGATCGGAGCACTCAAAACCCAATGGCTCTATTATTGCTATAACGCGGAATATCTGTTCTTTCCGTTTTGCGAACATCGCAATGTTCTGGAACTTATGCTCTTCAATCTCGAAGAGCGGCGCGAGGCGCTTCTTGCCTATGTCGTCGATCTTTATGCCGAGGATTTGAACAGGCACCCGAATGCGGTTTCGCTTGATACCGCGATGCTCGACAAGACGGGGTATTACGGTTTGGCTCGGCCCGATCCCGCCAACCACAACCACCCCAAGGAGCGGCAACTGGATTTCTACGGCGGCCTGAGATGGCGGTTTGAAGAACATATTCCGGCCTCGCGCCGGAGGATCGACCGTATTCCGCTCTTTCTTGCCAAAGAGGGTCTCAAGATCCGCAAAGACCACACGTTGTCCGATGAAGAGATGAACACCTATGCCTGCCCTTGGCATAACAACATCACGGCTGCGATCGCGTCCTTCCGCACGGCTAAAGCGCTCAAGCGTAACCCCGGTTCCACCTATGATATCCATACGTTCAAGTGGCATAACTCGGTGCGCTTCACGTGGCATTCACAGCAACTCCTCGATCTTGGCTTGATGGAACCCGGCCAGTGGTTCTAGATGGCGGCAACAACGGCCTGAAACTGCGTCGGGTTTGACGCACCGGACAGCCAATAGGGTTCCACCATTGACCGACAGTTTGCCCCAGCCTAACCAGAGGCCGCTTCTCGCCATTATGCTCGTTGCCGTAACCACGCTGTTTTTTGCGGCGGCAGACACCATCGGCAAAGAAATGGCGATGAAATACCCCGTGCCCGTGATGCAGGCGATCCGCTATCTCGCGAGCACGGTTCTGCTTTTTGCGTTCGTTTATCCCAAGATCGGGGCGCGCCTCTGGCAGACCCAAAAAACGAAACAAGTGATGTTTCGGGGGCTGCTGCTTTCTTTTGCATCGCTCACTATGGGACACGCTCTTCGTTTGATCCCTGTGGGCGAGGCCGTGTCGATCCTTTACCTCTCTCCCTTTGCAGTGATGGCGCTTGCTGTTCCGCTTTTCGGCGAAAAGGTCTCGCCGCTTGGATGGTTCCTTGCGGTTCTCGGGTTCAGCGGAGTTCTTCTGGTGCTCCGACCGGGAGGCGGTCTTGACCCTGTCGGCGTCATCTATGCCGTCGTCAATGCAGGCATCGCGACCGCGTTCCACCTTATGACCCGATCGCTTTCGAAAACCGAAAGCGCGATTGCCATGTTGTTTTACGCGACGATCAACGGGGCGGCGTTCTTCGTTCTGACCTCGATCCCGCACCTGTCCGGCCCCGTCCCCGCACTCTTCGATATCGGCTTGATGGTCCTGATGGGCCTTTTTGCGACGCTCGGGCACTTCTTCTTTGCCGCCGCCTATAAAATCGCACCCGCATCGCTCGTCGCGCCGATCAACTACATGCATATCGTTTGGGCAGCGGTTCTGGGCTGGCTGGTGTTCAATCACCTGCCCGATCGCGTTTCAGTTTTCGGTATGGCACTGATCATCGTTGCGGGCGCCGCGCTTGCGCTGAACGCCCACTACGTCAAAGGACGGACAAAAATCTGATCAGGATTTGCGGCGCAGTCGGATCACAACGTCGACCGCAGCGATTTCAGCGCCTTCAGGTGGCTCGGGGAGATTGAGAATCTCGAGCTGCCCTTCGGCTGCGTCCGTCAGGGTCGCGGTATCTTCCCAATAGAAATGCGGATGGTCGCTCATGTTGGTATCGAAATAGCTCTTGGCGCCATCGACGGTAATCTCGCGCATGAGACCCGCATCACAGAACGCACGCAGCGTATTGTAAACCGTTGCCAATGATACCTTTTCACCGCTGCTCGATGCAGCTTCGTAAAGCCATTCTGCGGTCACATGGCGGTCTTGCCCGTCGCCGACCAGCAACGTTGCAAGAGCCACACGTTGCTTGGTGGGGCGCAGTCCAACGGCATTCAGCCACTCAGTTCCGCGATGTGTCTCGTTGTCGAGCATGGGCATCAGTCTCCTTGACTGTCTAGCATATGGTCGAATGCCCACCGGTTTCAATTGAAAATCACCATTTTGCCTGTCGCACGCGCCAGACTTGCCCCGCATTGACGCAGAGTGATAAAGGGGATGCAACAGGAACACTCAAGAATGGACACGACCGTATGGCCCAATATCCGAGCAGCTTTAGCAAAGAAGATCTTCTGAAATGCGCCCGCGGCGAGCTTTTCGGTCCGGGAAATGCGCAGCTGCCCGCGCCGCCGATGCTCATGATGGATCGCATCACAGAAATTTCCGAGGACGGCGGTCTTCACGGCAAGGGCCATGTGGTTGCGGAATTCGACATCAATCCCGACCTTTGGTTCTTCGAGTGCCATTTCCCGAACAACCCGATCATGCCCGGATGCCTCGGTCTCGACGGCCTGTGGCAGCTGACCGGCTTCAACCTTGGCTGGCGCGGCTGGGAAGGTCGCGGATATGCGCTCGGGGTCGGCGAAGTAAAACTGACGGGCATGGTGCGCCCCGACCGCAAGATGCTCACCTATAAGGTCGACTTCACCAAAGCTGTCCAGACCCGCCGTCTTACGATGGGTGTGGCCGACGGGATCGTCGAGGCCGACGGCGAAGTCATTTATCAGGTCAAGGATATGAAAGTCGCTCTATCGACCTCCTAAACCAGCCTATTCGTCGAAACAAACACGCCCCCGAATGCTCGTTCGGGGGTTTTTCTTTGCTGGAAAACGGTTTGAACCCGCTGGACGCAGAGTCGCACGGGCGTAATCTGCGCTTTCATCTGTTGCACCTTCGACCCTCTATGGCCTACACACGAAGCCAAGTTATTCAAGGAGGCTTTTAATGCGCCGCGTCGTCGTCACGGGTCTGGGGATCGTTTCCCCGATTGGCAATAACGCCCAAGAGGTTGAGGCATCCCTTCGCGCCGGAAAATCCGGCATCGAAGCAAGCCCTGATATGGCAGAACGCGGGTTTCGGAGCCAGATCGCAGGGACCGTCAAGATCGACGTAACCGAGCATGTGGACAAACGCGCACTGCGTTTCATGGGACCCGGTGCTGCCTATGCCTATATCTCAATGCAGCAGGCGATCGCGGACTCGGGCCTGACCGAGGATCAGGTTTCGAACGTTCGCACAGGTCTTGTTGCGGGTTCGGGCGGTCCTTCGACCAGCGCCATGTATGCCGCTCATCAAGTTGTCGACAACTCTGGTTCGCCCAAGCGGATCGGGCCCTTTGCCGTGCCCAAGTGCATGTCGTCGACCATTTCGGCGAACCTTTCGACCCAGTTCAAGATCAAGGGGATCAACTATTCGATCACCTCGGCGTGTTCGACCTCGCTGCACTGTATCGGCAACGCCGCTGAACAGATCATGATGGGCAAGCAGGACGTCATGTTCGCAGGCGGCGCCGAAGAGCTCGACTGGACCCTCTCGTGTCTGTTCGACGCCATGGGCGCGATGTCCTCCAAATACAACGACCAGCCGACCAAAGCGTCACGCGCCTTCGATGCCAACCGCGATGGCTTTGTGATTGCGGGCGGCGGCGCGATTGTCGTGCTCGAGGAACTGGAACACGCCAAAGCGCGTGGCGCGAAAATCTATGCCGAAGTCACGGGCTATGCGGCAACCTCGGACGGGCACGACATGGTTGCCCCCTCGGGTGAAGGCGGCGAACGCGCGATGCGACTTGCCCTGCAATCGCTGCCCGAAGGCCGCAAAGTCAGCTATATCAACGCACACGGCACATCGACGCCCGTCGGTGACGTCGGCGAAGTCGAGGCCGTGCGCCGCGTCTTCGGTCAGGGCAGCACTCCGCCGATCTCTTCGACCAAGTCGATGACGGGCCACAGCCAAGGCGCAACGGGTGCATCGGAAGCAGTTTATTGTCTTTTGATGTTGCAGGGTGATTTCATCGCCCCGTCGATCAACGTTGAAACGCTTGATCCGGCAATCGACCCGTCGGAAATCGCAACGTCGCTGGTCGAGAACGCAGGTCTTGATAGCGTCATGACCAACAGCTTCGGCTTTGGCGGCACCAACGGATCGATGATCCTGTCGAAATATCGCGACTGAACGACATAGAACAAACCGATAAACGGCCGCGCCTCTTTTCGGAGCGCGGCCTTTTTGATGCCGTTTCCATACGTTCGCAATGGTGCGACAAAACCTTGGGTCGAGATGCTCGAAGTTTACGCTTCACGGCCCGAAACCCTAGGGTAACTTGACGCTGCGTTCCAAACGCGTCACATCTCAAGAAAATTTGAGGAAATGTTATGATCCAACTGAATGGGAAGCGCGGCCTGATCATGGGCGTCGCAAATGAACGCTCGATCGCTTGGGGCATCGCCAAGGCCTGTGCCGAAGCAGGGGCCGAACTTGCCTTCACCTATCAAGGCGAAGCCTTCGGTAAACGTCTCGAACCGCTTGCCACTTCGGTCGGAAGCGACACGATGATCGACGTCGATGTCACCAACGCCGAGAGCATGGATCTTGCGTTCGACACGCTCAAAGCAAAATGGGGCACTGTCGACTTTATCGTGCACGCGATCGCCTATTCGGACAAAAACGAGCTGACGGGTCGTTTCATCAACACAAGCCGTGCGAATTTCTCGCATTCGCTCGAGATCAGCTGTTTTTCGTTCATCGACGTTGCAAAACGCGCGACCGACCTGATGCCCGAGGGCGGCACCCTGATCACGCTGACCTATGGTGGCTCGAACCGCGTTACTCCCAATTACAATGTGATGGGCGTGGCCAAGGCCGCTCTCGAGTCTTCGGTGCGCTATCTGGCCAATGACCTTGGTCCCCAGAAAATCCGCGTGAACGCCATTTCCCCCGGCCCGATGAAAACGCTCGCAGGGGCCGCCATCGGCGGGGCTCGCGCCACTTATCGCCACACCGAGGAAAACGCACCGCTCCGCTCGAATGCAACGCTCGAAGCCGTGGGCGGCACAGCCGTCTATCTGGTTTCCGATGCAGGGGCCTATACAAGCGGAGAAATCATTCGCGTGGATGGCGGTTTCCACGTTCTCGGCATGCCGCAGCACGAAAATCTCTGATGCTCGAGCTTGTGGTCGCGGCCGCTCTTTGCATCGCAACAGCCAAAGCACTTCGTGGCGGTTGGGCTTTGGCCCAGCTGCCCAAACTCGACAGCAAGGTCCTTTTTCTTGCCGTTATTTCGATCGTGGCGGCTGTGCTGGTCTTTGGGCCGGTATTCGGCGTTCTGATCATCATCGCCGTGATCATCCACGAACTGGGCCATGTCATGGCCTATCGGGTTTGCGGCCACGACGATGCCCGCTTCAGGTTGATCCCGCTCTTGGGCGGTGTGGCAATCTCGAACCGCGCTCCAAAGACCCAAACGGATGACTTCTTCATTACTCTGATGGGGCCCGCAATCGGTTTGGCTCCGATGGTCCTCGCTTTTGCCCTCTCTTATGTGTTGTCGGATGTCGCCCCCGTCGTCGCCGTCATGCTCAGCGCCTTTGGAATGACGGTCGCAGCGCTCAATGCTTTTAACCTGCTTCCGCTTTATCCTTTGGATGGGGGGCGCATGATCCGTCTCGCCACATCGAGCCTCTGGCCTGCAGCCGAGCTTTTTGTAGCCGGCGGAATGGTTGCTTTGCTCGTGCTTTTGGCTGTGGTGATGAAATCGCTGATCATCGGTTTGATCGCACTTATGGGGTTCCAGTCGATCCGCGCCGAAGCCCAGCGCCGCCGCAAGCCCCAGCCCATGAAAAAGGCGACAGCGCTGCTCGCGCTTGCCGCCCATATCTTTACCCTTGCTGCGTTTATTCTCGGCGCTTTGCCGATCATCACGGCATGGGGCAGCTCGATCAGGCTGCTTTGATCTCGACCAGTTCGATTGCAAAGGTCAGGTCTTTGCCTGCCAGCGGGTGATTGGCATCCAGCACGACTTCGACATCATTCGAAGACACGACCACGACGGGCACAATTTGGCCATCAGGCGATTGCATCTGAAGCTGTGTCCCGGGCTCGACCGGAATATGGGCGGGGATTTCCGCGCGCGGAATCGCCTGACGGGCCTCTTCGCGGCTCTCGCCGTATGCTTCAAGGCAAGGCACCTCGACAACCTTTTTGTCGCCGACAGCCATACCCGGAATGGCTTTATCGAGACCGGGAATAATCTGCCCGGAGCCGACGACGAATTCGAGAGGCTCGCGACCTTCCGAGCTGTCGAATGTTTCGCCCGACACAAGAGTTCCTGTGTAATGAATGCGTACTGTATCGCCCGCTTTGACTTGGGTCATAAGGTCTCTCCGAATTTTTGGGGGAATGAATAAACGAGGCCGCGTCTTTGCGGGTGCTCGAAGCGATGCCCTCTAATTAGGCATTATTCGCGCTTATTGCAAACCGGCGACAGGAAAACCTTGTTTCATCCCCAAGGCGGGGTCAGTCTGTTTTCGAAACGGGAGGACAATATGAGCATCACGACATGCGTCTTTGACGCATACGGCACGATTTTCGACGTGAACTCGGCGGCGCGCCGTGCAGCAGAGCGCCCCGAGCAAAATGCGCTTACCCATGTTTGGCCGCGTCTTGCCGCCGACTGGCGTATGAAGCAGCTCCAATACACGTGGCTTCGCGCGATCACGGGACATCACACCGATTTCTGGCAAGTGACCAAAGACGGTCTTGACTGGGCAATGGAGGCCCAAGGCATTGAGGATCCTATTTTGCGCGAAACACTTTTGGCTCTCTATTGGGAGCTCGAAGCCTTTCCCGAAGTTCCGCAAATGCTGAGCGATCTCAAAGATCGTGGAATGACCTGTGCGATCTTGTCGAACGGGTCGCCCGACATGCTTGAAGGTGTGGTCGAGTTCGCAGGGATCCAAGGCCTTCTTGACTCGGTGATCTCGGTGGAGTCCGTCGGGATCTTCAAACCGTCGGCCAAGGTTTATGACCTTGTCCCCGAGACACTGGGATGCGCCGCAAACGAGGTGCTTTTTGTCTCGTCGAATGGATGGGACATTGCGGGGGCCTCGGCTTATGGTTTCAAGACCGTTTGGGTCAACCGTGTCGGCGAACCGATCGATCGGCTCTTTGCAAATCCGCACCACGTCCTTTCCGATCTGACGACCTTAGCGGAGCTTATCTGATGGCCACCTTCCAGACACGCGACGGCGTTTGTCTCCATTACACCGAAACGGGCCAAGGGCTGCCGGTTCTGGCTATTCCGGGACTGACGCGAAACTCGACCGACTTCAATCATGTCGCCCCGCATCTCGAAGGAATTCGACTGATACGGATCGACCTCAGAGGGCGCGGGCTCTCGGAATGGGCACCCCCCGAGACCTATACCGTGGTGCAGGAAGCCACTGACGTCCTCGACCTTTTGGACCACCTCGGGCTTGAAAAAACCGCCGTTTTGGGAACATCGCGTGGCGGTCTGATCGCCATGTATATGGCTTTTGCCCACAAAGACCGCCTGTCGGGCGCGTTGCTCAACGATATAGGCCCCAAGATCGAGGCGAGCGGCCTTCGGATCATCAGCAGCTATGTCGGCAAAAATCCCGCACAGCAAACCTATGACGAAGCTGCGGAAGCGCGTGCAAAACTCTGGAAGGGGTTTCGAAACGTTCCGATGTCGCGCTGGCGCGCTGAAGTCGAGCAGCATTACCGCGAGACACCGAACGGGCTCGTCGCTCGGTATGATCCGCGACTTGGCGAGAGCTTTAGTCAGGACTTCGACGGCGAGGTGCCGACCGCTTGGCCGCTTTTCGACGCTCTGGACGGACTTCCAACGGCACTTTTGCGCGGAGAAACCTCGGATATCCTCTCGAGAGAAACGGCCGAAGAGATGAAGGCCCGTCGCCCTGATCTGATCTATGGAGAGGTCGAAGGACGTGGCCATGTGCCGTTCCTCGACGAACCCCAATCGCTTGAAGTGATCGATGACTGGATCGAAGCGTTACATAGAACCAGTCGTGCTTCCTGACTTGACCTCGACAAGGGCGCGGCCCATGTTCCGCCCAAGTTGAGCAAAGGACCGGACATGCGCGAACACCATATAAAAAGAGGTGACGTCACTCTTTATGCACGAGAGGACGGAAACCTCGACGCTTCGGCACCGACCATCGTTTTTGCAAACTCGCTCGGGACGGACATGCGGCTTTGGGATGCGATACTTCCCCTGCTGCCAGAGGGATTGCGAATTGTGCGGATGGACAAGCGCGGCCACGGCAAATCGGACTGCCCGCCCGCCCCTTATACGATGGGAATGCTCGTCAGCGATGCCGAAGCGATTTGCGACGCGCTCAACGTCCGCGATGCGCTTTTCGTCGGACTTTCGATCGGCGGCATGATCGCGCAGGGCCTTGCGGTCAAGCGGCTCGACATCATCAGATCGCTTGTCATTTCGAACACCGCCGCAAAGATCGGAAGCCCCAAACTTTGGCAGGACCGTATCGACGCCGTTCGCACCAAGGGTATTGAATCGATTGCCGATAATGTCATGGAGCGCTGGTTCGCAAAGGACTTTGCCAAGAGCGAAGCGGTCAAACCCTGGCGTCAGCTTCTGGTCGACACCCCCGTAGAAGGCTACACAGGCTGCTGCGCTGCAATTTCAGGAACGGATTTCTATACGCCCACGTCCGGACTTCGGCTCCCCACCCTCGGGATTGCAGGATCGGAAGACGGATCGACTCCGCCCGATCTCGTGCGCGAGACAGTCGAACTCATTCCCGGGTCCCAGTTCAAAATCATCCGCAAAGCGGGGCATCTCCCTTGCGTCGAGAAACCGCAGGAATACGCCGATCTTCTGATCGAATTCATGAAGGCAACGGGCCATGTCTGAGATCATTCTTGTTCACGGGTCCTGCCACGGAGCGTGGTGCTGGCGCGATGTGATCCCCGAGCTCGAGGCGCTCGGACACGATGTCACCGCCATCGACCTACCCTCGCACGGCGATGACACGACTCCGGTCGAGACCGTAACGCTGGATCTCTATGCCGAAGCGATCGTCAAAGCGATCAAGGGCAAGGCAGTGCTGGTGGGGCATTCGATGGGCGGCTATCCGATCACTGCAGCCGCCGAGCTTGCCCCCGAAAAGGTTGAGCGGCTGATCTATCTTTGCGCCTATGTCCCTCGCGAGGGAATGGGCCTTGCCGACATGCGCCGCGCCGCGCCGCGACAACCGCTCCTCGAAGCGGTCGTTGTGGACGAAGCCCGTATCAGCTTTACGGTCAACCCCGAGATGGCGGTGGAAAAATTCTATCACGACGTCGCCCCTGAAACGGCGGCTTGGGCAATCTCCAACCTCTGCCCGCAAGCGATCCTTCCGCAAGAAACCGCTCTGGAACTTCGGAACAGTCCGAGCATCGCACGCAATTATATCCGCTGTTTGTACGACGGGGCGATCCCGACCGAGTTTCAATTCACGATGACAGAAGGCTGGCCCGACGGGACCGTGGTCGATATGGCGACCTCCCATTCGCCGTTCTTCTCCGATCCCAAAGGGGTCGCGGCTCATATTCACAGCTTTACGAAAGGCTAGGGAATGGCTGCTTCACTCTTTGACAGTGCGATTTACCGCGACCTCATGCTCGACAGAGAGTTCGGTGCCCTTTTCACGGATAGCGCCGAAGTGCGGGCCCTGATGATCGTCGAGGGAGCGCTCGCCAAGGCGCAAGGCGAAGTCGGCCTTATCCCCGAGGAAAGCGCAAAGGCGATCCACCGCGCCTCGCTCGAGCTTCAGATCGACCCGGCGGGGCTTTCGCCCGAAACGGGGAACAACGCGGTCGTGATCCCCGCTCTCGTTTCGGCCTTCCGCTCGCTGATGCAAGCGCCCGAACATGCCCAATGGCTTCACTATGGTGCCACGTCACAGGACATTATCGACACTGGCCAAGCACTTCGGCTGCGCCAAATGCTGGTCCTAGCCGAGGAGCGACTCAAGAAAATCATAAAAGCGTTGGGCACATTGGCGGACCAACATGCCGAAACCCCGATGGCGGGGCGCACCTATGGCCAAGTGGCGACGCCGACCTCGTTCGGCGCCATGGCCGCAAGTTGGGGTGTCCCCCTCGCCAACCTGCTCGAAGAGCTTCCTGCACTTCGCTCGCGCGTTCTCAAGGTGAGCCTCGGCGGTGCCGCAGGCACGCTGTCCGCTCTCGAGGACAAAGGCGCGGCAACCCGCTCAGCGCTGGCCAAAGGACTCGGCCTTGCCGATACGGGCGAAAGCTGGCACGCGATGCGCGATGGTGTCGCCGCCCTTGCTGCTTGGATGACACAAGTCACCGCACAAACCGCCAAAATGGGCGAGGATCTCACCTTGATGACCCAATCGGGCATTTCCGAGGTGATCCTTCCTTCGGCGGGTGGCTCTTCAACCATGCCGCAGAAGCAAAATCCCGTCATGCCGTCCGTGCTCGTGGCGATCGCGCGCACGATGGTCGGGCTCAACTCTGTGGTTCAAGGCGCAGCGATCCACCGACAGCAACGCGACGGCGCGGCCTGGATTTCAGAATGGATGACACTGCCGCAAATGTGTATGGCCTTTGGCCGTGCTCTCGCCATTGCGGGTGACCTTGCCGAAGGCATGACGCCACGCGTCGAAACGCTTGCGGCGCATATCGACGATGGAACCGGCCTTATCTATGCCGAAGCGCTGTCTTTCCGTTTGGCCAAAACGATGCCGCGCCCCGAGGCACAAGCCGCCGTCAAAGCGCTGTGCAAAGAGGTGATCGCGGGGGAAGGTTCCCTTGCCGATCTCGCGCCTCGTATGTGGCCCCAGGCGGACCTTGTCGGGGTTTTCGCTCCCGAAAGCCAGCTTGGGCTTGCCCCGATGGAAGCGCGTCAATTCGCAGAGCGTGCAAAAGCACTTACGCACTAGACCTCTTGGTCAACCCTTCGCCCTTCGCGGCAAACTAGGACTTCATATGAACAAGCGCCTGCCTGTTACCTTTATTCTGATCACGATGTTGCTCGACTCGATGGGTGTGGGGCTGATCTTCCCTGTGATGCCTGACCTGATCCGCGAGGTACATGGCGGCGACATCAGCAACGCCGCGATTTGGGGCGGTGTTTTGGCCACGGTCTTTGCCGCGATGCAGTTCCTTTTCGGCCCTCTGCTCGGTTCTATCTCGGACCGCTTCGGACGGCGCCCTGTCCTGCTCTTGGCGCTTGGGGCGATGGCAATCGATTATCTCGTGATGGCACAGGCTTGGACCATCTGGCTCCTACTTTTGGGCCGCATGATCGGCGGCATCACCGCGGCCACACATGCCACCGCGACAGCCTATATGGCCGACATCTCGAAACCCGAGGACAAGGCAGCGAATTTCGGGCTTATCGGCGCAGCCTTCGGGATGGGATTTGTTCTCGGACCACTGCTCGGCGGATTGCTTGGACAATGGGGGACAAGAGCGCCGTTTTACGCCGCCGCACTTCTGGCCATCCTCAATTTCGGCTTGGGCTACTTTGCGCTACCTGAAACCGTGACAGACCGCATTCGGCGTCCCTTCTCGTTCAAACGCGCCAATCCGATCGGCGCCTTGATGTCGGTCGGACATTTGCCCGGCCTCAAACTTCTTCTTTCGATTTCATTCGTCTACGGTATCGCCTTTTTCGTCTATCCTGCGATCTGGGCCTATTTTGCAGCGCTGCAATTCGGCTGGTCCCCCGCGATGATCGGCGTTTCGCTTGCCAGTTTCGGTGTGTCGATGGCGATCGTTCAAGCCGTCCTCATGCGGCCCATTCTCAGATTGATGGGGGAAAGGAATGCTGTCATCGGCGGTTTGCTTCTTGATGCTGTTGTCTTTGCGGCGCTCGGGTTTGTGGAAAGCGGAACCCTTGCGCTGATCATGATCCCGATCACCGCGCTCGGCTCCGTGGTCGGCCCCGCACTCCAAGCGATCATGTCCCGCACTGCGCGCGACGATCAGCAAGGCGAGCTTCAGGGGACTCTGGCCTCGATCAACGCAGTTGGCATGATTATTGCCCCATTCATCCTGACCCAAATCTTCTGGTATTTCACATCAGACTTGACACCAATGTACTTGCCCGGCGCACCGTTTATCCTTTCTGCTGCATTGGTCCTGATCTGTGCGCTCTTGTTTCTCCGCCACCCCTACGAGAAACTCGAGGCAGAAAATCGCTGATCCGGCAAAAGTTTGCCCCTGACCGCTTTACGGGAAAATACCTGGCAGTACATTGAACCGAGTTCAGACCAAGGAACCTGAGTTGCCGACACCGACCCA
The DNA here is from genome assembly GCF_030264275.1 of Marivivens sp. LCG002. Lineage (NCBI taxonomy): Bacteria > Pseudomonadati > Pseudomonadota > Alphaproteobacteria > Rhodobacterales > Paracoccaceae > Marivivens > Marivivens sp. LCG002. The sequence goes on along the minus strand of NZ_CP127165.1, from coordinate 304,632 downwards.
TACCCGCCGCATGGCTCTTCGAGACAAGCTTATTCTTATTGCCGAAGCCCGTATCGTTTTGGGCGGCCCCGAGGCGCTGCGCGCAAGAGAACTGGCCAAGGATGCAGGCTGCGCGGTCGGCGCGATCTATAACTCGGTCAAGGATATGGGTGAACTTGTTCACGCCGTGAACGAGCGGACTTTCGTCAAACTCATCAGCACGATTGCCGAATGCAACGATGTGGATGCTCTTGAAGAGCTCACCAATATGGCCAAGGCCTATCATCGGTTTGTCCAGAGCAATAGAAGCCTTTGGCGCGTTCTCTTCACCACACCCGATCCGGCCTACAAGGATTGGTATCAGGCGATCTTCGACCAACTCCAGACACATTTCGAGACGACCCTCGAACGTATCCAGCCGAATATGGATGCCCAGAAACGGTCCCAACTGGCGCGCGCGACCTTTGCGGCGATCCATGGAATCGTGCTCTTGAACTATGACGAAGCCCTATCGGGTATGCCCCCCGGACAGGTGGACCGCTTGCTCGTCCTCACCGTCAAGCAACTGGCCAGCAAATAGCGCACCGCGACCAACTGACCGCATTGCAGGCGCAATAATATTTCCCTACCGTCTTATCTGGAGATCGGGGCCCTAGGCTGGGCGCCCGACAGGGAGACTTCGCCTTTGGCCTTTCCTTGGGGTCGATGTGTGCAAATAGGGAGACGAGGATGAACCCGAGCATCTATGACACCGCGCTCGATATGAACGCGGCGAATTATGCGGCGCTGACACCGCTGAGTTTTGTCGAGCGGACAGCCGCGATTTACCCCGAATATACGGCCGTGGTTTACGGCGACGTGCGCCGGACTTGGGGCGAGACCTATGCGCGGATTTGCAAATTCGCTTCTGCCCTGTCCAAGCGCGGGATCACCAAGAACGACACCGTTTCGGTCATTTCGGCAAACCTTCCCGAGATGTTCGAAGCGCATTTCGCAGTCCCCATGGCGGGGGCGGTTCTCAACACGATCAACACCCGTCTCGACGCCGAAGCGATTGCATTTATCCTCGCCCATGCGGAAGCAAAGGTCTTGCTCGTCGATCCCGAATTTTCCGAAGTTGCGGAACGCGCGCTCCACATGAGCGGGCTGGAAGATGTGCTTGTGATCGACATCGAAGACAGCACGTTCGACGGCGGGAAACGCGTCGGGTCAAAGACCTATGCCGATCTGCTCGCCGAAGGCGATGCCGACTTTGTTTGGACCCCGCCTGCCAGCGAATGGGACGCCATCAGCCTCAACTATACCTCGGGGACCACGGGCAACCCCAAGGGGGTGGTTTACCACCACCGTGGCGCCGCGCTGAATGCGCTCTCGAACATCACGACATGGGGCATGGCGCAGCATTCTCGCTATCTCTGGACCTTGCCCATGTTCCATTGCAACGGCTGGTGTTTTCCTTGGACCATTGCCGCAAATGCGGGCGTCTGCGTCTGTCTGAGGGCGGTGCGTGCAGAGCCGATCTTCCAACTGATCCGCGATGAAAAGGTAACCCATTTCTGCGGCGCGCCGATCGTGCTCAATATGCTTGCCAACTCGCCCGACGAACTCAAGGACTTCAGTCACGAAGTGAAGGTCATGACGGCGGGCGCCTCCCCGCCTGCTGCGGTGATCGCAAAGATGGAAGCCATGGGGGTCGAAGTCACCCACGTCTATGGCCTTACGGAAACTTATGGTCCTTCTGTGGTTTGTGCATGGAAAGACGTCTGGAACGGCGAAAGCGCCGATCGCAAGGCGACGCTCAAGGCGCGCCAAGGGGTCAAAAACGTGGCGCTTGACGGTCTAATGGTTGCGGACCCCGAAACGCTCGAACCTGTCCCTTCGGACGGCAAAACCATGGGCGAGATTTTCATGCGCGGCAACAACGTGATGAAAGGCTATCTCAAGAATCCTTCTGCCACCCAGAAATCGTTCAACGGCGGCTGGTTCGCCTCGGGTGACTTGGGCGTCATGCACCCCGACGGCTATATCGAGCTCAAGGACCGCTCGAAGGACATCATCATTTCAGGCGGCGAAAACATCTCGTCGATCGAGGTCGAGGATGTGCTCTATAAACACCCCGCCGTGATGGAAGCCGCAGTTGTTGCAAAGCCCGACGAAAAATGGGGCGAGACCCCTTGCGCCTTTGTCGATCTCAAACCGAACTCCGAGGCAACGGCCGAAGACATCATCGAATACTGCCGCCAGAATATGGCGCGTTTCAAGGTGCCCAAGACCGTGATCTTCGGACCCTTGCCCAAGACCTCGACAGGCAAGATCCAGAAATTTGTGCTTCGGGATCGTGCCAAGACCGAAGGGTAACAAGGAAAAGCCACCGCAGGCAGAGCGCTCGCGGTGGCTTTTGCTGTGTGGTCCCGCCGGTCAGCTACGGGCGTTGAATTTCGCATCCATGTCATTGATCGCTTTGACATTGCTGGCGCTCGAGCCTGCTTCGTCGAACGATTTGGACAGGAACGTATCCACGATTTCCTTGGCCAATTCTGCGCCGATCACACGCGCACCCATCGTGATGATTTGGGCATTGTTGGAGGTCGCAGCCTTGCCTGCCGAGTAGGTGTCGTGGGTCTGAGCCGCACGTATGCCGGGCACCTTGTTCGCTGCGATACAGACACCGATACCTGTGCCACAAACCAGGATGGCTTTGTCGAATTTGCCATCGACAACCGCAGATGCCACGTTCTCGGACAGGTTCGCGTAAAACTCTGCGCCCAAATCCGCCATTGTGAAAAACGTTACATCAAATCGGGACGCAAGGTGGTCCGCCAAAACCTTGGCAAGTCCGCCACCCGCACTGTCTCCCGCAACCGCAATTCTCATTCCCGATTTCCTTTAGATAACGGCCGCGCATTTGGCCAAAATGTCGAGATAGCCCCTGACGTCCCAAGCGGACCGCCCGATAAACAACCCGTCGATATGGGGGCATCCGATAAGCTCTTCGCAGTTTTGCGGGTTCACCGACCCCCCATAGAGACAAGGGACACGGCGCCCGAGAACCTCTTGTGCGACGGCGATGATCTCGGCCTGACGATCGTCGGCATAGTCACTGCTGGCGGGAATGCCGTTTGCGCCTATGGCCCAAACGGGTTCATAGGCCAAAAGGATCTGGGCGGTTTTTTGATCCTGCGAAAGCCTGCCCAGTGCGGCGCGCACCTGAGCGGCCAAGACATCAGTTGCACGACCGCCCTCGCGCTCTTCGAGTGTCTCCCCGATACAGATCAACGGAATAAGCCCGTGCCGCACCGCCGCTTCGACCTTGAGGCCAACCGTCTCATCCGTCTCGCCGAAAAATTCTCGTCGCTCCGAGTGCCCGATCTCGACAATATCGAGCTGACAATCCTTGAGCATCAAGGGTGACACTTCCCCTGTCCAAGCGCCTTGATCGGCCCAATGCATATTCTGCGCACCGACCTTGACGGTGGTATCGGCGAGCATCGTTTTGACCTCGCGCACCAAAGTAAAAGGCGGGATGACAAACCGCTGGATACGCGTGTCTGCGGACGCATCCGTAGACAGGAGCCCTTCAGCAAAGACCTTTGCCTCGGCAAGGGTCTTGTTCATTTTCCAGCTGGTGCCGATCCAGACTTGCGACATTCATCAAGTTCCAAACGTGTAAATTCACGTCAAAAGAACCCTGTCGCGACCACTAAGACAAGCTTAGCTCTCCTGCGGGAAAGCTTTAAAGAAACTTAACAATTGGGGAGATTTGGCGATCCCAGAAGGACTCGAACCCTCAACCTGCTGATTAGAAGTCAGCTGCTCTATCCAGTTGAGCTATGGGATCGCAAGAAAGGCAACCGAAGTCGCCTTTTGAAAATCAATGTGTCCAGGCGCCACGACGGTTGGTGGCAAAGTTTTCACCATAGCCACCAGCGCGAAGGTTCGGCTTGCGGCTGTGCGGCTCTTGAACCACGAATTCGATGCCGTTCTCGCTCGCATATTCGATCGCAGCTTCTTTGGTCTCGAACTTGAGCTTGACCTGGCTCTGGGTGTCGTCGCTCGATGTCCATCCCATCAGCGGGTCAACTTCGCGCGCGCTCGCAGGCGCAAATTCAAGCACCCAAGCCTTGGTCTTGGCGGTGCCGGACGACATAGCAGTTTTTGCAGGGCGATAGATTCGTGCACGCATGGGATGCCTCCAGTAATGACGGCTCCTTATCCCGAAAACTTGCCCAACGTGCAAGCCTTGAAGGGCAATGTCAGCTTCTGCCCTTGAATGCGAACAAAAAGAGCACAGAATGAAACCCAACCCAAGGAATCGCTCATGCACAACAATTCACCCGAACAGATGCCGATGCTTCACTCCACACCCCACCGTCGGGAAAAGTTGGAGGGGGGAAAGCGCTTTGTCATGAGAACCGAGTTTCAACCTGCGGGGGATCAGCCGACCGCGATCAAAGAACTCGCAGGGGGGATTCTTGCGGGCGAACGGGACCAAGTGCTTCTTGGAGCAACGGGAACGGGTAAAACCTTTTCGATGGCAAAGGTCATCGAAGAAACACAGCGCCCTGCCATTATCCTCGCTCCGAACAAGACCCTGGCGGCCCAGCTCTATGGCGAGTTCAAGGGTTTCTTTCCCGAAAACGCCGTCGAATATTTTGTGTCCTACTACGACTATTACCAGCCCGAAGCCTATGTGCCGCGCTCGGACACCTACATCGAGAAAGAAAGCCAGATCAACGAACAGATCGACCGTATGCGCCACTCGGCGACGCGGGCGCTCTTGGAACGGGACGATGTGATCATCGTCGCTTCGGTATCTTGTATCTATGGTATCGGATCGGTCGAAACCTATTCGGCGATGACCCAGGATTTGTTCACTGGCAAGCTTTATGACCAGCGACAGGTGATCGCCGACCTTGTCGCCCAGCAATATCGCCGCAACGACCAAGCCTTCCAGCGCGGTTGTTTCCGCGTGCGCGGGGATAGTCTCGAGGTCTGGCCTGCCCACCTCGAGGACCGCGCATGGCGGCTGTCCTTTTTTGGAGAAGAGCTGGAAGGGATCATCGAATTCGACCCGCTGACAGGGCAGAAAACCGATACTTTCGAGAAGGTAAGAATTTACGCCAACAGTCACTATGTGACGCCGCGCCCGACGATGAACCAGGCGATCAAAGGCATCAAAGAAGAGCTGCATGTGCGGCTCAAGCAATTGGTCGACGAAGGCAAACTTCTCGAAGCGCAGCGTCTGGAACAGCGCACCAACTTTGATCTCGAGATGCTCGAAGCCACGGGCGTTTGCAACGGGATCGAGAACTATTCACGCTATCTCACGGGGCGTGCCCCCGGCGAACCGCCGCCCACGCTTTTTGAATTCATACCCGATAATGCGATCGTCTTTGCCGATGAAAGCCACGTGTCGGTGCCGCAGATCGGTGCCATGTACAAGGGCGACTATCGGCGCAAGTTTACGCTGGCCGAACACGGGTTCCGCCTTCCCTCCTGTATGGACAACCGTCCTCTCAAGTTCGAGGAATGGGACGCTATGCGCCCGCAGTCGGTTTTCGTTTCGGCCACACCTGCGGCTTGGGAGCTCGAGCAAACAGGGGGCGTTTTCACCGAGCAGATCATCCGCCCGACGGGGCTTCTCGATCCGGTCGTCGAAATTCGCCCCGTGGAAATGCAGGTGGATGACCTCCTTGACGAAGTGAGACGCGTCTCGGCTCGGGGCTTCCGCACTCTGGTCACGACCCTGACCAAGCGGATGGCGGAGGACCTTACCGAGTATATGTATGAACAAGGGATCAAGGTCCGCTACATGCACTCCGACATCGACACCATCGAGCGGATCGAAATCCTGCGAGATTTGCGGCTCGGTGCTTTTGACGTGCTCGTCGGGATCAACCTCTTGCGCGAGGGTCTCGATATACCCGAATGCGGATTGGTTGCGATCCTCGACGCCGACAAAGAAGGCTTCCTTCGCTCGGAAACATCACTGGTCCAGACGATCGGCCGCGCCGCGCGTAACGCCGAAGGCCGCGTGATCATGTATGCCGACCGTATCACGGGTTCTATGGAGCGCGCGCTCAAAGAAACCGAACGCCGCCGCACGCGTCAGATGGCCTATAACGAGGAACACGGGATCACCCCCGCCACCGTGAAAAAGAACGTCGAGGATATCCTTGCCGGTCTTTATAAAGGCGATGTGGATATGAACCGCGTCACCGCCAAAGTGGACAAACCACTCCATGGCGGCAATCTCGAAGCGGTTCTCGATGGTCTTCGCAATGACATGCGCAAAGCAGCCGAGAACCTCGAGTTCGAAGAAGCTGCGCGCCTGCGGGACGAGATCAAGCGCCTGGAGACGGTCGATCTCGTTATCTCGGACGATCCTCTTGCACGGCAATATGCCGTGGAAAAGGCAGTCGACGAGGCCAAATCAGCCAGCGGTCGTTCCACTGCGGGCCGAGCAGGTCAGCGCGGTGGCAACAAACGCAGCAAGCGCCACTAGGCCAAGGCTTTGTTCGCCGCTTCGCGGATCGCGCGGATGTTTTCGCCATAGGGCGCGGGGTTCGAAACGGAACCGCCACGGAAGACAGCGGACCCCGCCACGAGAACGTCCGCGCCCGCTGCCGCAACCAAGGGCGCCGTGGTCGGGTCGACGCCGCCATCGATCTCGATATGGATCGGACGATCTCCGATCATAGCGCGGAGTTTGCGCACCTTTTCGACCTGGGAATGGATGAATTTCTGTCCGCCGAAGCCGGGGTTCACGGTCATCACACAGACCATGTCGACCATATCGAGAAGATATTCGACCTCTTCGGCGCGGGTTGCGGGATTGAGCGCGACACCAGCCTTGGCCCCTGCACCGCGGATCGCCTGGAGCGTGCGGTGGATGTGGGGTCCTGCCTCGACGTGAGCGGTAATAAAATCGGCGCCCGACGCGGCAAAGGCTTCGATGTAAGGATCAACCGGCGCAATCATCAGGTGCACATCCATCACGCCCTTGATGTGGGGACGGATCGCAGAACAGGTCGCGGGGCCAAAGGTGATATTGGGCACAAAATGCCCGTCCATGACGTCGACGTGAACCCAATCGCAGCCCTGTGCCTCGATCGCCTGACATTCGGCGCCGAAATTGGCAAAATCCGCAGAAAGGATCGAAGGGGCAATCTTGATGGTGCGGTCGAATTGCATCGCGTAGCTTCCTTTTTGAGCGTTTGTGCCGCCTTTATAGTCCAAATCGTCCAAGGTCACTATGAACCTTGAACCTGCGTCACTATTGTCACGTTGCATTTGCAAACTCTATGCTATGACTCGCCTATGAAGTGTATTGATCTCCTCTCTCGTGATGTTTTGCGTGATGGCGCCGCCTATCACATGGCGCGATCGTCCCTTGAACAACGGCGCGCCAAAGCGCTTCATTCCCAAGATTTTTACGAGTTGATCTGGGTCCAAAACGGGGAAATGCGCCTGACCCTTGGCAACGAGAAAATCGATCTCGACGAGGGCAAGGTCGTCTTTGTGCGTGCGGGGGAACCCCATGCCCTTCATGCGCGCGCCGAGGATACCTTTGTGGTCTCGGTCACGTTTTCGGCCGAACTGATCCGCAACATCGGAGAGCGTCACGACGCGCTTGCAGGACGGTTTTTCTGGTCGACCGCGCCGTTGCCCCATGTCGCGCATCGCGACATCCGCGAACTGGCCGCACTCAACAAACAAGCCTTGCGACTTGAACGTGTTGCGCGCTCCGCGCTCGAGGCCGAAGCCTTTTTACTTCCGCTTTGCGCAGAGCTCGTCGCAGAAGCGCAGAAGCGCAGCAGACGCGCGAGGAAGCGCCGGACTGGTTGGTCATGGCCTGCGCCGCTGCGCATAATCCCGAAGTTTTCCGCGAAGGTGCAGCAGGATTTGTCGCCGTTACGGGCCGTGCACATGCCCATGTGAGCCGCACAGCCAAGGCGATCCTGGGTCAGACCCCTTCTGAATATATCAACAAAATCAGGATGGAATACGCGGGCCGCCGTTTGGCAGGGACCACCGATCAACTTGCCGAAATCGCGGCAGATTGCGGGATTCCCAACCTAAGCCATTTCCATAAATGCTTTTCGAGCCATTTCGGGATTACCCCGCACCAGTTCCGGCTCAAAATGCAAAAGAACGTGCTTCAGCCAAGCTGATCATTTCTTGCTGAAAAACCTGCGAAGCCGCGACTTCTTCTCGGCATACTCGGCCTCGACCTCGTCCCAGCGGTTTCCCGCAGAGGTAAGGGCGGGATCAACGGTGCGCTCGACGAATTGGCGCCACATCGCGCGGACCATGAGAAAAGCGATCAGCAGGAAGACGAAGAAGAAAATGTTGAACCATGGAATGATCCGCACATCGGGGCTGTCGACAGGGCGGATGCTGATCGCGTTGGGATAGATTGAAATATAGCGGTTCCGCCAGCCGTAATGGGTGATCACAACCCAGCGCGGGTTTGTCGCTTGGGAAATGTTGTCAGAGGCCTCGGCCTGAAGATCCGAGCTGTCGAACTTGAAATAAGGCGGCCAGATCCAACCCGTATCCTCGTTGCGATACACCATCGTTTCTTCGCCGCCCGTTTTGTAGAACCCAAAGAAAAGAGTGTTCTTGCGGACGGTGTTGATCAGACGAAGATCGCGCGTGGTCTGTTCGGCATTGCCTGAATCGCCATTGGCGTAAAAGACCTTGTTCCAACCGCTAAGATCCTGACGGATGATTTCGGTGGAATTGATCCGCACGACATCATGCTGGGGGAGCGTATAGTGCAAAAACGCTCCAAAAATCACAAAGAGCACGATGCGGATGATGGACTTGATACTCGGCATGGCGCCCTCAGTTCGTCAAATATTGGATCACCGCGATTGCAGCGATAGGAACGATATAAACCAACAGAACGAGCCGCTTGCGTATGCTGCCCGCATATTCGCCCATTCCGCGTTCGATATAGTCGCTCCGCTCGGACGGATCACCCCCGTCAGGGTGATTTTCCGCCCAGTCCTCTTCAAGATTTTCCCTGCGGACCGAGCGGAAGTAGACCGAAAGAGAAACATAGATCACACTCAGAGCGAGGAACCCGAAGAGTACCAGCCTGATGAATGACATCATGTATCTCCGCGCTGGGGCTCTTCGGTTGTCTCTTCGGTGTCCTCTTCGGGCTCCTTGACCAATTCGTCAGCCAGAATTTGCGCAAGCGGACGATCGGCGGCGACGGCCTCTTCGCTGTAGATCAGGTCGGGATCGACGCGCGTGGCTTCAAGCTCTTCCCCGCGCGAGGCGTAATCCTCGCCTTCAAGACGGATAGAATCGGCCTTGGTGCGGACAACGACCTTGGTCCCGTTGGGCACCATTTCGAACAGATGGATGATGTCGTGGTTGAACATGCGGATACAGCCCGCAGACCCCGAGTTCCCGATCGATGCAAGATCATTGGTCCCGTGGATCCGGTACATCGTGTCCTTGCCTCCGCGATAGAGATAGAGAGCGCGTGCGCCCAGCGGGCTACGCAATCCCCCCGGAATGCCACGTGCGAAGGGTCCGTAGACCTCGGGTTCGGTCCGAAGCATATTTTCGGTCGGAATCCAACCGGGCCATTCCTCTTTGCGACGGATCACGGTTGTCCCGCGCATGGATCGGCCCTGACGACCAACAGCAATCGGGTAACGGATCGCGGTGCCGTCGTCCTCGATGAAATAAAGGAATTTAGCGTAGGGATCGACCTCGATCGTGCCCGGCTTCTCGTCGCCCGAATAGAGAACGATCGTGCGGCGGTTCGGCTCTTCGAGGTATTCACTCGGCACACCTGGAAGTGCATAGCCCTTGTCCATGATCGGACCATAACCTTCGACAAAGGTTTCGACGACGGGCTGGGTTTCTTCTACGGCCTCTTCGGTAACACAGGCCGCAAGGCTTGAAAGCAAGAGAACGGAAATAAAGGCACGCAGCGCGAGCGAGGCGCGCGGCAAATCAAACAAGGTCATGGCAGCAATCCAAAAGTCTTCTGGGCTCGTGATAGCATTTTGGCGCGAAAGCGCAAATTACTAGCGCACGATCGAGACGTTTTGTTGCACGGCAGAGTGGTTTCTGCCGTGCACTGCTGCAAAATAATCAGCCTACGACGTTGAACTCGGGGCCATAGGGGTATTTGGTGATGTCCTCGTTACCGTCTTTGGTGATGACGAGGATATCGTGCTCGCGGTAGCCGCCTGCACCGGGCTGGCCTTCGGCGATGGTGAGCATCGGCTCCATCGAAATGACCATGCCTTCTTCGAGGACGGTGTCGATATCTTCGCGAAGTTCGAGGCCCGCTTCACGGCCATAGTAGTGCGACAAGACGCCGAACGAATGGCCGTAGCCGAAAGTGCGATACTGCAAAAGCTGACGCTCTTCGAAGAAGTCGTTGATCTTGGCAGTAATTTCCGCACAGCTTGCACCGGGCTTGAGAAGCGACATGCCGTATTCATGCGCTGCAACGTTAGCTTCCCAGATCTTGAGGCTCGCGGCATCGACCTCTTTGACGAACAACGTCCGCTCGAGCGCGGTATAGTATCCCGAGATCATCGGGAAGGTGTTCAAGCTCAGGATATCACCCACTTCGAGAGCACGCGCCGTCACGGGGTTATGTGCGCCGTCGGTGTTGATCCCCGACTGGAACCAGACCCAGGTATCGCGGTATTCGGCATCGGGAAAGCGTTTGGCGATTTCAAGTTCCATGGCATCGCGACCTGCCATGGCGACATCGATCTCACGGGCGCCGACCTTGATGGCCTCGCGGATTGCAAAGCCACCGACGTCGGCAACAGCCGCGCCTGCGCGGATAAGTTCGATTTCGGCGGCGGATTTGCGCATCCGCTGTTCCATCGTTGCAGGTGCGATATCCAAGCTGCTCTTGGGTGCGAGGAAATGATCCAGCTTCTGGCTTTGGAGCAGCGTGAGATGATCCGCCTCATAGCCGATCACAGCGCCTGTTCCCGTGATATCACGGATCGTGCGCCAGTAGTTGTCACGCTGCCAGTCCGTATAGGTGATGTTATCACCATAGCAGCGGCGCCAAGGCTGAGCCGCGTCGATCCCTGCGCTGATGGTAACGGCCTGACCTGCCGTTACGACATAGGCATAGGGACGGCCGAACGAGCAATACAGAAAACCCGAGTAATAGGCGACGTTGTGCATGGACGTGAGCACAACCGCATCCACCCCTTTTTCCGCCATGATTTTACGGAGTCCGGTAACACGGGCTTCGTATTCTGATTCTGCAAAAGGAAGAATACGGTCGCCCTGATGGAAACGATAAGACTGGGGACGTGCTGTCATTTTAGACCTCATTTTTCGCAGAGGTCCCACCGGACCTCCAAAAGAAGATCCCGGCGTTCAGGAGACTGCGGGACAAACCCGCGAGATAGGAATGACCTGTGGCGACGCCATCGCCACGCTCTCGTGAGAAGATATGGCAAGAGTTCGACACAAATTCCAGAAGATTTTGAAGAACGAAAGGATAGAGTTCCAAATTGTCGAAAAGCTGCCTTTTGAACATGCGGCCATGCGCCCGCAAACGCATAGAAGCTTGCATTCTGCGCTCGGATCATGCCCTTTGACTGCAAAGACAAACGGAGGGAGCACCATGTCGATCTGGTCCGAACTTTTCAGCTTTGAGCCACCTTCCGACGATACACCCGAACTGCCCCCAAGGGCGCCCGAAGGCTTTGTTCGGGTCTATTTCTTCTCTGGCGTGTTTGCGACAGAGGACGAGCTTGTTGCCTATTGCTTTGGCGACAATGACGATGCCGACAGCCCAACCCCGCTGACACGCGCCCTTCCCGGAGCCTATATCGACACGTCGTATCTGGTTACGGGATACCAAGACCAAGTTGGGGATGTTCTCTCGGATTTCTTTTCACCCGAACAGGTCGACGCACTCCAGTCGCATATGGGGCCCGACAATAGCGTGGTGATCATGTCCGAATATGCGTTCGGCGGATTTCCTTTTTCACTCGGCGATACCGAAAACCTGCGCTTTCACGGTGCCTTTTTAATCAAGGCACCAGAGCCGCTCTAGTCGAGCAGAGCCCGCATCAGTGCGCTTTGGGGATCGGCAAGCCCGTCGATCACATCGAAATGATGCCGCCCCTGCTCGACCACAAGAGCGGCATTCCATTCGGTTGCGAGCCGCGTCGCCTGCTCGACGAAAACGGGCCGTTCGTCTGCGCCGACCCAGACCGTGACGGGCACGTCATGCTTGCCAAGATTGATCGGGCTTTGCGCCGCCGCTTCCTCCGCATCAATCCGCAAATCCGCATTCATCGACGTGCGCATCAAGGGGGCAAGGTCCGCAACGGGCGAGATCGGCATAACTTTGGCAATCCGAGAGACCCAAGGTTCGTCGATATCCGAAGCGATCATCCGTGCCACAAGTTGCCCACCGGCTGAATGCCCGACAAGCCGGATCGGACCGGAGACCTGATCCGCAATCACGCCAATTGCGGCTTTGACCTGTGCCACGATTTCGCTGATCCGCACCTTCGGGCAAAGATCATAGGAGGGCATCGCAACCGCCCATCCGTGTTCAAGCGCTCCGTTGGCAAAATGCGACCAGTATTTGCGATCAAAACGAAGCCAATATCCGCCGTGGACGAAGATGACGACACCCTTGGGTGCTCCAGCAGGTTGGAACAAATCAAACGCGCAACGCTCGCTCTCGGCGTAGGGCACGTCAAGCGCGGCGGGATGGGTGCTCCGAAATGCCAAAGCTTCGGCAAGCCATCTTTCGGGGTAATCAACGCCGCCCGGAATATAGGCTGCGTTGGCAAATGCGTCGTCGAGTTCCATCATTCTTTCCATTCAGACTAGACCTAGGGTCGGTGCCGTGTATCTATATGATCAAATTTGGCGGAGGATACCATGTCCAGCAAAAGCACCAATCTCAAATCTCTTCTCAAGAACCCTGACCTGTTGACCGAATTCGCTTTCGCGGGCGGCGAATGGGTCAGCTCGGCATCGGGGAAAACGTTCGAAGTGACCAACCCCGCACGCGGTGACGTCATTGCGAATGTGGCGGATCTCAGCCGCGAAGAAGTGGCCAAAACGATTGATGTTGCCCACAGCGCCCAGAAGGAATGGGCCGCCCGCACCGGCAAGCAACGCGCCGCGGTCTTGCGTAAATGGTATGATCTTATGATCGAAAATCAGGAAGATCTTGCCATCATCATGACTGCCGAGCAGGGTAAGCCTCTTGCCGAAAGTCGTGGCGAGATCGCCTATGGCGCGAGCTATGTCGAGTGGTTCGGCGAAGAGGCCAAGCGCGTTTACGGCGAAACCATCCCCGGTCATATGCCCGACAAGCGTATTACCGTCATCAAACAGCCCATCGGGGTTGCCGCCGGTATCACACCGTGGAATTTCCCCAATGCGATGATCGCCCGCAAAGTCGCCCCTGCTCTCGCGGCGGGTTGCTCTTTTGTGATCCGACCCGCCTCTCAAACGCCGCTCTCGGCTCTGGCGATGGCAAAGCTTGCCGAGCAGGCAGGCGTGCCCAAAGGCGTATTTTCCGTCGTGACCTCCTCGGATGCCTCGGGCGTGGGCAAAGAATTCTGCGAGAACCACAAGGTGCGCAAACTCACCTTTACAGGGTCGACCGAAGTGGGCCGTATCCTTTTGCGCCAAGCCGCCGATCAGGTGATGAAATGTTCGATGGAACTGGGCGGTAACGCACCCTTTATTGTGTTCGACGACGCCGACCTCGATGCAGCGGTCCAAGGTGCCATTGCCTGCAAATTCCGCAACAACGGGCAAACCTGCGTCTGTGCCAACCGTATCTACGTGCAAGCAGGTGTTTATGACGCTTTTTCGGCCAAGCTGAAGATCGCGGTCGAGGCTCTCAAGGTGGGTGACGGGCTTGAAGCAGGCACCGATCTTGGTCCTTTGATCGAGCCTTCGGCCATCGCCAAGGTCCAAGACCATCTTGCGGATGCTGTGGCCAAGGGCGGCAAGGTCCTCACCGGGGGCGCGATGTCGAACGAAGGCTCGCAATTCTTCCTCCCGACGATTGTCTGCGACGCCACCCAAGACATGAAGGTCGCCAAGGAAGAAACCTTTGGTCCCTTTGCACCACTCTTCAAGTTCGAGACAGTGGATGACGTGATCGAGATGGCCAATGACACGATCTTTGGTCTTGCATCTTACTTCTTTGCCAAAGACATGAGCCGTGTGATCAAGGTTCAGGAAGCACTTGAATACGGGATGGTGGGTGTCAACACGGGCATCATTTCGACCGAAGTCGCGCCCTTTGGCGGGGTCAAACAATCCGGCCTTGGCCGCGAAGGAAGCCGCCACGGGATCGAGGATTACCTCGAGATGAAATACATCTGCACCCAAGTTTGATCATCAGGGCGCGGGTTCACCAAGTGCAATCCGCGCCATCGACCTTCTTTCGAGCCGAGAGGACTTATTCCAGCTCGGCTGCGGGAATCAGGGGATGGAACATCCCGCCCGACGTCACGCCGAACATCTCTCCTTTGATCTCGCCGACATCGACCAGCCGATAGAACGACTTGCGATCGATCAACGCCTCGAGATTGCGCCGCACGAGGATATAGGGCGACGGCTCGCCCGTTTCGGGATCACGGTTCACGCGGATCGGATGGTCGGGTCCTGCCACGACTTTGTCGTCGACATTCGTCACAAATTCCAATCCGTCTTCGACAGGATTGAAGTCAACCGCAACGAATGGCGCGTCCTCTACGCGGATACCGACTTTTTCAACAGGCGTGACAAGAAAATAGTCCTCACCGTCCTTTCGAATGATCGTCGAAAACAGTTTGACCATCGCAGGACGCCCAATCGGCGTGCCGAGATAGAACCAAGTTCCATCGCGCTTGATCTCCATGTCGATGTCCCCACAGAACGGCGGATTCCACTTTTCGACAGGGGGCAGACCCTTTTTTGAGGCAGCTTGCGCCGCCGAGACCAGACTTTCCGCCGATGGCGTCACAATCTTTTGTGTGTCCATGATTTCCCCATTGGGTTCGTCCGCTATATCTGTTGTTCTAAGTAGATAGTGCTTCGAGGGAGAAATGTCATGGCAGCACCCGCAGACTTGGTCGCAGAGATCGAAACTTTCGGCGACAAGCTTGGTGCGGCGCGCGACAGCATTGCCAAGCGCTTTATCGGGCAAGAGCGGGTCGTCGAGTTGACGCTGATGGCGCTTGTCTCGGGAGGTCACGCGCTCTTGGTCGGTTTGCCGGGTTTGGGCAAGACACGCCTTGTCGAGGCGCTGTCCACGGTCATGGGACTCGATGGCAACCGAATTCAATTTACCCCCGACCTCATGCCTGCGGATATTCTGGGCTCCGAGGTGCTTGAGACCGCTGCCGACGGCAGACGCGCGTTTCGCTTTATCGAAGGTCCGATTTTCTGTCAGCTCTTGATGGCCGACGAAATCAACCGTGCAAGCCCGCGGACGCAATCCGCCCTGCTCCAAGCGATGCAGGAACACGAAGTGACGATTGCGGGGCAACACCGCAAGCTCGGCACCCCGTTTCATGTCCTTGCAACGCAGAACCCGCTTGAACAGGAAGGCACATATCCGCTCCCAGAAGCGCAGCTTGACCGCTTTCTCCTCCAAATCGACGTGCCCTACCCGACGCGCGAGGTTGAAAAGCAAATCCTACTAGCGACCACTGGAACCGACGACCACGAGGTCAGCCCGATCTTTTCGGCGGGCGATCTGATCAAGGCCCAAACGCTCCTGCGCCGTATGCCCGTTGGAGAGGGCGTGGTAGAATGCATTCTCGATCTGGTCCGTGCGTGTCGCCCCGATGACGATGCTCCCGCTCTCATCCGCGACAACATCAGTTGGGGTCCCGGCCCGAGGGCGTCTCAGGCTTTGATGCTGGCGTCTCGCGCTCAGGCACTTCTCGATGGACGTCTTGCACCTTCTGTCGAGGACGTGCGCCGTTTAGCAAAGCCGGTGCTCAGTCACCGGATGGCGCTTGGCTTTGCGGCGCGTGCGCGCGGCGCGGATCTTGGCCGCATCATCGACGACGTTGCAACCCAGATCACCAAGGTCGAGGCCGCCGCGTGACACTCCCGCTTCGCACTCGGGCGGAAGAGGTCGCAGCCAGATTTCCGCCGCTCTTGGTCAGGGCCGAGACACTCGCCTCGAGTGTGATCATGGGCGAGCATGGTCGCCGACGTGCAGGAATGGGCGAGAACTTCTGGCAGTATCGCCCCGCGACGGCACAAGACGATGCACGTCACATAGATTGGCGTCGGTCTGCCCGCTCGGATGCGTCGTTCGTCCAAGATAAGGAATGGCAGATCGCACAGACCGTTTCTCTCTGGGTGGATCAAAGCGCGTCGCTTGACTTTGCGAGCGGCACGCAACTCGAGACTAAATTACAGCGCGCCCGTTTGATCGGCCTTGCAAGCGCGATCCTGATGCTTCGCGCGGGCGAGCGTGTCGGCCTTGTTGCGCCCCACATTCCGGCAAAGCGAGGGAGCGAGCAGATCCTCCGTTTGACGAGCGCACTTTCAGAAACGCTGGCCGACAGCGCGCTCCGCACAGAGCATTTCGCGCCGCACGCCCGAGCGATTTTCATCAGTGATTTTCTCTCGGACCTCGAGGCTGTGGAAACGGCCCTGACCAAGGCTGCAAGCCTTGGAGTGACCGGACTTTTGCTTCAGGTTCTCGACCCTGCAGAAGAGACATTTCCGTTTGGCGGCAGGACGATTTTCGAAAGCGTTGACAAGCGTCTCGAATTCGAAACGCTGCGCGCCAAAGACCTTCGTCCCGCCTATCTCGAACGTTTGGCCGAGCGGAAAGACAGGCTCCAAAAGTTGGCCCAGCGCTCGGGCTGGCACTATCAAGTCCACCATACGGATCAAAGCTCGACCCAAGCGCTCTTGTCCGTTTATGCCGCGTTGGAGAGACAGCGCTGATGTGGTCTCTCGGTCCGATTGGCTTCACCTCGCCGCTTTTGCTTTGGGCGCTCGCGCTTTTGCCGGTTATCGTTTACCTGCTCCGAGCCGTGCCGCCCGCACCGATCCGACGCAAGTTCCCCGGGATTGTTCTTCTGCTCGGGCTCAAGGACAAAGAAAGCCAGACCGACACCACGCCATGGTGGCTTTTGCTTCTGAGACTCTTGGCGGTCGCTGCGGTCATCATCGGATTTGCGGGGCCCATTCTCAATCCGCGAGACCAAAGTGTTTCGACCTCGGAACGGCTGTTGATCGTGATGGACGCAAGCTGGGGCGCTGCGCAGGACTGGGACAATGCCAAAGCCATGGCCGAGGCGATTTTAGAGCAAGCTGCGCGCGATGAGGCTTTGACCGCGCTCGTTTCGCTCACCAAAGCTTCGTCAGAACCGACTTTTGTCTCGCCGCAGATCAATTCCGCTCTACTCGACAGCATTGCCCCCCAAGCTTGGGAACCGCATGAAGACGACTATCTCGCGCTGGCGGAATCCCTCCCACAGGAGTCGTTTGACACGATTTGGCTCTCGGACGGACTGGAGCGCTCTGGTCGCGAAGCGTTGCTCGACGCATTGCGCTCAAAGGGTCGGGTCAGTGTTGCGACACCCGCTTCGCCGATTTTGGCGCTCAGGCCTGCCGAACTGCGCGACGGCACCATTTCAGTTACGGCTTTGCGTTCGGCGAATGTGACCCCAGAGGCCCGCATCCGCGCACTGGGCCTCGATCCTGCAGGCATCGAACGTGTGTTGCAAGAACAGCCCCTCTCCTTTGAAGCGGGCGCCTTGATGGCGACTGCCGCATTCGATCTACCCCCAGAGCTTCGAAACAGACTGACCCGTTTTGATATCGCCGATGTCGCCTCGGCGGGCGCCGTTTCATTAACAGGGGACGCGTTGCGCCGCAGAGAGGTAGCTCTTGTCGACACGGGCGCAAGTCAAGAGGGTCTCGAGCTTCTGTCTCCTTTCCATTACCTCCGCGAAGCTCTCGCGCCTTCTGCCGATATTCTGAGTGGTCCGCTGGAACAGCTCCTTCTTGCCAATCCCGATGTGATTGCCCTTGCTGATGTGGCAGCCCTTCCCCCTATCCAGAACGCAGAACTTACGACTTGGGTAGAGAACGGTGGTCTGCTCTTGCGCTTTGCAGGGCCGAACCTTGCGATCGCGGATCGCCTGCGTGACGAAGCAAACGCGCTTTTGCCAGTGCAGCTTCGCACGGGCGGTCGAACGCTCGGCGGGGCAATGAGTTGGGGCGAGCCAAAGGCGCTTGCGCCTTTCAAAGAAGACAGCCCGTTCTTTGGTTTGACCATTCCTGAAGACGTGAGCGTCAGCACACAGGTCCTTGCACAGCCAAGCCCCGAACTCGCTGGCCGTGTGATTGCGGAGTTGTCGGACGGCACCCCTCTTGTGACGCGCAAGACGTTGGGGCTTGGACAAGTGGTTCTATTTCACGTGACCGCCAATGCAGAATGGTCCAGCCTTCCGCTATCGGGACTTTTCGTCCAGATGCTGGAACGTCTCGCTCTTGCTTCGGGCAACCGTGCACAGCTTATCCAAGATCTCGAAGCTTCGACATGGTCTCCGACACAAATCATGGATGGCTTCGGCGCATTGACCTCGGTCGACACGCTTGCAAGCGTCGAAGGTTCAACGATCGCCAGCGGCCGGATCGGTGCAGATCTCGCCCCGGGGATTTATCAGGCGAACGAGCAAACAATCGCGCTGAACGCCGTGGCCGAAGATCGCATTCTCGCAGCCGCGACATGGCCCTCGGATGTGGTCAGGATCGGGCAGGAGGCGACCGAGACCAAAGACCTTAAAGGCGCACTGTTGACTGGTGCTCTGGTGCTTGCTCTGATCGACATCATTGCCGCGCTTGGGCTGACGGGGCGATTGCGCGTTGCGCAAATTCTCGTCTTCTCCATCGCAATTGGAGTGCTCTCGCATGGCGCTCAGGCTCAGGACGACAGCTTTGCGCTTGAAGCGACCGAGAACGTTGTGCTCGCCCATGTGCTCACGGGCGATGACGATCTCGACGCGCGCGCCGAAGCGGGTCTACTCGGGCTTTCTCAAGCGCTGTTCCGCCGCACATCGGTCGAGCCTGCCGCGCCGATGGGTGTGAACCTTGAAACCGACGAAATAGCGCTCTTTCCTTTTCTCTATTGGCCGATCAGTCCGGATCAGCCCATTCCCTCGCAAGAGGCCTATGCCAAGCTCAATCTCTATCTACAACGTGGCGGGCTGATCCTCTTCGACACCCGCGATGCAGATCGTGCGGGTTTTGGAGGCGGCACGCCCGAAGGACAAAAGCTCCGCCGCATTGCGATCGGTTTGGATATTCCTCCGCTCGAACCGATACCGCAGGACCATGTGCTATCGCGCACCTTTTACCTTCTCCAAGCCTATCCCGGACGCTTCGACAGTCTGGATATCTGGGTCGAGGCCGCGCAGGCGAATGCCGAGCAAATCGAAGGTCTGCCGTTCCGCATTCTCAACGACGGTGTGACGCCTGTGGTGATCGGCGGCAATGATTGGGCTTCGGCTTGGGCGGTCGATGAAATCGGGAACAGGCTCTATCCCGTCGGGCGCGGCATGGCGGGCGAACAACAGCGTGAATACGCCTATCGCTTCGGGATCAATCTTATCATGCATGTTTTGACGGGCAATTATAAGTCGGATCAGGTGCACGTCCCCGCGCTTCTTGATAGGTTGGGCCAATGAGCAACTCGCTAATCTTTGATCCGCTGATCAGCTGGCCTTTGCTCTGGACCCTTGCTGCGGTTGCGGCAGTCTTTGTGGTCTTCGCAGCCTACAAGCGCCTAAACGGTTGGTGGCTGCGCGCGCTCGCGGCTTTGGTGCTTGTTGCTGCACTCGCCAATATTTCGATCCAGTCAGAAGACCGTGTTCCCCTGAGCGATATCGTCATCGCCGTTGTAGATGACACATCAAGCCAAAGCCTCTCTGACAGGCCGGACCAAACCCAAGTAGCGCTTGACCACATTCGGTCGCAGATCGCAGAACGCCCGAACACCGAGCTTCGGGTCGTTCGGCTTGAGGACGGCGAGAACGACAGCGGCACAGCTCTCTTGACCGCTCTGAGCGAAGCCTTGGGTCAAGAACCGAGTGGCCGCGTTGCAGGTGTCGTTCTGATCACCGACGGAATTGCCCATGACCTCGGGGTTGCGCCGCCATTGCCCGCGCCCTTGCACCTTTTGCTGACGGGACAGGAAACCGACTGGGACCGTCGGCTGATCATCCGCAATGCGCCGAGCTTTGCGATCCTTGGCGAACAGGTATCGCTCACACTCCGGATCGAGGACCAAGGCAAAGCGCCGGATGCGTCAACAACCGTCCCGCTTTCCATTACGATCGACGGTGGGCAACGGCTCGATTTCCAGGTGCCCATCGCGCAAGACATCGAGATTCCTCTGTCGCTGCCTCATGGCGGAATCAATGTGCTCCAGTTCGAAACGCCTTTGACCCAAGGCGAGCTTACGAATCGCAATAATTCTGCGGTGGTCCAGATCAACGGCGTGCGCGACAGGCTGCGGGTTCTTTTGGTTTCGGGCGAACCCTATGCAGGCGAGCGCACATGGCGCAATCTTCTCAAGTCGGACTCGAGTGTCGACCTTGTCCATTTCACCATTTTGCGGCCGCCTGAAAAACAGGACGGTGTGCCTGTGAACGAGATGTCGCTTATTGCTTTTCCGACACGTGAATTGTTCATGGAAAAGATCGACGAATTCGACCTCATCGTCTTTGACCGTTATCGCAGGCGCGGAATCCTTCCCACGAGCTATATCGCCAATATCGCCGATTATGTGCTCAAGGGGGGTGCTGTTCTTGTGGCTGCAGGACCCGAATTCGGAAGTGCGGAAAGCATTTTCCGCTCGCCGCTCGGCGACATTCTCCCCGGCGCACCCAGTGCTCGTATCTTCGAACGCGGCTTTGTGCCCGAGATCACTGAACTGGGCGCCAAACACCCCGTAACCGAAGGTTTGGCGGATCTGGATTTCGCACCGACCGAAGATGGCGGGATGCCCACTTGGGGCCGCTGGTTGCGCCAGATCGAGGTCGCTGCAGCACAGGACGCCGAGGTCATCATGTCGGGCGTCGATCAAAGCCCGCTCCTGCTCCTTGATCGGGTGGGCGAGGGCCGCGTTGCTCTGCTTGCCTCCGATCAGGCTTGGCTTTGGGATCGCGGTTTCGAGGGTGGCGGCCCACAACAAGAGCTTCTTCGTCGGCTTGCGCATTGGATGATGAAAGAGCCCGAACTCGAGGAAGAAGCGCTCTGGCTTGAAGCCATCGGCGAGACCATCACCGTGATCCGCAGAACACTCAGAACCGAAGTCCCCAGCGTCACCGTCACCGGCCCCGATGGGGCGGCGACCGAAATCGAACTGAACCAGGTGACACCAGGGCGGTTCGAGGCGCGGTTCGAGGCGCCAATGATGGGGCTTTACACGTTTGAACAGGGGGACAAAGAGGCGGTCATCGCTATCGGACCTGCGGCCCCCAAAGAGTTCGAAAACACCATTGCAACAGGGGATTTGCTCGAACCTATTGTCGATGCCAAACGTGGCGGTATCTTTCGCATCGAAGACACACTCCCCGATGTCCGAGCGGTTCAATCCGATCGTCCTGCGGCAGGGCGCGGCTGGATCGGCATTACACCGCGAGAGGCGTATCGCGCCACGACGGTTTCCATCGCGTCACTCGTTCCCACATGGCTCTTGTTGCTCATGGCGGCAGGCATGTTGCTCGGCGCGTGGCTGAGGGAAGGTCGCCGTTAGCCTTCGAATTTGCGCAGCAGGATTTCGCGCGGCACCGAGTTGAACTCTCTTCGCCAAAGGACAAAGGTCACGGCCGCCGTGGCGATAAGCAACGCGCCTGCCCCGCCAATCCACGCCAAAGTGCCCAAGGCGAAATACATCGAGCGCAAGCCGCGCGTGAAATTGGTCGAGGCGCGGATATTCAGGTCCGCCGCTTGAAGCGCCTTGTGTTCCTCTTTGGCATCGGCAATCGGGCCGACCGCCCCCATGACAACGGCCGCATAGCCAAAGAGCCTATGTGCCCAGACAAAGCGCAGAAAAGCAAAGACCAGAAAGAATGACACAAGCAACAGCTTGAGTTGCCAGATGAATTCAGGGGTCGATCCGATATCGGTGAATTCTTCCGCCACACCGCGCAAGGGATCGACGTTCCCCACAAGTGCGAGCACACCGCCGATCGCAAGGATCGAGGTCGACGCAAAGAAGGACGTCCCTTGGCGCAAATGTCCGATCATTTGAGCGTCGAAAATGCGGTTATCGCGGCGCAGGAATTCGATCATCCAAAGCCTGCGATAGTCGGCCATGATGACCGAAACAGAGGGGCGCTTGGAGCTGGGATGTTCGATCCGCCAACCAATACCCGCCCAAGCCAGAAGAACCGCAACGCCTGCGATCCAGTCCAGCGGTTCCAACAACAAAAGGTGCTCGATCAGATTCATGGGCTCACTCTACGATGCCCTTCTAAAACTTGCCAGATCGGAAAATTGGTTATAAGAAGTTACCAATCAGGAGGAATTATCATGGAAATGCCAATCCCCGACGAAGGAATCATCGCCCGCAAGGAGCGTATCGTTCAACGTTTACAATCGGTTATCCCACATGACGCCGTTATCCATGATCCGGCAGAGACTCGGGCCTATGAGTGCGATGCTTTGACCGCTTATCGCTGTCCGCCTCTGTGTGCCGTGCTTCCTTCGACGACCGAAGAGGTCGCAGCCGTTCTTCGCGTATGCTTTGAAGAGCGCGTGCCCGTGGTGCCGCGTGGATCGGGAACATCGCTTGCAGGGGGCGCGCTTCCGACGGCCGATGCGGTCATTCTCGGCGTTTCGCGTCTCAATCAGGTTATCGAAACAAACTATGCCGATCGCTACATAAGGGTTCAGACGGGGCGCACGAACCTGTCCGTCACGGGCGCTGTCGAAGCGGATGGTTTCTTTTACGCCCCTGACCCTTCGTCCCAGTTGGCCTGCGCCATTGCGGGCAACATCGGGATGAATTCGGGCGGAGCACATTGCCTTAAATACGGGGTGACGACGAACAATCTCATGGGCGTAAGAATGGTGACGATGGAGGGCGAGATCCTCGACATCGGTGGCACCTATGTCGATGCGGGCGGCATGGATCTGCTAGGCGTGATCTGCGGCTCCGAAGGTCAATTGGGGGTCGTGACCGAAGCCACCCTGCGCATTCTTCCCAAGCCCGAAGGCGCTCTTCCCGTATTGATCGGCTATGATAGCAACGAAGTGGCAGGGGAATGCGTCAGCGACATCATCAAGTCGGGCATTCTTCCTGTGGCCGTCGAATTCATGGATCGCCCCTGTATCGAAGCGACCGAAGCCTTTGCCAAAGCAGGCTATCCGATGTGCGAAGCGCTTCTTATCATCGAGGTCGAGGGCAGCCCTGCAGAAATCCGCGAGCAACTCGACAAGATCAAAGCGATTGCGCTGCGCCACAACCCAGTGGAATTCCGCGAGGCACGCGATGCCGATCAGGCCGCGCGGATCTGGCTGGGACGCAAATCGGCCTTTGGCGCGATGGGGCAGATCAACGACTATATGTGTCTCGATGGGACAATTCCGGTTTCCGAGCTTCCTTACGTGCTCCGCAGGATCGGCGAGATGAGCAAGGAATACGGGCTTGGCGTCGGCAATGTGTTCCACGCAGGCGACGGGAACATGCATCCGCTCATTCTGTATAATGCAAACAAACCCGGCGATCTCGAGAAATGCGAGGCCTTCGGTGCCGATATCCTTCGGCTTTGCGTCGAAGTCGGGGGCTGTCTGACGGGCGAACATGGGGTCGGCATCGAAAAGCGTGACCTCATGACAGCACAGTTCGCCGAGGCCGATCTCGAAGCACAAATGGCCGTAAAGGATGTCTTTGATCCGCGCTGGCTGTTGAACCCTGCCAAAGTCTTTCCTTTGGCATCGTCAGAACAGCACCGCATCGCGGCAGAATAGGATCACCATGACCCCCTTAACCGAACAAGACCTCGCCGAGGCGATTGCGACTTCCTCTGGCCCTCTTTCGATCCAGGGTGGAGGCACACGGCCAATCGGCAAACCCGTGACAGGCACGCTTCTCGAGACCAAGGGGCTCGACGGGATCACGCTTTATGAACCGGGTTCGCTGACACTGGTGGTGCAATCGGGCACGCCCGTAACAAAGGTCGAAGAAGTTCTTGCCGCAGAAGGACAACGCCTTGCCTTCGAACCGATGGATCACCGCGTTCTTCTGGGCACCACAGGCGAGCCAACGATGGGCGGAATTGCCGCCGCCAACGTATCGGGACCCCGCCGCATTCAGGTCGGCGCGGCGCGGGATTTCATGCTCGGCGTCCGCTTCGTGGATGGCATGGGTAACATCGTCAAGAACGGTGGGCGTGTCATGAAGAATGTCACCGGCTACGATCTCGTCAAACTCATGGCGGGAAGCTATGGCACACTCGGCGTTCTGAGCGAAATTTCGTTCAAGGTCCTTCCCGTCGCCGAACGCCAGCTTACGCTGACCCTTCACGGCCAGACCACAAAAGAAGCCGTCGCGAGCATTTCGAAAGCAATGGGCTCGCCGTTCGAGGTCACAGGTGCAGCCCATCTTGGTGGCACAACACACTTGCGTATCGAAGGCACCGAGGCCTCGACCACTTATCGCTGCGAACGTCTCGTTGCACTCTTGGGCGGCGAGATCGTGGTCAATCAGGACCAGAGCGCTCAGACCGAACTTTGGCGCGGGATCAGAAACGTCCATCCTCTTGCGGGTTTCGACACGGTTTGGCGCGTTTCGATGACCCCGAGCAAAGCACCTGATTTTCTGGAAATGCTACAGCGTGAACATGAGATCGAGGTCCTGATGGACTGGGCGGGCGGTCTTTTGTGGATCGGCTCAAAGGCTGACCCGCAGTCGCTCCATGAAAAGCTTCAGCGCGAGATTTATAACTATGGCGGCGGGCATGCGACACTTGTCAAAGCGGCGCTGAACGATCGGACACGGCTTTCGGTATTCCAACCGGAACCGCGCGCCATCGCCGCGCTTACAAATGGGCTTCGCGCACGTTTCGACCCCAAAGGCATTCTTAACCCCGGACTTATGAGCTGACCTATGCAGACATTCTTTACCCCAGAACAGCTCCAGGATCCCGGGATTGAACGCGCGAACCAGATCCTGCGCTCTTGTGTGCATTGCGGGTTCTGCACCGCGACCTGCCCGACCTATCAAGTGCTCGGCGACGAGCTCGATAGCCCGCGAGGCAGGATTTACCTCATCAAGGATATGCTCGAAAACGAACGCGTCCCCGATGCGCAAATGGTCAAACATATCGACCGCTGTCTGTCGTGCCTTGCTTGTATGACCACCTGTCCTTCGGGTGTGCATTATATGCACCTCATCGATCATGCTCGTGCCTACATCGAAAAGAACTATGATCGACCTTGGTCCGACCGTGCGCTGCGCTGGATACTTGCGCAAATTCTGCCTTATCCGACGCGCTTCAGACTTGCCTTGCTCGCTGCCAAAATCGGCCGTCCTTTCCGCAAGCTGATCCCCGATGCGCGTCTGAGGGCAATGCTTGAAATGGCACCGAAGCAGATCCCGCCCGTCAGCCGAAACGACGACCCACAGACCTTTGCCCCCAAAGGCACCAAGAAAAAGCGCGTGGCGTTGATGACCGGCTGCGCCCAAAAAGCGCTGAATACCGATATCAACGACGCCACCATCAGACTTCTGACCCGTTTGGGCTGTGAAGTTGTAGTCGCGGACGGTGCGGGCTGCTGCGGGGCGCTGACGCATCACATGGGCAAAGAAGACGACAGTCACCGCGCCGCCAAGGCCAATATCCAAGCATGGAGCCGCGAGATCGAGAGCGACAAAGGGCTCGATGCCATCGTGATCAACACCTCGGGCTGTGGGACAACGATCAAAGATTATGGGCATATGTTCCGCAATGATCCGCTTGCCCAAGAGGCCGCCCGTGTCTCGGGGCTTGCGATGGATATCACCGAGTTTTTGCAGACGCTCGATCTTCCGGACCTCCCCCAGCGCGGCGAACGTGTCGCCTATCACGCAGCGTGTTCGCTCCAACACGGGCAAAAGATCAAAGCGGCCCCGAAAGATCTCCTTCGCAAGGCGGGATTCACCGTGCTTGAACCTGCCGATCCGCATCTGTGCTGCGGCTCCGCAGGGACATACAACCTGATGCAACCCGAAATCTCGGGACAACTCAAAACACGCAAAGTCCGCAGTTTGGAGGCGCTCAAACCCGATATCATCTCGGCGGGCAATATCGGCTGTATGATGCAAATCGGTTCAGGCACCGAAGTGCCGATCGTTCACACGGTCGAGTTGCTGGATTGGGCAACGGGTGGCCCCGAGCCACGCGCCCTATCCCAAAGCATCATAACGCAAGCGGTTCCCAAGTTACGATAACCGCCTTAATCTTGCCCGAAGCATCGCCTAGGAAAAAGCGATGAGGGCAGGATTTATGAAGACAACAGCTATCGCAGCCGCACTCTGGCTTTTGGCAACTGGTGCGAACGCTCAGGATGCATCGCTTCAAGCGATGCAATCCTTGAACGACAGCCGTGGCTGGGATGCCGTCGGTCGGCTCGACATCGGGGGCGAGGGCTTTTGCACGGCGGCCCTTATCCGCGATGATCTCGTTCTGACCGCAGCACATTGCGTCTATGGTGATGACGGAGTGCTTCTTTCTCCGAATACTTTCGAGTTCAATGCCGGTTTGCGAAACGGCCGCGCCGAGGCCTATCGGTCGGTCCGCCGTATCCTAGCCCATCCCGAATATCACCATCGCGCCAGTGCCGATCTGGCCGAAGTGCCATATGATCTTGCGGTTCTCGAATTGGCCCAACCGATCCGCACATCGCGGATCGTGCCGTTCGAGATTGCCGCAACACCGCGGTCGGGACAGGAAATCGGGGTGGTAAGCTATGCGCAAGACCGCGCCGAAGCACCGTCACTTCAAGAGGTTTGCAGTGTCATCGGAACACAAGACGGGTTTCTGGTGATGAGCTGCGACATCAATTTCGGCTCGTCGGGTGCGCCTGTCTTCACTCTGGAAAACGGGGCGCCAAGGATCGTTTCGGTCATATCGGTCATGGCACATGTCGGCGAGAGAAAGGTCTCTCTCGGGACGGCGCTCGGAAGCGAATTGGCCGAGCTGGTTTCCTCTTTCGACACCCCCAAAATCGAAACGAATAGACTGGGAAACCGGAATTCCACGGGCGCGAAATTCGTTCGCCCCTAGGGTCTTGAAAGCGCCGAACACTCTCCCCAAATCAACATCGTGGGACGCCGCAACGGGTCCCGTCACCGCCTGTCCAATCGGAAGGCATTGATATTGTTGTCGCTCAAAGGAGGATAACCCTATGCGCAATTTTGACTTTGCACCGCTGTACCGCGCCACCGTCGGTTTCGACCAAATCGCAGACCTGATGGATCGTGTTCTGACCAA
This sequence comes from Marivivens sp. LCG002, assembly GCF_030264275.1. NCBI lineage: Bacteria > Pseudomonadati > Pseudomonadota > Alphaproteobacteria > Rhodobacterales > Paracoccaceae > Marivivens > Marivivens sp. LCG002. The sequence continues at coordinate 277,159 of NZ_CP127165.1, read as the reverse complement.
CGACACGAGCGCCCAGAATTACCCCCCCTACAACATCGAGAAAACCGCTGAAGATGCATGGCGCATCTCGATCGCCGTTGCGGGCTTTACCGAGGATGATCTTTCGGTTGAAGTGCGCGAAAATTCAGTGCTCATTTCGGGCGCGCGGCCCGAAGAAAAAGAGGACAAGGTGTTCCTCCACCGTGGGATCGCCCAACGCGCCTTCGAGCGCCGCTTCCATCTCGCCGATCACGTGAGGGTCACGGGCGCGGTCCATGAAAACGGGATGCTGCACGTCGATCTTGCGCGGGAAGTGCCTGAAGCGCTCAAGCCGCGGCTGATCCAGATCACCACAAACGCGCGCGGCTCGGTCATCGAGAACAAAGCCGTGAATTGAGGGAAGCGAGGGGGCTTTCCGCCCCCTCTTTGCCCTTTCGGGCAAATTCACCCCCGAGGATATTTAGGGCACAAAGGCAAAACCGTATTTTGTTAACCCCAAGGGGGTATTTTGCTCGATACGGAACAGGCGGGGACGCCGATGGCCGTGCACGAAGGCGAGAGCCGGCCCGGTGGTGATCCACCGGGCTTTTCTTTGTTTCCAAAGGCGTCAGTGCGCCTCTGCCCAATTCGCGCCAATCCCTGCCTCGACCTCGAGGGTGACATCGAGTTTTACAGCCGGATCGGAGGCATTCTCCATCACATCTTTGGCGATTTCGATAAGCTCTTTTTCCGCGCCCTTCTCCACTTCGAACAAAAGTTCGTCGTGCACCTGTAGCAGCATCCGAGCGGGAACATCGGCGATGGCGCTTTCCATGCGGATCATGGCGCGGCGAATGATATCTGCTGCGGTGCCCTGAATCGGTGCGTTGATTGCCGCGCGGCGGGCAAAACCTGCGGTCGGTCCTTTTGCGTTGATCTCGGGCGTATGGATTTTGCGCCCGAAGAGAGTCTCGACGAACTCGTTCTTTTTCGCAAATTCGATCGTGTCGTCCATATAGCTTCGAATACCCGGGAAACGTTCGAAGTAGCGATCAATGAAGCCCTGCGCTTCGGCGCGGGGGATGCGTAGATTGCGCGCCAGTCCGAAGCCCGAGATGCCATAGATCACGCCGAAGTTGATCGCTTTAGCCTGCCGACGGATGTCGGACGTCATTTGGTCGAGCGGGACATCGAACATTTCCGAGGCGGTCATCGCATGGATGTCGTGCCCGTCGCGGAAGGCTTGCTTGAGTGCGTCGATGCCTGCCACATGCGCCAGAATCCGCAATTCGATCTGGCTGTAGTCCAAGCTGACCAGCACTTTGCCTTCTTGTGCGACGAAGGCTTCGCGGATGCGGCGGCCGTCTTCGGTGCGCACGGGGATGTTCTGGAGGTTCGGATCGGTCGATGCCAATCGTCCTGTGTTCGCACCTGCGATGGAATAGCTTGTGTGGACGCGCCCCGTTTCGGGATTGATATGATCCTGAAGCGCATCGGTGTAGGTCGATTTGAGTTTAGAAAGTTGACGCCAATCGAGCACGAGTCCCGGAAGTTTGTGCTCGGTGGCGAGGTCTTCGAGAATATCTGCGCCCGTGGCATAGGCCCCCGTCTTGCCCTTCTTGCCGCCCGGCAGCGCCATTTCGTCAAAGAGGATCTCGCCGAGTTGTTTGGGGGAACCGACGTTGAACGGACGACCCGCGAGGTCCTGAATTTCCGCTTCTAGGGCCGCCATTTTCTGGGCAAAGGCGTTCGACATGCGCGAAAGTGTGTCGCGATCGACTTTGATCCCGGCCATTTCCATCCGCGAGAGGACCGGGATCAAAGGACGTTCAAGGGTCTCGTACACGGTCGTAACCTTGGCCTGATGCAGGCGCGGTTTGAACTTTTGCCAAAGGCGAAGCGTCACATCGGCGTCTTCGGCGGCGTATTTTACGGCCTCTTCCACAGGGACTTTGTCGAATGTGACGGCAGATTTCCCGGTGCCGATGAGGGATTTGATCTCGATCGGCGCATGGCCCAGATAGCGCTCGGACAGTTGGTCCATCCCGTGGTTATGAAGTCCTGCATGCATCGCATAGGACATGAGCATTGTATCATCGACAGGGGCAACCTGAATGCCGTAGCGCGCGAAAATCTTGGCGTCGTATTTCATGTTCTGACCGATTTTCAGAACACTGTCGTCCTCGAGAACGGGCTTGAGCAGCGCGAGGGCGTCATTCAGGTCCATCTGTCCTTCGGCCTTGGCGTCCGAGGCGAAGAGATCGTCGCCCGCGTCGGCGCGATGGGCAAGCGGAATGTAACAGGCTTGGCCTGCCTCGACGCAGAGCGAGATACCGACGAGATCGGCCGTCATTTCGTTGAGGCCTGTCGTTTCGGTGTCGACGGCAACATAGCCGCGCTCGCGGATTGCTGTGATCCAGCTTTGAAGCGCCGCGCGGTCTTTGATCCATTCGTATTTGCCGTGATCAAAGGGGAGTTCGCGGGTCTCTTCCGATGTGGCGGTGGATTCTGCGGGTGTCGGCTCTTTGATGACAGGCGCTTCAACGCCGAGATGTTCGGATACGCGTTTGACGATCGTCCGAAACTCCATTTCCGTCAGGAACGCGAGAAGGTCCTCGGCGACGGGCGCACGCAGTTCGAGATCATCCAGAGTGAAATCAAGCTCCATGTTACAGTCGAGCGAGACCAGTTTTTTGGACAGTCGGATCTGGTCCGCGAATTCGATCAGAGACTCGCGGCGTTTGGGTTGCTTGATCTCGCCAGCGCGGGCGAGCAGCGTTTCCAGATCCCCGAATTCATTGATCAGAAGTGCGGCGGTCTTGATCCCGATCCCCGGAGCGCCGGGCACATTGTCGACCGAGTCACCTGCGAGTGATTGCACATCGACGACGCGCTCGGGACCGACGCCGAATTTCTCGATCACACCATCACGGTCGATACGGCGGTTTTTCATCGGATCGAGCATTTCGACCCCGTCACCGACAAGCTGCATAAGATCCTTGTCCGAAGACACGATGGTCACGCGGCCGCCTGCCTCGCGGGCACGGCAAGAGAGAGTGGCGATGATGTCGTCCGCCTCGAAACCCTCTTGCTCTTTGCAGGCGATGTTGAAGGCAATCGTCGCACGGCGGGTCAAAGGCATTTGCGGGCGCAAGTCCTCGGGCATCGCCTCGCGGTTGGCTTTGTAAAGATCGTAAAGATCATTGCGGAAGGTGTGGCTTCCTTTGTCGAAGATCACCGCCACATGTGTTGCAGCATCAGGGCCGTTGTTACCCTCGATATAGCGTTGGAGCATGTTCACAAAGCCGCTGACTGCCCCGACAGGGAGACCGTCGGATTTGCGCGTCAAAGGCGGCAAAGCGTGATAAGCACGAAAGATAAAGGCCGAGCCGTCGATCAGGTGCAGGTGGCAGCCTTTTCCGAATTTCGTCATATCAATCCCTCCGCGCAGTCATGGTCAGGAAGGTTTTGACATGTTCAGCCGCCTGCCGCCAGCAGTTTGCCCCCAAGAACAAACGAAAAGCGGCCCGATTTGAGATCGGGCCGCTCTGGTCATTCCAAAACCGCTGTTCGGTCTTATTTGGCGTCGGCAAAGCTCTTGTGGATAAAGAGCGCATCGCAATAGGGGCACTCGACTTTGCCGCTCTCGTGCGGGAGCGAAAGATAGACTCGGGGATGGCCAAGAGCACCCTCACCACCGTCGCAAGCGACGCGCCACTGATCAACAATCTTGGTCTCGGGTGCAGGAATGCTCATTGCTTTGCCTTCATCTGTTGCCGCGGGAGCTTTCCCGCCTTAAATCGGATGGCATAATAGAACACCACGCGCCACGAGCAAGACGGGAAACAACGCTTTGACCGAGAACGCCATTGAAATCAGCGGACTTCGCAAGACTTACAAAGCGTCTGGCCGTAGTCCCGGCAAAGAAGCACTCAAGGGGATCGATCTCGACATCCCGCGCGGTTCCATATTCGGTCTGCTCGGGCCGAATGGTGCGGGCAAATCCACCTTGATCAACATCCTTGCGGGGCTCGTGCTCAAGACCGAAGGCACCGTCAAAATCTGGGGATTCGATCAGGACAAAAACCCGCGCCAGTCACGTGCCGCGATCGGGATCATGCCACAAGAGCCGAACCTTGATCCGTTCTTTACCCCAGGCGGCAGTCTCGAAGTCCAAGCGGGGCTTTACGGGGTGCCCAAGGCCCAGCGCAAAACCGATGAAATTCTCGAGTTGATCGGTCTGACCGACAAAAAGAATGCCTATGCACGGTCACTCTCCGGCGGGATGCGTCGGCGACTTTTGCTCGGCAAAGCCTTGGTCCACGATCCGCATATCCTTGTTCTTGACGAGCCGACCGCAGGTGTCGACATCGAGCTTCGAAATATGCTGTGGAACAACGTGCGCCGGCTCAATGAAGAACGCGGGATGACGATCATCCTGACAACGCATTACCTCGAAGAAGCCGAAGCGATGTGTGACGAAATCGCGATCATCAACCACGGCTCTCTTATCACGCGTGACACGACAGCGAACCTTCTCGGGCGCATCGACAAAAAGACGATGATCGTTGTTCCCGATGCAGAAGCCGAGCTTCCGCAGCTTCCGCCCGAGATCTTGGGTCAGAAGCGCCCCGATGGGTCGCTTGCCTTTACCTACAAGCAAAAAGAAACCCGCGCCGAAACGATCCTTTCGGCGCTTCGCGACGCGGGCATTTCGATCAAAGACGTCAAAACGACCGAAGCGGATCTAGAGGATGTATTCCTCGAATTGACCGCTTCGCGTTAATCTTTGTGGGTGGGAACGGTGCGTGACGGGGCCACATAAGGCCGCGTCACATCCTTGACGATCACTTCAAGTGCTTCGACTTCCAGTTTGATCTGGCCGCCTCCCGCAAATGTCAAAAGAACATGACCCGTGCCGTCCTCGCCTGCCTCGAAGCCGACCGAGAGCAATGACAGCACGATCTCGCCGTCCGACTTGTTCACGCCTTGGGACTGGACCGAGACGACATCCTCGATGACGAGAACGGATTGAACACGCTCGACGGGGCGGCGGCGCAGCTCGGCAGACGTGACGTCCTCCCAGCGGAAACGGTTCAACAGGATCGCAAAGCGGCGTTCTTTCTGCTTCCACACCATTTCCTTGGCAGGAAAGACCGAATCTTGCACGAGTGCGGACAAAACCGTGAGGTCGTCCGCATCCAGAGCCTTGAGGCGCAGGGGCGTTTCGCCCCCATCTTCGAAACGTGCGTCTTCGGTCACTCGCCCTTGATCCTTTCGATCTTGGCGCCCACGGCCCCAAGTTTTTCTTCGACACGCTCATACCCGCGATCAAGGTGATAGACGCGGTTCACAAGCGTTTCACCTTCGGCTGCAAGACCCGCCAGAATAAGCGAGACGGACGCCCGCAGGTCGGTCGCCATGACTGGGGCACCCTTGAGCGTTTCGACACCCGTGACAGTCGCGGTGCCGCCATGCACATCGATCTTTGCACCCATACGCATCAGTTCGGGCGCGTGCATAAAGCGGTTCTCGAAAATCTTCTCTTCCAGAACGCTGGTGCCATCCGCAAAGCAGAGCATCGCCATCATTTGCGCCTGAAGATCAGTCGGGAATCCGGGGAACACTTCGGTGACAACGTCGACGGCTTTGGGTCGGTCTCCGTTCAGCTTGACCTTGAGGCCGCGCGCGGTTTCTTCGACCGAAACACCGGACGCATCCAGTTTTTCGACAAAAGACTGAACGAGTTCGAGCTTACCTCCAAGACATTCGACCTCGCCGCCTGCGATGACGGGGGCGAGCATATAGGTGCCAAGCTCGATACGGTCCGTGACAACGCGGTGCGTTGCGCCATGAAGTCGGTCAACACCCTGAATTTCGATACGGCTGGTGCCTTCACCTTCGATCTGGGCACCCATCGCCTTGAGGCAGCGGGCCAGATCGACGATTTCGGGTTCGCGCGCCGCGTTTTCGATAACCGTCGTGCCCTTGGCCAATGTAGCGGCCATCAGGACGTTTTCGGTCGCACCCACAGACGCGAATCGCAACGGCACAAGATTGCCCTTGAGACCGCCGTTCGTCTTGGCATGCAAATAGCCATCCTTGAGCTCGATCTCGGCACCCATCGCCTCGAGTGCTGTAATATGGATGTCCATCGGGCGCGCACCGATTGCACACCCACCAGGCAACGACACCGTTGCATGGCCTTCCCGCGCAAGCAGTGGCCCAAGAACAAGGTTCGAGGCGCGCATCTTGCGGACGATTTCATAATCCGCATGGGTGCTGTTCAAACCATGTGACGACAGCACGATGGTTTTGCCGTCCTGCATCGACGACACCTCGGTCCCGAGAGACTTCAGCAAGGCACTCATCGTCTTGATGTCCGAAAGACGCGGCGAGTTTGTGAGCGTCAGAGGCTCATCACTCAGAAGAGTCACGGGCATGAGGGTCAGTGCAGCGTTCTTTGCGCCGGCGATCTCGATTTCGCCGCTCAGGGCAGAACCGCCCTTTACCAAAATGGAATCCATGCTCTTTTACCTACTCTTCTTGGTCTTCTGACGCTGCACGCGCTTTTGCCTGTGCCTTGCGCTTTGCCATATTTGCTTTGAGCGCAGCCTTTAAGCGGGCTTCTCGCTCCGCTTCGGATTTGGACTGCGTTTTGTGATTTGTTTTTTGATCCATGTGCACGTTGTTAGCCTTAGATGAAAAAACCGTCCAGAGAGGGCTTGCGCAGAGTTTCGATTACGGCTAATTCCCCGCCACCGACGCTGCAGTAGCTCAGTGGTAGAGCACTCCCTTGGTAAGGGAGAGGTCGGGAGTTCAATCCTCCCCTGCAGCACCATTTCCCCAAAAAATTGTCAGTTCTGCATAACTCATTGCGCTGCTTGATGCGGGTGAGGAATTCGGCTTTCCTATCCCTAAAACTATCCAGTTTCAGGACGTTGCACCTTGGTAGCCTATCACGCGGCGAAAAGGACCCACGCATGAACTTGCCACTCAACATTAAGCTTCCACTCTACTTTTCAACCATGGTTGCTATTGCTGCGGCGGCGGTCGGCCTCATCAGCTTTCTGACTGTCAACGAAAGCCTATTGAACAAGGCCTACAATGAACTTGCGGCAGAGGGGGTGCGCTCTTCGGTCCGAATCAAGGAAAGTCTCGAACTCGACCACCGAATGGCCATCACACTTGCGTATGATTCGGAACTCCAGACTCTTTTCGAGGACTTTAGCCAAGCTTTTGAAGCCACCGTGCAAAATGGGGGCGACGCCGCAGACTTCAGCGCGACACCTGAATTCATGGCGATAAAGAACGCGAACTTCGCCTATATTTCGGGGGTGAAACGCGCGCTGTCCTTCTCGTCCTATTATTTGGTCAACCTCGATGGCACCGTTGTTTTTGCAGAGGACCCGTCCTCTGCGCAGAAAAACAACATCGGTGCGAACCTCCTTTCGGGGGAATTCGCGAACACCGAAGTCGCCCAAGTCTTGCAAGCGGTTCTTCCCTCTCGCGACGGCACGGCATCCGGCGCAGAATTTGCCGAAACACCGTATATCACCTCGGATTTGACGCCTGATCCGATCAAGACCCTTTATGCTCTTCCGCTCAAGAACCGCGCGGGCACCCAAATCGGTGCGATTCTTTTCGCCAAGAACGGCAATGATGCAAGCCGCGCGATGATCAAGGATTTGAACGGCACCACTTCGGACCGCTTTCTGCTGAACGCCGACGGAGAGCTTTTGCTCGCTACGAAACCGCGCGCGCGGGCTGAAACGATACTCGCGTCTTTCGCAAACCTTGACGAGGAAGTTCTCAGCGCGGTGATCGAGGACACTCAAGAAATCGCCGGTGCAATCGTCGACTTTTCGGTTGGGGATCAGAGTTACAAGCTTCTCACCGTAGCCGATACGAGCGCGATTCGGAGTGAAAGTAACCATCTGGGGCTACTCTTGCTTATAGATACACTCGTCATCACTGCGCTCGCCATTGCGATCAGCATTTTCGTGACACGCAGGAATATTGCGCCTATCCGCGAAATGCGCGGACATTTCCATCGGATCGCCGATACACTCGATCTGAGTTATCGGGTGAATTCGAAAAAGCGCGACGAAGTCGGGAGCGCGGTTCGTGCCCTCGATCGGATCATGATAGTTTTCGAACAGGCGTTTGACCGGATCGGCGAGGAATCCAAAACAGTCGAAGCTGTTATTTCCAGCCTTGGTGAAAGCGTCCAAAGTCTCGCCTATAACGCCGAAGTCCAAAGCACGGCGATTGATGAACTTTCGAGTTCTGTCGAAGAAACCTCGAGTCAGGTGCGAAGCAACGCCCAATCCGCCCAGCGCGCCTATGATAGTGCCGCACGGATGAACACCACCGTATTCAACGGAAAGGCGCGCATGGACGAAATGGTCGATGCGATGAACGACATCCGCGTCTCCTCCGTCGAAATTTCGCGTATCATCAAAGTAATCGACGATATCGCGTTTCAGACCAATCTTCTTGCCTTGAACGCCGCTGTCGAAGCAGCACGCGCGGGGTCCCAAGGCCGTGGTTTTGCTGTCGTGGCTTCCGAAGTCCGCAACCTTGCGGCCCGTTCGACCGTTGCCGCTCGGGAAACTCAAGAGCTTATCGAACAAGCCTCTAACCGTGTGTCGGTGGGCGTTGAAATATCGAGCACGACCAAAGCCGCCTTTGACCAAATCGCGAACGACATCGAGTATGTCTCTTCGCTGATGGCGGATATCTCCCGCGCCAGTGAAGAACAGGCGCATGGAGTCGAAAGTGTGAACCTCGCGATCAACGAGATTGCGAGATATGCTTCGAATTCAACGGCCGAAGCCGAGAAAATCGCCAACACCTCCGAAAAACTCATTCGTGCGAACGAAGAGTTGCGCAAAGAAATCGGGCGTTTCGGCACAGGATCACAATCTTCGGACCTGATCACAATCGAAGCCACTACGTTCGAAAACGGGCAGTCCGCTGGTGAAGTTGCACCGAAAGTGGCTGCTTGAAGACTTTGACCTTGGCGACACATGGGAAGGTGCTAGGTTGAAGTAAGGCACCTTTCCTGATCCCGAGCCGATGCTGAACATTCCTCAAAAACCACTCCGATTACGCAAGAGCGGGAAAACCGAAACGCGGACGCAGTTCGCGGCCCTGTGTTATCGGATCAAGAATGATAAGGTTCAGGTCTGTTTGATTACCAGCAGAGGCACAGGCCGATGGGTTCTTCCCAAAGGTTGGCCCATGGATAAAAAGACACCTGCCGAGGCGGCTGCTATCGAAGCCTGGGAAGAAGCGGGGCTCACGGGGCATGCCCATTCTCAATGCATCGGTGTCTATTCCTATATTAAGCCTCTCTCCAAAACGCCGGTTCCGATTGTCGCGATGGTCTATCCTGTACACGTTCAGGCAGTTCATACGACTTGGCCCGAACGGCACGAACGCAAGCGCAAGTGGTTCGGACGAAAGAAAGCGGCAAGCAAGGTCGCCGAGCCCGCGCTTCGAGATCTGATCCTGAATTTTGACCCCAAACATTTGATCGGATAGGCTCTTCCAAGCCTTGGCCGAGGCGCTATATGACAGTCCGACACCTCTGACCGGCCCCGTGACGCATGATCCGATATTCACTCAAGTGTGACAAAGGTCACACCTTTGACAGTTGGTTTAAATCGGGTGAAGCCTTTGAAAAGCTCAAGGCTTCAAAGATGGTCGCATGTGCCGTTTGCGGTTCGGATGATGTGGCCAAGACATTGATGGCGCCGTCGGTTTCAACCGACAAAGAGCGCCCCCTGAGCGCTCCGCATTCCCCCGCAGAACAGGCCTTGGCCGAGCTACGCAAAGAGGTCGAAAGCAAAAGCGAATATGTCGGAACGAGATTCGCGAAAGAAGCCCGCGCCATGCATGACGGCAACGCGCCGATCCGCTCGATCTATGGCGAAGCAAAAGCCGACGAGGCAAAGGCTCTTATCGAAGAGGGCGTTCCGGTGATCCCCCTACCCTTTGGCCCCAAAAAGACACAAAACTGATACACAAACGGGCGCTGCGTCCCTTTTGCCATCATTGGACAATTGCCCTTGGCTCCAATGCCCATTATGAGGGCGGCGATATTTTGCAAGGGACAACCATGCCAACGCTCGTCATGAAATTCGGGGGGACTTCGGTCGCGAACCTCGACCGGATCCAGCGCGCCGCAAAGCGCGTCGCGCTTGAAGTTGCCAACGGTTACAACGTTATCGTTATTGTCTCGGCCATGTCGGGCAAAACGAACGAACTCGTCGGCTGGGTGAATGAAACCTCTCCGCTCTATGACGCGCGCGAATATGACGCCGTCGTCTCTTCGGGCGAGAACGTGACCGCAGGCCTTATGGCGCTGCGCTTGCAGGAAATGGAAATCCCCGCTCGCAGCTGGCAGGGCTGGCAGGTTCCGCTCATCACCAACGGTGCGCATGGCGCCGCGCGGATCGAGGAAATCCTCACCGAGAACGTCAACAAGAAATTCGACGAAGGCATGAAGGTTGCCGTGGTCGCCGGCTTCCAGGGGATCTCGCCCGAGGGTCGCATCACGACGCTTGGTCGCGGTGGTTCGGATACCACGGCGGTAGCTTTCGCCGCTGCATTCGATGCCGAGCGCTGCGATATCTATACGGACGTCGACGGGGTCTACACGACCGACCCGCGCATCACGTCCAAGGCACGCAAGCTCGAGAAAATCTCGTTTGAAGAAATGCTGGAACTGGCGTCGCTTGGTGCGAAAGTTCTGCAAACCCGTTCGGTCGAACTCGCAATGCGCTATAACGTCAAGCTGCGCGTGCTTAGCTCGTTCGAGGAACCGTCAGATGACGCAGGCACGCTGGTCTGCGCAGAGGAGCAAATCATGGAATCCAAAGCTGTTGCCGGTGTCGCCTATTCCCGCGAAGAGGCCAAACTGACCCTCGTCACCATCGAAGACAAGCCCGGCATCGCGGCTTCGATCTTTGGCCCGCTCGCCGAAGCAGGTGTCAACGTCGATATGATCGTTCAGAACATCTCGGAGCAAAACTATCAGGGTCACGCCGGCGGCGTCACCGATATGACCTTCTCTTGCCCGATCGATCAGCTCAAGCGCGCTGAGAAGGCGCTGACCGAGGCCAAAGAAAAAGGCCTCATCAAGTTCGATCGTATGGAAGCCGACACTGAAGTCGCCAAGGTGTCCGTCGTCGGCATCGGTATGCGCAGCCACGCAGGTGTCGCGGCCAAGATGTTCGAAGTGCTCTCGAAGGAAGGCATCAACATCAAGGTGATCGCAACGTCCGAGATCAAGATTTCGGTGCTGATCGACCGCAAATACATGGAGCTTGCAGTTCAAGCACTGCATGACGCGTTCGAGCTCGACAAAGGCTGATCGACGCGCTTCGCTAAACTGGAAAAGCCGCCCGAACGGGCGGCTTTTTTATTTGCCCAACCGTCCAAGATGGGTGTCGTGAAATCCGCTCGGCATTTTCAGTCCGTATCCAAGCATCCGATCAAATCCCGCATGCCCCATTATCAGCGCCCCGACGGTGAATTGCTCGTAAGAGTCACTTGATGCCCCAAGCACCAAGATCACCAACCCAAGCCCATAGCTGTGCATGAAATTATAGGTAAAAGAGCCGACTTTTTTGCCAACGAGATAGGCCAGAAAACTCAGATCAGGGGCAAAGAAGATCAACACCAATGCCCACCAAGGGTAAGCCAATTTATAACCAAGAAGAAAAGCCAAGAGCATCGCGCCAAAAACAAGCGCGCCTTCGACTCTCTGCCAGATGACAGTCGTCCGCTCAAATTGCATGAAATATCCAACCTAAACCCTAGTAAGAATATCCGCCCAGTTTTAAGGCAAATTGCCCTGTCGCCAAGCGGAAAGATGTAGAAACTTGTGCCTGAGCTTTTTGTCCACTCCCTTTCCGGACCAAGGTCGCCTATAGAGAGAGTCAAAGACTCCGGAAGGACCGATGGGACAAAAATTCGAAACCGATAGCCGTAGGTTGCTTGGCCGCCTGCGCGACACGATGGCCGAAGACGCAGCAGGGCAAGCGCGTCTCGACAAGATCGTGCATCTCATCGCTTCTTCAATGCAGACAGAAGTGTGCTCTATCTATCTCTTCCGTGACGAAGAAACTCTCGAACTTTGCGCAACCGAAGGACTTCAGGCCGAAGCGGTCCACAAAACACGCATGCGGCTTGGCGAGGGTCTCGTTGGTCGCACGGCCCGCACACGGCAGGTCGTCAACACGGCGGATGCGCCTGCGGAGAAGGGCTTCCGCTATATGCCCGAAACGGGCGAAGAACGGTATTCGTCGTTCTGCGGTGTCCCGATCCAGCGGCTCGGGAATGTGCTCGGTGTTCTGGTTGTTCAGTCCAAAGCATCGCGTCAGTTCACCGCCGACGAGGTCTATGCGCTTGAAGTCGTCGCAATGGTTCTTGCCGAAATGACCGAGCTCGGCGCTTTTATCGGCGAGGGTGCAGCGCTTTCTGCCCGCCATCAACAAGCGATGATGTTCCGCGGCACGACAGGACAAGAAGGGGCTGCAGAGGGGAACGTCTATCTGCACGAACCCCGTGTCGTGGTCACCAACCCCGTTGCCGACGACCCCGAAGCCGAGCTCTTGCGGCTTCGCGAGGCCGTGGACACCCTTCGAAACCAGATCGACCAGATGCTGGACCAAGCGGCGACAGTCAACGCAGATCAGGTCCAAGTGCTCGAGGCCTATCGGCTTTTTGCCAACTCCAAGAGTTGGATGCGCCGCATGGAGGACGATGTCGCGAACGGTCTTTCGGCTGAAGCTGCGGTCGAGAAAGAACAATCGCTGGCCCGTTCCCGCTTGCAAGGTTCGGGTGATGCCTACTTGCGCGAGCGCTTGCACGACCTTGATGACCTATCGAACCGGCTTCTTCGGATTTTGACGGGTCAAGGCGCGGATACAGGCGCGGAAATGCCCGAAAACCCCATTCTTGTGGCCCGCAATATCGGCCCGGGGGAATTGCTCGAATATGGCAAAACGCTCAAAGGGATCATCCTTGAAGAGGGGTCGGTCGGCTCGCATGCTGCCATTGTCGCACGCGCTTGGGCCATTCCGCTTGTCATCCATGCAAGGAACATAACGACCGAGGCCCTGAACGGGGATGCCGTAATCGTCGACGGGGACCAAGGCATCATACACCTGAGACCCGATGATGCGGTCAAAGCCGCGTTTCGCGACAAAATCGCGATGCAGGCGCGCGCGCAAGAACGCTATGCCTCGATCCGTCATCTTCCCGCTCAGGCGAAATGCGGCACTGTCATTTCGCTCAACATGAACGCAGGGCTGATGGCCGACCTGCCATCGCTTCCCTCTTCGGGTGCCGAAGGGGTGGGACTCTTCAGGACAGAGCTCCAGTTTCTGATCCGCAACCAAATGCCGAAGCGCGGTGAGCTTTCCGCACTTTACAGCCGCGTTATGGATGCGGCGGGTGGGCTTCCCGTGGCATTCCGCACGCTCGATATCGGATCGGACAAAGTGCTTCCCTATATGAAGCCTCAGGATGAACCCAATCCGGCGATGGGTTGGCGCGCGATCCGCGTCGGGCTCGATATGCCTGGCGTCTTGAGCATGCAGCTTCAGGCTTTGCTGCGCGGCGCCAATGGTCGCCCGCTGAAAGTCATGTTCCCCTTTATCACCCAGTTGTCCGAATTCCGTGAAGCACGCGCCAATCTGGACAAGGTGATCGAGCGCGAGCGAAAGCTCGGGCACACCCTTCCGTCGGCTCTGGAAGTCGGAGCGATGCTTGAAACGCCGAGCCTCGGATTCGCGCCCGATGCCTTCTTTGAAGAGGTCGATTTTATTTCGGTGGGCGGAAACGATCTCAAGCAGTTTTTCTTTGCCGCAGACCGCGAAAATGAACGCGTGCGCCGGAGATATGACACGCTCGACAGCAGCTTTATCGGATTTCTGGAAATGGTCGCCAAGCGTTGCACGGATGCAGGCAAAAAGCTTTCGTTCTGCGGCGAGGATGCAGGCAGACCCGTTGAAGCTGTCGCATTTGCGGCGATCGGGTTCCCGACGCTCTCTATGCGCCCTGCCTCCATCGGTCCGGTCAAACATCTTTTGCGCCGCGTGGATCTTCGCGAAGTGAAAGCCGTGATCGACGAAGCGCGCGCCAATGGCGAGCTCTCTGTGCGTCAAGCCGTCACCAGCTATCTCGCCAATCAATAAGTCAGGCGACCACGGGCGACTTCAATCGCGCAAGTTCCTCGTGAAAGGCATCGGCGACCTGATCGGCGTCATAGGTGCGCCCAGCCGCACGTAGCCCGAAGTGCACATGCGCCATTTCGGTGTAATAGCCGATAAATGCGTAATTGGTGCCCGCGCCCGCCGCCGCGCCGAGAATGGGCACCGCTTGAGACGCCAGTTTTTGCGAAAGAACCGTCGCAAATCGTGGGGCGACTTTGGCGATAAGCCCATGTACCGCCGCCCCAGACAAGCCGATGCGCGCTCCGATAAAGGTCGTGTCGATCCCGTCATCCTCGCCCATCGGCCCCCCAGCTCCGAACACCCTAAGACATTCCACGCGGGTTTCTTCTGTGCTCGGGTCTTCGCCATAGGTTTCGGCAACGGACTGGATCGAGCGGAAAATCACGGTCGTTGCGACGGGCAATTCAGCCAGAGCAGTCGGCAGCCCCCCAGCACCCCCCAAAGCGCCCGTCAAGGTTCCAAGCAGACGGTTCATCCGTTCGGTCGCAACTACGTTTTGAAGCGGTCCCTGACGGCTTTTGGCGGCAACGGAATAGCTTTTCTCAAGTGCTGATTTAGCGGCCTTTTCGATTTGCGCCCGCACCGGAGCAGGAAGAAGCTTCAAGCCATCCTCGACCTGACCACCGACATAGTTCATGGCCGTCATCAGGATGCCGTTAGCATCGCGTTGCCGACGCGCAAGCGCGCGCACCACCTCGCGGGCCTCCTCTGATAGCGGGTTTTCGGGGTTGATAACCTTCATCCATCTCTCCACGTCTCGACGGGTTAAAGATGGGCACTCTCTTCGGGATTGCAATCACCCGCGCGCTCGACATTGCCTTTGACCTGCGCCCAAGCACCTTCGACAAGTTCGATCCCCAAGACACGATCGGGGTTTGTCGGCGGCGGCATAATCACACCCTCGAGCTTTTCGAAACCGAAACGCTTGTAGTAGGGATAGTCGCCGACAAGCATGACACGCTCCCAACCAAGGTCGGTCGCCCTGTTCAGTGCCGCATGCATCAATATTCCGCCAAGCCCTTCCCCCTGACGCGTGGGGTGAACGGCCACAGGCCCGAGAAGAATCGCCAGATGCCCGTTTATGCAGACGGGCCAGTTTCGAATGACGCCGCCGATGATCCCCTGACCATCCCGTCCGACAAAGCATAACTCGCGGATCGGATCGACCCCTTCGCGCAGCCTGTAAGAGGAAAGAGCCGTTCGACCCGGTGCGAAACACAGGTCATAGAGGGCCTCGACGTCCCACCAATCTTCGGGTTTCTCGACGGTGAGTTCGAACATACGCCGGAAGGTCTCCCATTAGGTCTAGGCCTGAGTTAGCATGGCGCTAGCTGTGTCGCAAACGAGAGACAAGGACAACCGATGTTTTACGAACCAAAAGATGGACATGGGCTTCCGCATAACCCTTTCAATGCGATCATTTCGCCCCGTCCGATTGCTTGGGTTTCCACACGGTCCGCAAGCGGCACGGACAACATCGCGCCCTACTCTTTTTTCAACGCCGTCGCCTATGTGCCGCCGCAATTGATGTTTGCCTCGCAGGGACTCAAGGCGGGCCTGAACACGTCCAAGGATACCCTCGCCAATATCCGCGAGACCGGTGTATTTTGCGTCAACATCGTAGAATTCGCGATGCGGGATGCGATGAACCGATCCTCTGAAACGCTTGAATCCGACGTGGATGAATTCGATTTCGCACGGATCGACAAAGCAGAATGCACGACCATCGACTGTCCAAGAGCGGCCGATGTGCCAGCGTCGCTGGAATGCAAACTGACCGAGATCATGCCACTGGTCGGGGGTAAGAATTTCGTCGTCTTCGGAGAGGTCACGGGCGTTCATATGCGCGATGACTGTCTCGTTGACGGACGCTTCGACGTGACCGCGTTCAAACCTTTGGCAAGGCTCGGCTATCAGGATTACGCTGTGATCGAAGAGGTCTTCACCCTCACGCGTCCCGACGAGAGGTGAAGGTCCAAGCGCCGGAACCTAGGACAGGCGAGGCCTTTTCCGAAACCGCTTGGCTTCGGGACATCTTGATCGGGGTTGCGATGCCCGCAATCCCCTCGGGGTGAATGACAAGACCGCGCGCTTCGATTTGCGGGTCCGTCAACGCCTCTTGGACCGAATTGATCGGACCGCACGGAACGCCGACTTTTTCCAAAGCACTTATCAAATCGGCTTTGGTCCAGGTCGCGAGCGCGTTTTCCAGAGCAGTCGTCAAATCAGCCCGATGGGCAACACGTGCAGGATTGGTCGCGAACTTTTCCGACACCGCCAACTCGGCCCTCTCAAGCGCTCCGCAAAGCGCAACAAATTGCCGGTCGTTGCCACAGGCGATAATCACATGCCCATCCGCGCAAGGAAGCACCTGATACGGCACGATGTTCGGATGCGCATTCCCCAGACGCGAAGGCACAACACCGCCCAACAGGTAGTTCATCGCCTGATTGGCGAGCACACCGACACCTGTGTCGAAGAGAGCGATATCAAGATGCTGACCCAAACCGGACCGTGCGCGTTCCAGCAAAGCGGCCTCTATCGCGATTACGCCATAAAGCCCTGTAAAAATGTCTATCCAGGCAACACCGACCTTTTGCGGCTGACCGTCAGGCTCGCCCGTCAGGTCCATGATCCCGCTCATACCTTGGATCAGGAAATCATACCCCGGTTGCGCGGCCCTTGGCCCTGTTTGGCCGAAGCCCGTCACCGACGCATAGACAAGACGAGGATTGAGCGCGGAAAGACTTTCATAATCGAGCCCGTATTTCTTGAGCCCACCGACTTTGAAATTTTCGATCAAGACATCCGCATCGGCGATAAGAGCCTTGAGTTCCGCAAGATCATGAGGGTTCGAAAAATCGCAAGTGACCGAAGTCTTGCCCCTGTTTGCCGCATGGAAATAGGCTGCGACCTTTTCGGTGCCGCCTTTGCCGTCGTCACGCTCGATAAAGGGGGGACCCCATTTGCGGGTGTCATCCCCTTCGGGTGCTTCGACCTTGATCACCTCGGCACCAAGATCGGCGAGTGTTTGCCCCATCCACGGACCCGCAAGGATCCGTGCCAGTTCAACGACCTTGAGACCATTCAGCGCCGAAGTCATTGCTTAGAAGAACGCCTGAATGCCCGTTTGTGCACGACCAAGGATAAGGGCGTGCACGTCATGGGTGCCCTCATAGGTGTTCACCGTCTCGAGGTTCTGGGCGTGCCGCATGATGTGATAGCCGATCTGGATACCGTTCCCACCGTGCATATCACGTGCGTGACGTGCGATGTCGAGCGCCTTACCGCAGTTGTTGCGCTTGATAAGGCTGATCATCTCGGGCGCAAAACGACCCTCGTCCAAAAGCCGTCCAACACGAAGCGAAGCTTGAAGACCGAGCGTAATCTCGGTTTGCATGTCCGCAAGTTTCTTCTGATAGAGTTGGGTTCCGGCAAGAGGCTTGCCGAATTGCTTGCGATCAAGCCCGTAGCCGCGTGCGCGGTGCCAGCAATCCTCGGCTGCCCCCATCACGCCCCAGCTGATGCCGTAACGTGCACGGTTCAAACAGCCGAAGGGACCGCTCATGCCTTCGGTATCGGGAAGGAGGGCGTCTTCGCCGACCTCGACGTTCTCCATCACGATTTCACCCGTAATCGAAGCCCGAAGAGACAATTTGCCTTCAATCTTGGGGGCCGACAGCCCCTTCATTCCCTTTTCAAGGATAAAGCCGCGCACCTTGTTGCCGTGGGCTTCGGATTTGGCCCAGACGACGAAAACATCAGCGAGCGGCGCATTCGAAATCCACATCTTGGAACCATTGAGCACATAGCCGCCCTCGGTCTTGGTAGCACGCGTCTTCATGCCTGCAGGATCGGACCCTGCTTCGGGTTCGGTCAAACCAAAACACCCGATGAATTCGCCCGATGCAAGTTTGGGAAGATATTTCATCCGCTGTTCTTCGGAACCATAGGCGTAGATCGGGAACATCACGAGGCTCGATTGCACCGACATCATCGATCGATAGCCCGAGTCGATCCGTTCGACCTCTCTTGCGACAAGCCCATAGGACACATAAGACGCGCCGACCCCGCCGTATTGTTCGGGAACGGTCACACCCAAAAGTCCGGCTGCACCCATATCACGGAAAATTTCGGGGTCTGTATGCTCGTTCAGATAGGCGTTCTCGACCCGAGGCGCGAGGCTTTCCGCGGCAAAGGCTTTTGCGCTGTCTTCGATCATGCGCTCTTCTTCGGTCAGCTGATCGGCAAGAAGGAAAGGATCGGCCCAGTCAAACGCCTGACCTTTGTGGTTCACACCCGCCATATGACATCTCCTCGAATTGGTCGTTTCGCGCAGATACTGCACGATCCCACGGGGAAAGGGGAGATGTATTTTGATCAAATTTTTGACACGGCAAAAGAAAAGGCCGCAAGAGGGCGGCCTTTTCCGGTTATGGTGTGGGCTTAGTGACCCAAAATCTGGCTCAGGAACAGCTTTGTGCGTTCGGATTGCGGGTTGTTGAAGAACTCTTTCGGCTCGTTCTGTTCCACAATCTGGCCTTGGTCCATAAAAATCACGCGGTTTGCAACGGCTTGGGCAAAGCCCATCTCATGCGTAACGCAGAGCATGGTCATTCCCTCTTCGGCAAGCTCGATCATGGTATCGAGAACTTCCTTGATCATCTCGGGATCAAGAGCCGACGTCGGTTCATCAAAGAGCATGATGCGCGGCTTCATACAGAGCGAGCGCGCAATCGCCACTCGCTGTTGCTGACCGCCCGAAAGCTGGCCCGGATATTTGTGGGCCTGATCGGGGATCTTCACCTTTTCAAGGAAGTGCATCGCTGTTTCTTCGGCCTCTTTGCGCGGCACCTTGCGAACCCAGATCGGCGCAAGGGTGCAGTTCTCGAGGATCGTCAGGTGCGGGAAAAGGTTGAAGTGCTGGAAACACATCCCGACTTCGGAACGGATCTTGTCGATGTTCTTGAGATCAGACGACAGCTCGGTCCCATCCACGATGATCTGACCGGACTGGTGTTCTTCGAGACGGTTGATACAGCGGATCAGGGTCGATTTACCCGAACCCGAAGGGCCACAGATCACGATACGCTCACCGCGATTGACCGTCAGGTTGATGTCACGAAGCACATGGAACTGACCGTACCACTTGTTCATGCCGTTGATTTGGATTGCGACTTCATCCGACACTGTCATGCCGCTGCGGTCGATTTCTCGTTCGATTGAGAGTTCAGACATTTGTGGTCTCCTTAGCGGTGATCACGCTGGAGTTTTTTCTCCAGGTAAAGTGAATAGCGTCCCATGCTGAAGCAGAAGACAAAGAAGAGAAGGCCGATAAAGACGAACAATTCCCAATAGATGCCGTTCCAGTCGGAGGTGGCGCGGATAGAGTTCGACAGGCCGATCGGATCGAGAAGCCCGATAAACATCACGAGCGTGGTGTCTTTGAAAAGGCCGATAAAGGTGTTCACGATACCGGGGATCGAGATCTTGAGAGCCTGCGGCAACACGATAAGACGCATAGACTTCCAATAATCGAGACCCAGCGCATCGGCTGCTTCATATTGCCCCTTGGGAAGCGCAGCGAGACCACCGCGCACCACTTCGGCGATATAGGCGGACGAGAAGAACGTCACCATAATCACCACCCGAAGCATGAGGTCGAACTCGGTGCCCGGCGGGAGGAAGTAGTTGAGCAACAAAGAGGCCGTGAACAGCCACACGATCAAAGGAACACCACGAATGATCTCGATGAACGCAACAGAAATCGTGTGGATGATGAACAGGTTCGATTGACGGCCGAGGGCCAACATAATCCCGAGCCCCATGGAGAGCGAAATCCCCGCAAGGCCGATCACCAAAGCAAGCATGAAGCCGCCAAAGTCACGACTGTTGACAGGCTCAAGCCCGACGATCCCGATCTGGCCATAGATAGAGGCGATCGCAAGCTCTGCAGAGTCGAGGTTCGATTTTGCAGAGATTGCAGCGTTCAAGGCGTTCAGATCCTCGGCCGAAGTGCCGTCAGGCGCTTGGTTCGGGGTGCGCAAGCCGCGAAGAGCAGAAGGCAGCGCAGCCTCCAATTCCTTGTAGGTCGCACGCAACGTTGGAAGCTGTTCTTCCAGCGTCGGGAGCGTCGGAATGGACGACAGAAGAGCGCGGGCGTCGGACATCTCTTGCTGGATATTCACGATTTGCGCCGCAAATGCGAGGTCTTGGCGACGCAGCACCTGAAGCTCGTCCACTTTGGCAAGGAAGGCCGCTTTGGCGTTTTGGTCTTGTGAACCCTCGGCAGTTGCGGCTTCGAGCAAAGCTGCTTTTTCAGCATTTGCGGCCGCAATCAAAGGCTCGAGCTCTTTCTTGCGCGTTTCAAGCGCCGCCAGCTCAGGTGCGAGTTCGGCCCGAAGCGCCGTAGCCTCTTGCAGGATGCTTTCTGCACGCGCCTGTCCGACCATGTGGTGGAGCGATGCATTGATCGACGGAGCAGCGACGAGCCACCAGAAGATCGCGCCAAGGATTGCCGCAACCGTTGCGACGATCAAATTGATCCGCGATCCCGCGATGAAAAGGAGCGCCCCTACCACGAACCCTGCGATGACCAGCAGAGGCACCCAGAACGAGCCCCCCCACAGAAGCCAGGTCGCAAGAAAGGGGTAAAGTCCCGAGAACCAGAGCATCTTGGTCGGAACGCGCTCGGAATAAAGGATAGGAGCGAGCGCAGGCACCAAGAGCACGAAGGTCAGGATCGGACGCCAGTAGAAGGCCGAAGGATAAAAGCCGAACATCAACTGGAGCCAGCGGTCAGAGATGACCGCAAAACATGCACCTGTCGAAGCTCCTTCAACGGCCAGAACCTCGCGGCATTCCCCGAGTGACCCTGCGGTCCAGACCGAATTGGCGAACCATGGATAAAGGTGGGAAACGAGCGTGTAGACCACATAGATCGACAAAATCGTCAGGATCGCGTTCAGCCAAGAGCTGAACAGGTTCTCGCGCACCCATTTCACCGCGCCTTTTTGGGTGATGGGCGGCTCTTGCTGGGGGAGCATTGTGTCCCGCACGTAGAGGACGGATTGGGCGTGTGTCTCGCTCATATTACCGCTCCTTCAGCTTAACGCTGTTGTTGTAGAAGTTCATGCCCGACGAAATCAGCAGGCTGATCAGAAGATAGAACGATCCCAAAAGGAGCATCCCCTCCAGCTCGCGGCCCGTCTGGTTGATCGTGATCCCGCCAAGCGTTGCACGAACGTCCATGTAACCCACCGCAATGGCGAGCGAGGAGTTCTTGGTCAGGTTCAGGAATTGGGAAATCAGCGGCGGAATAATCACGCGAAGCGCCTGCGGCAGGATCACGAGGTTCATCGTTCGGTTCGGGCGCAAGCCAAGCGCAAAGGCCGCTTCGGTTTGGCCTTTGGAGACCGAAAGGATACCTGCGCGAACAATCTCTGCGATGAATGCGCCGGTATACAGCGAAAGCGCAAACCAGAGTGCGATGAGTGAATTCCGAAGCTGTAACCCGCCGGTGAAGTTGAATCCGCCAAGCTCGGGAGAGTTGAGCGTAATCGCGGGATTGAAAGACTGTTCGCCCGGCAACAAGAAGCCCTGAAGGACGAAAACTGCGGCAAGTCCAGCGACCAAAGAAGCCATAACGATCCACAGCGAAACAGGGGGTTCCCCCGTCAAGAGCTGCTTTTGGAGCGACTTCTTGCGATAAACATAAGCCGCAACAATGCCCAAAAGGGTTATAATACCAAAGAGTGTGGCCCCTGAATGGAACACAGGGCTCGGCACGAAAATGCCGCGGTTGGTGATCGCAACAGAGTCCCAAAGGATCATGGATGCAGATCCGCCTTCTCTGAAATCACGCGGCTGCGGCGTGGATTCCGTCATCAGGGCAAAGATCAGGATGATCCAGAGGAGCAAAGGAACGTTTCTGAATCCCTCTACGTAAACCGCCATAAGCCGTGCCACCACCCAGTTCTTGGAGAGGCGGAGCACACCGACAATCACGCCGATGATCGTGGCCATGATGCAGCCAAGGAATGCCACCAGAAGGGTGTTTGCGATCCCGACAAGCGCTGCGCGTCCGTGGGACATCGAATTATCATATTCGATCAGGGTCTGGTTGATGTCATAGCCTGCGCGGCTCGACAGGAAACCAAAGTCGAATTCCTTACCGAGTGCGGCAAGGTTCGCAATCGTATTTGCAATCAGCCAATAGATGATGCTCACGAGCAAAATGGTCGCGACCACCTGAATGGTGAGCGACCGATAACGTGTATCATAGATAAGCTGACTGAGCCGGAAGCCTTTTTCCGGCTGCTCCGTGAGGGTCGTCATATGTCTCTCCCCGGCTCCCAAATCCAAATCTTCGTGCCAGTTGGTCCGGCATCATAAGATCTCTGGAGGGTGTGCGCTGTTAGTCTTCTTTTTGAAAACGGTAAGGGGGCGTGCACGATGCACGCCCCCTCCCGATTTGATCTTAGCGAACGGGTGCCGAATAGATCAGGCCACCTTCGGTCCACTGCGCGTTCAGACCGCGAGCAAGGCCGATCGGGGTGTTCTCACCGATGTTGCGCTCGAAGATCTCGCCATAGTTGCCGCCAGCAGCAATCGCGTTGACAGCCCATTTGGCGTCGAGACCCATCATCGCACCAAGTTCACCTTCGGTGCCGAGAAGACGGTTCACTTCGGGGTTGGTGGTCGGAGCAGCAGCAAGCTCTGCAACGTTTGCAGAGGTTACACCGAGCTCTTCAGCCGAGATAAGTGCATTGAGGGTCCAGCGTGCGATATCCGCCCACTCGTTGTCGCCGTGACGAACAGCAGGTCCAAGCGGTTCTTTGGAAATGATTTCCGGAAGAAGCACGTGGTCCGCAGGCGCTTCAAAGGTTGCGCGGGTTGCGGCAAGGCCCGAAGCGTCGGTGGTGTAAACGTCACAAGCACCTGCGAGATACTGCTGCTGGGCTTCTGCGTTGGTTTCGATCGGAACGGGTTCGTAGCTGATGTTGTTCGCGCGGAAGAAGTCGGCGAGGTTCAGTTCGGTGGTGGTGCCGGTCTGGATACAGACGGTAGCGCCATCAAGATCCTTGGCCGAAGATACGCCGAGCGACTTGGGAACCATGAAGCCCTGACCATCGTAGTAGTTCACGCCGATGAAATCGAGCTTGAGGTCGGTGTCGCGCGAGTAGGTCCAGGTGGTGTTACGTGCAAGCACGTCGATTTCGCCGGACGAAAGCGCGGTGAAACGGGTCTGGGTGGTCAGCGGAACGAACTCTACAGCAGAGCCATCACCGAAGACGGCGCCGGCAAGTGCGCGGCAGAAATCTACGTCAAAACCCTGCCAGTTACCGTTGGCGTCGGGGTTCGAGAAACCCGGCAGACCGGTGGACACGCCACAGTTCAGTTTGCCACGTGCACGTACGTCGTCAAGCGTAGCAGCCGAAGCTGCGGTGGCTGCAAGACCAGCAACAGTCAGTGCGCCAAGCAGAACAGTTTTTTTCATTTTTACCTCTTCCTGAGTTTCCAGTTCTGGACTGGTTTTTGTGTCTGTCCGAAAAGAACAGAATAGTTCATCGCAGCACAACGTGCCGCAACTAGGGATCAGAGTGTGTGATTTTAGACCATTAGGTCAAGGCCTACGCGCCAAGTTCTGGGGGATTCAACACTCGCTTGCGCTAAAATTAAGGCTGTTTATCGGGCAAACGCCTTAATTTCAGCTAAAGAACGCTGAACTATCAGTTCATTAACTGACGTTACGGCACAAACCGAGAATACGCGCTGCCGTTGTAAACTCTTTGAATTTCTTCTCTGCAAGCTCTGTCGCTTCTTCGTCTTTGCCCCATTGTTCCTCTTGCCAGGTCTCGTCGATCCGCGACAAACGCCAGCCTTCGGCAACATCGACACGGCCTTCTGCGACAGCCAAAGCGATCACGAGCGAGCCCGACATGGCAACAAGATCATGAAAAGCTGCTATTTCGAAATTGTTGAACTTTTTAACGGCGGTATGGAGTGTTTCCTGCCCTGCTGCGTCCTGAGCCACGTGCATCACGCCCGATCCGACCGCAAGCCGGACATGGTGATTCGTCGCGAGCCAGTCGAGAAGCGGGTCCCACGCCTGTTGTTGGCGCTCCAGCAATTCGGCGGGCTCCGAAGCGCGATAGCAAAGCAGATCGGTTCCACCATAACTTGCCAACATCGCAACGACTTCGTCGCGCTGCGCAGCAACCTTGTCCAAAGCGGCATTTGCAGAACGCGTCACGGGCATCGTGGTCGGATCGACCTCGCCTTCTTGCGCGTCCCATTCTTGGGCAATGGCTTCGGCCAAAGCGCGTGTGGGCACGACCAAGAGTGTCTTGGCCGGTGTCTTGACCTGACGACCATCAAGCAGGACCTGAAAACCGCCGTCGGTCTCGGCAATAGAGGTTTCTTTCCAGAACCGTTTTGCTTTCCAACCGCTCATCTCTTACTTCTCCAATAGTCGTTCGATCGTTTGCGGGAGTGCCTCGAACCCGTCGATCACAGCATCAGCACCGAGCTGCGATGCATCGTGGTATCCCCAGCTAACCGCGATGCTCTTAACACTAGCAGAACGGGCCATATCAATATCAAAACTCGTATCCCCCACCATGACAGTGCGGGACTTATCAACTCCGGTCTCGCCAAGGGCGGCCTCTATCATCGACGGATGTGGCTTGGAGGGGTGGAAATCGGCGCATTGGAGGCTCGTGAAAACGCCCTCTAGTTCATGCCCCTTGATCAAAGCGTCAAGCCCACGCTTCGATTTACCCGTCGCAACCGCAAGCATCGTCCAAGGATCGGCAGCCAGTCTTTCCAGAACCTCGCGGACTTTGGGAAAAAGCGGGCTTGTCGCAGGTGTGCCGTCGCGCGAACGGGACTCGAAATAATGCGCGCGATAGGCAGCGAGCATTCCGGCATGATCCACGTCCGTTGGCGCAAGGCGTTCCAAAGCATGTTCGAGCGAAAGCCCGACGATCCCCAGAATTTCCTTCCGAGACGGGGCGTCCAATCCGACCGCGCCAAAGGCCGCATTCATCGATGCAACGATCAATCCCTGACTATCGACTAGGGTGCCATCAACGTCGAATATGACGAGCCTTAGCTCAGGCATCGGGCATGTTGAACGGATCAAGCGGCGCGTGGGTCACATCCCAACCGACATAGTCCCAAGTCGCCTGCATGTGCGAAGGCAAGGGTGCCTCGAGCGTCAGCATTTTTTTGGTGATCGGATGCTCGATAATCAAAGTGCGCGCATGCAGGTGAAGCTTGCGGCTGATCTCTCCGCCGATCCCTGCACCCCAACCGTCACCCATATTTTCCTGAGATGAACCGCCGTATTTGCCATCACCGAGGATCGGGTGTCCGATCTCGGCCATATGCGCACGAAGCTGGTGGGTACGGCCAGTGATCGGCACGAGCGCCATCCATGCAATACGGGACCCGAGAGACGAAAGAACGGCAAAGTCCGTATGTGCGCGTTTAGCACCTTCGGTTTCGGCAACCTCGCGCGGGTGGATGCAGCGCATCTTTTCCGCTTCTCCGCCATGTCCGCGGCCCGGAGCTTTCAAGAGACCGTATTTGATCGAACCAGCGCGGGGCGAAGGCACGCCGGCAACGGCAGCCCAGTAAATCTTGCGCACATTGCGGTGACGAAGCGCTTCGGAAAGCCCGCGGGCCACTCGGTCGGTGCGTGCAAGTAGCAAAAGTCCCGATGTGTCCTTGTCCAGACGGTGCACCAATTTGGGGCGGTCTTTATAGCCGAACTTGAGTGCCTCGGCGAGCCCGTCCACGTGGCGGTCGCCCTGCCCCGAGCCCCCCTGAGAAGGAAGTCCCGCAGGTTTATTCAGAACGATGATGTGCTCGTCCTTCCAGAGAACTGCATCCTGGATCATTTCCGCGTCCGAACGCGTGATCTTGCGGATTTGCTTGGGCGCAGGCTGGGCCGTATCTTCGCTCAGAGGCGGAATGCGGACTTTTTGCCCGTATTCCAGACGGGTCGCGGATTTCACACGTGCGCCGTCGACTCGCAGCTCGCCTTTGCGGCACATCTTTTCAATGCGGCCTTGGGTCAGATGCGGATAAAGACGACGCAGCCAACGGTCGATCCGCTGATCCGCGTCTTCTTGGGTGATGGTGACGGTCTGGACGCCGCTCATGATAGCACTCCTCGTGCGATGGCCATTCCGACGATCAAGGCAGCAATGCCGACCGCAACGGAGCCGAATACATATGTGGCGGCAAGCAGAATGTCGCCACGTTGATAAAGGTTCACCGCATCAAGCGAGAACGCAGAAAAGGTCGTAAAGCCGCCAAGAACGCCTGTCATTATCAACGGGGCGAACTGGTTCCCCCCCCGATGTGCAAAGGCGACCACGAGCACGCCCATAAGGAACGACCCGAGAATATTGACCACGACCGTGCCATAGGGAAAGCCACCCCCAAGGAGGCGCATCGCGCCCACATTGGTCAGGTAACGGCACGAAGCGCCAATGGCGCCGCCGAGAGCGACTTGGATCAAACTGGTCATCATCCGCCTCCCTTGGCCTTTCAGCCCACAAGAGTCAATTGTCGGCCTTGTTCCGCTTGGCTCGCAATCCTGCAAAATAGTCGACGCGCTTCTTCAGATCGCGTTCGAAACCGCGATCCACAGGCAGATAGTAGATCCCGCGTTTCATCCCGTCGGGGAAATAGTTCTGTCCGCTAAAGGCATCTTCGGCACTGTGGTCGTATTGGTACCCCGACCCATAGCCCTGTTCCTTCATTAGCCGCGTTGGAGCGTTCAGGATATGCTTGGGCGGAGGCTCGGACCCCGTTTGACGCGCGGCCGCACGTGCTGCTTTGTAGGCGGCATAGCCAGCGTTCGATTTTGGGGCGAGCGCAAGGTAGATCACGGCCTGTGCAAGCGCCAATTCGCCTTCGGGGCTTCCGATCCGCTCATAGGTTTCCCATGCATGGAGGCAGATCGTCTGGGCCTGAGGGTCTGCCAAAGCGATGTCTTCGACCGCCATCCGAACAAGCCGTCTTGCAAGATAGCGGGGGTCTTCGCCCCCTTCGAGCATACGCGCAAACCAGTAGAGCGCGGCATCGGGATCGGACCCGCGCACCGATTTGTGGAGAGCCGAGATAAGGTTATAATGCTCATCGCCGCTTTTGTCGTATTTGGCCGCCCGCTTCATCAGCCGCGTGGTGAGCGCATCGGTGCCGAGCTTGCCATCGATCTTCCAAGCCGCAACCTGCTCGATCAGATTGAGCAAAGCACGGCCGTCTCCATCGGCCATATCGAGCAAGGCTGCGCGCGCCGCCCCGTCGAGCGGCAACATACGGTTCAGCTCTTTTTCTGCGCGCTGCATCAAGCGTTCGAGATCCGCAGGCGAGAGACGGTTCAGCACCAGCACCTGTGCACGGCTCAGCACAGCGGCGTTGAGTTCGAACGAAGGGTTCTCTGTGGTCGCGCCGACCAAGAGGATCGTGCCATCCTCCATATGCGGCAAAAATCCATCCTGCTGCGCTTTGTTGAAACGATGGATCTCGTCCACAAACAAAAGCGTTCCCCGCCCTGTTTTGCGCCTGAGTTTCGCCGCTTCAAAGACCTTTCGAAGTTCGGGCACACCCGTAAAGATCGCGCTGATCTGTTCAAAATGGAGATCGGTTTCTCGCGCCAAGAGCCTTGCGATCGTGGTCTTGCCTACTCCGGGCGGACCCCAAAGGATCAGCGAGGACAACGACCCCGAAGCGAGCATAATCCCCAAGGGTGCATCGGGCCCAAGCACCTGCTCCTGACCTATGACTTCGCCAAGCGTCTTGGGCCGCAGACGATCCGCGAGCGGCCTTGGCGCGTTCCCTTGCGTTTCGGTTTCCGGGGTGTCGAACAGGTCTGCCATGCGGCCAACCTATGTCGCGCCCGAAGCTTTGAAAAGGCTCAGTGCAGATGTGCGGAAAAGTCGATCCAAACGGCCTGATAATCGATCCCGCCCATGTTCATATTGCGGCCCGCGGCATCCATCTGGAGATGACAGCGCGCAGCCCATCGGTGCCAATTCGAAGGCAGCAAGGCGATCATGCGCGTTATGCCCTCCTCGCGGCTGGCGCGGAGCATTTGACTTACCAACCTCAAACGCACCTTGCTCCGAAGTCCCGCAGGAAGGTCGTGCGCCACAAAGCCGCGCGTCACCTCCCATGTCCCCGCGTCTTGCGGAGCGGCATCATACAAAAGGTCGCTCGGAATAGAATCAAGCAGGCCGCGCTGCGCATCTCGGATCATATAGCTGTAAACGCCGCACCGTGCCGTTGTGGGAGTCAGGCGGACGCCGGCGAGGACAGCACCTGATTGGTCGTGCACCGCAACCCAGCGCGATTGGGGCGTATCATACTGGTCATATTCCATCCCCATCGTCTCGGGGAGTTCCCAACGGTTGCGCACAATAAAGCTTTCGCGGCGCGCGCGCAGGATATTGGCGAAAAGCTCGCCGTGTTGATGAAGATTTGCGAAAGAAAGGGTGGTGCTTTGCATCGATGCCTCCGGCATGAAAATGGGTTGGAAAACCCAGCCGAGACGCGGTGCGCGGTGAGATGACGAAGAAAACCATGTGGAAATTCGCATGGGGAGCAGACCCAGGCGAACTGCGATGATGACGACCGCGGTCACAGGCCATAGCCAAAGTGGTCCGCGCTTGTTGACGTTTCGACAGGGCGCAAATTGTCAGGTCCGGTTTGAACCTTTCGGGGGCTGTTTGAGCGCAGCGAACGAGCCTGTTTTGCCGCATCCGTCCCCCAACGGGCTGCGGCACCTGCTGCACAAGAACCTCCTTGTTAGTAAGCGAACGACGACCGCCGTTCAGAGCTGACTGGTGCCCCACTCCCGCACCCCGCGTTGCAAGTACAACGTGGCCCACCGTGCGTATTTCCAATGCTTCAAACGTAATTTGTGCGGTCATGGCGAAAGTCTTGCCAAGACCGTAAATAATTCGTCAACCTTAAATTGTATTTGATAAAATTTATTTCCTAAAAAGCGAAAAAGCCCCGCCGAAGGGGCGGGGCTTTAACGAAAGTTTAAGACTTTGGGTCTTACTCTTCGACTTCGACCTCAAGTGCTGCGAGGCGGGCTTTGTCAGCGGCGCCTTTTGCAGCCGGATCGCGGTCTACGAATTCGATGATCGCCATCGGAGCCATGTCGCCATAACGGAAACCGGCTTTCATGATGCGGATGTAGCCACCCTGACGGTCCTGGTAACGCGGGCCGAGCACTTCGAAAAGCTTGGCAACGTGACGGTCTTCCTTGAGGCGAGCAGCAGCCTGACGACGTGCATGAAGATCACCGCGCTTACCGAGCGTGATGAGCTTTTCTACGACGCGGCGCAGATCTTTGGCCTTGGGAAGGGTGGTTTTGATTTGTTCGTGCTCGATGAGGGCACCAGCCATGTTCGCAAACAGGGCTTTACGGTGTTCATGAGTACGGTTCAGGCGGCGGTAACCACGAGCGTGACGCATTTTCTAACTCCTAAGTAGCGTTTTGCTTTGTCCGATGGCCGATGCGTGTCAGCCATTCTCCTTGGGGCGGGATGCCCGGGTCGTGGAAATGGCGGGAAAGTCCCGCCATTCCTTACGAAAACCTTAGAACTGGTCTTCGAATTTCTTGGCGAGATCTTCGATGTTGTCCGGCGGCCAGTCCTCGACATCCATGCCGAGGTGGAGACCCATGCCAGAAAGCACTTCTTTGATCTCGTTGAGCGACTTACGGCCAAAGTTCGGGGTGCGGAGCATCTCGGCTTCGGTTTTCTGGATAAGATCGCCGATGTAAACGATGTTATCGTTCTTGAGGCAGTTTGCCGAACGAACGGAGAGTTCCAGCTCGTCAACCTTCTTGAGAAGGAGCGGGTTGAACTCGAGACCGTCATCGTCCGAACCAGCCGAAGCCGACTCGGGTTCGTCAAAGTTCACGAAGATCGAAAGCTGATCCTGAAGGATGCGAGCGGCGTAAGCAACTGCGTCATCAGGCGTGATCGAACCGTCGGTTTCGACTTTGAGGGTCAGCTTGTCATAGTCCAGAACCTGACCTTCACGGGTCGGCTGAACATCGTAAGAGACCTTCTTGACCGGCGAGTAGATGGCGTCGATGGCAATCATGCCGATCGGTGCATCTTCAGGCTTGTTCTTGTCGGCAGCGACGTAACCCTTACCGGTGTTAACGGTGAGCTCCATGTAGAGATCAGCGCCATCATCAAGGTGACAGATCACGTGGTCTTTGTTCAGAACTTCGATGCCGGCCGATTCGGAAATGTCGGCAGCGGTCACTGCGCCCGGGCCTTTGGCCTGAACGGTGAGACGCTTGGGGCCTTCGACTTCCATACGGATCGCGACGCCTTTGAGGTTCAGAACGATATCGGTGACATCTTCACGAACGCCGGCAACCGACGAAAACTCGTGCAGAACGTTGTCGATCTGAACGGCAGTGATGGCGGCGCCCTGAAGCGACGACATCAGGATGCGGCGCAGTGCGTTGCCGAGGGTAAGACCAAAGCCACGCTCAAGCGGTTCGGCAATTACAGTCGCCTGACGCTGCGGGTCATTCCCCGGCTTGACGTCAAGCTGGGTCGGCTTGATCAATTCGGCCCAATTCTTGTGGATCATGCGTCCCTCCATTCTTGTCTGCCTTCCATGTCCTAAAAGGCAAACGCCCGAGGTTTCAAAATGACGGACTGGGGCCGTGGAAAAACCACAGCCCCAGTTGGATATTCAGCGATTATACGCGACGACGCTTCGGCGGACGGCAGCCGTTGTGAGCGATCGGGGTCACGTCACGGATCGACGTGATGTTGAAGCCCACGGCAGCCAGAGCGCGCAGAGCCGATTCACGACCCGAACCGGGGCCCTGAACTTCGACTTCGAGCGTCTTCACGCCATGTTCCTGAGCCTTGCGGCCAGCGTCTTCTGCAGCCATCTGAGCGGCATAAGGGGTCGACTTACGCGAGCCCTTGAAGCCCATGGTGCCAGCGGACGACCACGAGATAGCATTGCCCTGAACGTCGGAGATCAGGATTTTGGTGTTGTTGAACGAAGAGTTCACATGAGCAACGCCAGCGGCGATGTTCTTGGAAACCTTTTTCTTGCCACCACGACGGGTATCACGAGCCATTGTCTATGCCCTCCCTTACTTCTTCTTACCAGCGATGGCCTTTGCGGGGCCTTTACGGGTGCGAGCGTTGGTGTGGGTACGCTGACCGCGAACCGGGAGGTTACGACGGTGACGAAGGCCACGGTAGCAACCGAGGTCCATCAGGCGCTTGATGTTCATCGTAACTTCACGACGAAGGTCACCTTCGACAGTGAGGTTGGCGTCGATGTATTCGCGGATCGCAAGAACTTCTGCGTCCGAGAGGTCGTTCACACGACGGCTCGACTCGATCTTAACAGCTTCGCAGATCTCTTTCGCGATCGCGGGGCCGATACCGGTGATGTAGGTGAGGGCGATGGGAACCCGCTTTCCAGTCGGGATGTTCACGCCGGCAATACGTGCCACGTTAGCTTTCCTTTCGTTGCGGTTCCGTATTTCCGGAACCTTTTTTCACAACGGAAGCCCGAAGGTTAACCAACGGGCCACAGTCATATGAGATAGTCGCGGCGATCGGGAGCGACCCGCTGCCGCCATGATTCCCCATTGGGGGATGCGGTGCTTTAGAAGGGATTGACTGCCTCGTCAAGCGCTTGCTGCCAATAAGCACCAAGGTGCGACACTCGGCCGATCTTGGCGCGAAGTGTATTGTTATAAAAAGAGCCCCGACGCCGATACGGCGCGGGGCTCATTTTCATGACAAATTTACAGCCTTCAGCCGAGGATATTGGCGATCTGCTCCGAAACTTCATCGATCGAAGCAAGGCCGTCCACGGTCTTGAGGTCGCCCTTGGCCCAGTAATAGCCGATCAGGGGCGATGTCTTCTTGTAGTATTCCATCAAGCGGATCTTGAGGCTTTCCTCGTTGTCATCCGCACGGGCAGGTTGGCCAGCTTTACGGGCCTCTTCTGCACGACCGACGATCCGACCGACGAGCACTTCGTCGTTGACCTGCATCTCGATAACGGCGTCGAGGGTTTCGCCCTGCTCTGCCAACAGCTGACCCAATGCGTCCGCCTGCGGGAGCGTGCGCGGGAAGCCATCGAAAATGAACCCGCCCTTTTTCTCGCCCTGAAGCTTTTCGCGGATCAGGCCGATCACGATCTCGTCTGTGACGAGCTCGCCCGCGTCCATGATCGCTGCGACTTTCTTACCCATCTCGGTGCCCGACGTTTTCGCAGCGCGCAGCATATCGCCGGTGGAGAGCTGGATCATGTCCCGCTCTTCAACGAGTTTTGCTGCCTGAGTGCCTTTGCCCGCTCCGGGCGGTCCGAGAAGGATAATATTCATCGACGAGAGGGTCCCTTGGTCCGTTTCTTAGCAGCACGCTTACCACGCAACTGCGATTTTTCAATTAGCCCTTCGTATTGATGGGCGAGCAGGTGCGATTGAATCTGCTGGATGGTGTCCATTCCAACCGAAACGATGATCAGCACCGAAGTGCCCCCGAAATAAAAGGGAATCGACAATTGTGAACGCAGAATCTCTGGCATGAGACAAACTAGCGCAAGGTAAGCCGAACCCAGAACGAGAACACGCGTGACCACATAGTCAAGATATTCGGCAGTTCTCTTGCCCGGACGGATACCGGGAACAAAGCCACCCTGGTTCTTGAGATTCTCTGCAACTTCGTCGGTCTTGAAGGCAACTTCACGGGTGTAGAAGTAGGTGAAGAACACGATCATCGCCGTGAAGAAGATCAGATAAAGCGGCTGACCAGGACCGAAGTAGGCAAGGATCGTCGACATAACGGGACCCGAAGAGCCGCCAGAGAAGGTCGAGAGCGTCGTCGGCAAAAGCAAAAGTGCCGAAGCGAAAATCGCGGGAATAACACCGGCGGGGTTGACCTTGATGGGAAGATGGCTCGAGCCGCCCTCATAGGTCTTCATACCACGCTGTTGGCGGGGATATTGAATGTGCACTTTACGAAGGCTCCGCTCCATAAAGACCACAAACATCAATACAGCCGCGAGCATGACGATGATACCGATCACCAGCATGGCATTGCGCGTTTCCTGAGCCGTCGTAAGGAACTGAGCGGCAGCAGCGGGAAGCTCGGCGACAATACCGACGAAGATGATGAGGGAAATGCCGTTACCGATGCCGCGCGCGGTGATCTGCTCGCCGACCCACATAAGGAACATGGTTCCACCGACAAGCGTCACGACACAAGCGGCGCGGAAATAGAGGCCGGGATCAGAGACAAGATCACCCGCCTCAAGGCTGACCGCGAGGCCGTAAGCCTGAAACGTTGCGAGAACGACAGTGCCGAAACGCGTATACTGGTTCAGCTTGCGACGACCGTTTTCGCCCTCTTTCTTCAGCTGCTTCCAAGGTTCATACATCGAACCGAGAAGCTGAACGATGATCGAGGCCGAAATATACGGCATGATCCCGAGTGCGAAGATGCCCATACGGCTCAATGCGCCGCCCGTGAACATCGATAGGATACCGCCGATACCCGAAGCCGCGCCTTCCATAAAGTTACGGAGCGCTGCACCGTCGATCCCCGGAACAGGAATATAGGTGCCAAGCCGGTAAACGATCAAAAGTCCGAGGGTAAACAGAATACGTTGCCGAAGCTCGGTCGCCTTGCCAAAGGAAGACCAGCTCAGGTTCGCTGCCATTTGTTCTGCTGCTGAAGCCATAAAGCGTCTCTTTTCATCAAAAACGCCGCAGGCCGGTTTTCCGGTCTGCGGCGTTGGGAAAACTGTCAGTGATGTAAGCGCCCGTCAAGGCGCTCACAACCCTTATTCCGCCGCAGCTGCGGGGGCGATGATGGTAACTTTACCACCAGCCTTCTCTACAGCTTCTACAGCGCCCTTCGAAGCGCCAGTTACCGAGAGGTTGGCCTTTGCGGTGAACTCACCCTTTGCAAGGACGCGAACGCCATCGAGCTTACGACGAACGAGACCCGAAGCGACGAGTGCGTCTTCAGTGATCTCTGCCTTGATGTCGATCTTGCCGGCGTCGATGAACTTCTGGACGAGGCCGAGGTTGATAACAGCGTATTTCTTGGCGTTGGGCTTGTTGAAGCCGCGCTTGGGCAGACGCTGGTAGAGGGGCATCTGGCCGCCTTCATAGGCGTTCAGAGCTACACCCGAACGGGATTTCTGACCTTTGATACCACGGCCACCGGTCTTACCTTTGCCGGAGCCCGGACCACGGCCAACGCGCTTGCGGGATTTCGTTGCGCCTTCGTTATCGCGAAGTTCGTGAAGTTTCATGTCGCTTCTCCTTGCCGGAACTGCCCTCCAGCGACGGAGTGGGCAAACACGGCGTTTGAATTTGATTCTTGGCCCTCAGTGAGCCACTCGGGGCGTATACGCACTCGAACCAAGGGTTTCAAGCGTGAACACGTGAATAAGCGAAAACGCCCCGAGGTTTCCCCCGAGGCGTTTTCAGTCTTGGTAACCGAAACGGTTAGCCGCGCTCTTCGATGATCTCGACGAGGTGCGGGATGCTGTTGACCATACCACGGACCGAAGGGGTATCTTCGAGCTCACGGGTCTTGTGCATCTTGTTCAGACCCAGACCGATCAGCGTACGACGCTGTTCGGCGGGGCGACGGATCGGCGAGCCGATCTGCTTAACAACGATGGTTTTTGCCATGTGTCAGTCTCCTTACGCGTCTGCGGCTTCAGCCGAAGCGTCTTCACGCTTGGGAAGAATGTCCGCAACCTTTTTGCCACGACGCTGTGCGACCGAACGGGGCGAAGCTTCTTGCTTCAGACCGTCGATGGTTGCACGGATCATGTTGTAGGGGTTCTGCGAACCGAGCGACTTGGACACAACGTCCTTGACGCCCAGCATTTCGAACACGGCACGCATCGGACCACCGGCGATGATACCGGTACCTTCCGGAGCGGTACGCATGACCACTTTACCGGCGCCATGACGGCCCTCGATATCGTGGTGCAGCGTACGGCCTTCGCGAAGAGCAACACGGATCATGTTGCGCTTGGCCTGTTCGGTTGCCTTACGGATGGCCTCGGGGACCTCCTTGGCTTTACCCTTACCAAAGCCGACGCGGCCTTTCTGATCGCCGACGACTACCAGAGCAGCGAAGCCAAAGCGCTTACCACCCTTGACGGTCTTCGACACACGGTTGATCGCCACGAGACGATCGGCGAATTCCGGGGCTTCTTCGCGTTCGCGACGGTCCCGGCGGTTCTCACGTTCTGCCATTATCTCGTCTCCTTAGATCTTCAGACCAGCTTCACGGGCGGCGTCGGCGAGAGCCTTCACTTTACCGTGGAACAGGAAGCCACCACGATCAAAGTAGGCTTCGGTTACGCCAGCGGCCTTAGCACGCTCTGCGATAACCGCACCAACCTTGGCCGCAGCTTCGAGGTTGTTTTTGCCAACGAAGCCGAGATCCTTTTCGAGGGTCGAGGCTGCGGCCAGGGTTACACCCTGAACGTCGTCGATCAGCTGAACGCTGATGTTCTTGGACGAACGGTGGACCGAAAGACGCACGCGTCCTGCGTTCACCGAGCGAAGCTTGTTCCGGACGCGCAGGCGGCGCTTGAGGAACAGTTCCCGTTTGCTTTTTGCCATTTTCGCTATCCTTACTTCTTCTTACCTTCCTTGCGGAAGATATATTCGCCCTTGTAACGGATACCTTTGCCCTTATAGGGCTCGGGCGCACGCCACTGACGGATGTTGGCGGCAACTTGACCTACGAGCTGTTGGTCGATGCCTTCAATGACGATTTCCGTCTGCTTGGGAGCAGTTACGGTCACGCCTGCGGGGACTTCGAAGTCGACGTCGTGCGAATAGCCGAGAGCCAGCTTCAGGGTGTTACCCTGCATGTTGGCGCGATAACCCACACCGGTGATCTCGAGCTCTTTCTTAAAGCCCTCGGTCACGCCGGTTACAAGGTTCTCAACCATCGAGCGGGTCATGCCCCACTGCTGACGAGCGCGCTTGGAGAGACCACGGGGGGTCACTTTTACAGCGTTATCTTCAACAGTGATGGTCACGTCGTCGGTCGCGGTGAAGCTACGGGTGCCCTTGGGACCCTTAACTTCGATGGACTGGCCCGACACAGTGGCGCTAACGCCGCTGGGAAGTCCGACCGGTTTTTTACCAATACGAGACATCAGACCCTCCTTAGAAGACGGTGCAAAGCACTTCGCCGCCAACATTGGCTGCACGTGCGTTTGCGTCCGACATCACACCCTTGGGTGTGGAGACAATCGACACACCAAGGCCCTGACGGACCGACGGGATGTCCTTGACGCTCATGTAAACGCGACGACCGGGCTTGGAGACCCGCTTGACTTCGCGAATAACAGGAGTGCCTTCGAAATACTTGAGTGCGATTTCAAGCGTCGGATGGCCGTTTACGTCTACGGACTTTTCGTAGCCGCGGATGTAGCCTTCGTCAGCAAGAACATCGAGAACCCAGGAGCGCAGCTTGGAAGCGGGGGTCGACACGGTCGACTTACCACGCAACTGAGCGTTGCGGATGCGGGTCAGCATATCACCGATAGGATCGTTCATTCTCTAACCCTCCTTACCAGCTGGACTTGACCAGGCCGGGAATTTCGCCGTTCGAGCCAAGCTCGCGCAGCATAATACGGCTGATCTTGAGCTTGCGGTAGTACGCGTGCGGACGACCGGTAAGCTGGCAACGGTTATGAAGACGGGTGGCAGAGCTGTTGCGCGGGAGTTCCGCGAGCTTCAGGCGGGCCTTGAAGCGCTCTTCCATCGACTTGGTTTCATCGTTCGCGATTTCTTTCAGCGCAGCACGCTTTTCAGCATACTGAGCGACGAGGCGCTGGCGCTTCTTCTCGCGTTCGACCATGGATTTTTTAGCCATATCTCTCTTCCTTCCGCGATCAGCTGTTGAAGGGCATGTTGAATTGCTTCAACAGCGCCTTAGCTTCCGCGTCGGTTTTCGCGGTGGTGCAGATAACGATGTCCATACCCCAGACTTCGTCAACTTTATCAAAGTTGATTTCCGGGAATACGATGTGTTCCTTGAGACCGGTAGCATAGTTGCCACGGCCGTCAAACGACTTGCCCGATACGCCGCGGAAGTCGCGGATACGCGGCATTGCCACGGTGATCAGACGGTCAAGGAATTCGTACATACGGTCACCGCGGAGAGTGACTTTGGCGCCGAGCGGCATGTCTTCACGGACGCGGAAGCCGGCGATCGACTTCTTGGCCTTGGTGGTAACAGCCTTCTGACCTGCGATTGCAGTCAGATCCTCGACAGCCGACTTTGCTTTCTTGCTGTCACGAACAGCTTCAGCACCACAGCCGATGTTCAGAACGATTTTTTCCAGACGCGGGATCTGCATATCGTTCTTGTAGCCGAACTCTTCCTTGAGAGCGGCACGGATGCGGTCTTTGTAGTCGACCTTGAGACGCGGGGTGTAGTTCGCAGTATCGAGCATTAGATCACGTCTCCCGTGGTCTTGGCGAAGCGAACCTTCTTGCCGTCTTCCATGCGGAAGCCGACGCGGGATGCTTTACCGTTGGCATCGACAATAGCCAAGTTCGAGAGCTGGATCGGCATCGCCTTCGGCGTGCGACCACCCTGCGAGGTCTGGCTTTGCTTCACGTGGCGGATAGCGACGTTAACGCCGTTAACAACAGCCTTGCCGGATTTGGGGTCGACCGAAGCGATTTCGCCGGTCTTGCCTTTGTCCTTGCCAGTCAGAACGACGACCTTGTCGCCTTTGCGGAGCTTAGCAGCCATTACAGCACCTCCGGAGCAAGCGAGATGATCTTCATGAAGTTCTTGGCGCGCAGTTCGCGAACAACCGGCCCGAAGATACGGGTACCAACGGGTTCACCGTTGTTGTTCAGGATAACAGCTGCGTTGCGGTCGAAACGGATGGCGGTGCCATCTTCACGACGTACTTCTTTGGCGGTGCGAACGACGACGGCCTTACGAACGTCACCCTTCTTTACACGGCCGCGCGGGATGGCTTCTTTCACCGAAACTACGATGATGTCACCAACCGACGCATAACGACGGTGCGAACCGCCGAGGACCTTGATGCACTGAACTCGGCGAGCGCCAGAGTTATCAGCAACATCCAGATTGGTCTGCATCTGGATCATTTGGTTTCTCCCGACCTTTGGGGGGGCTTGCAGTATGCCCTAGTCCCCAGGGTTTCGATTATGTTGAGATCGACGCAATTAAGCGTCGATGACTTCCCAACGTTTGGTCTTCGACTTCGGTGCACATTCCTGAATACGGACGGTGTCGCCGACGTTGAATTTGTTATGCTCGTCATGAGCACGGTACTTCTTGGACTTACGAACAGTCTTCTGAAGGAGCGGGTGCTTGAAGCGGCGCTCGACCAGAACGGTTACGGTCTGTTCGTTTTGGTTCGAGGTGACAACACCCTGAAGAATACGCTTGGGCATGTCTTAGGCCTCCGAAGCAGCTTTTTGGTTGAGAATAGTCAACACACGAGCAGCGTCACGACGAACGGTGCGCATACGTGCATTGTTTTCAAGCTGACCGGTCGCCTGCTGGAAGCGCAGATTGAACTGCTCTTTCTTGAGTGCGACGAGGTCCTCCCGGAGCTGCTCCGGTGTCTTCTCGCGAAGTTCTTTGGCGTTCATAGCCTTGTCCTTTTTCCTATCACCAGCGGGCTCTACGCTATTAACCGTAGGTCACCCGTTCTCTGGTGGGCGAATATCAAAACACACGAATCCCGTGATCGGGAATCGTGAGATGCCGCCGTATATGGGACGGCGCCCCCCGTGGCAAGGCAAACTTGAGTCAATTTCCCAATAATTCTTGGGGATCGAATGCACCCCTTCCCTCTCGCGTTTGAACGGGCTCCACGATAAGAAGAGCGCACTATTCAAAGGAGAGCCCCATGGCCGAGATCGAGACCCTTTTCGTCACCCGCTTCTACAAAGCCCGCCTGACCGAGTTCGGCCATGCCATCGACGAAGAAGAGCTGCATGACAGCTGTTACTCGATCATGGAAGACGATGATGCAGGCATGCAGTGGTGCGAGGAAAACGGGTATCCCGGCTATACGAGCTATGCATCGCTGACCGACCTTCCTTGGCGCTTTCCCATCTTCCAGGCCATCAAAGAGGCACTCGACAAGCACGTTCAGGAATTTGCAAAAGACCTCGAGTTCAATCTCGACGGTCGCAAACTGGTGCTTGAGGATCTCTGGATCAACATTCTCCCCGAGGGCGGCAACCACGGCTCTCACATCCATCCGCATTCGGTGATCTCGGGGACCACCTATGTGTCGATGCCCGAAGGGACCTCTGCGCTCAAGCTGGAAGACCCGCGCCACCCCTTCATGATGTCGGCCCCGCCCCGCATCAAAGGCGCCCGTCGCGAGCTACAGGCCTTTATCTATCAAAAGCCCGAAATCGGGGACGTCTACCTCTGGGAGAGCTGGCTCCGCCACGAAGTCCCCGCCAACACCTCCGAATTCGACCGCGTCAGCGTGAGCTTTAACTATAAGTGGGAGTGAGCCCCGAAAAATGGTCGTCGGCGCAATCAGGTTGACGGAAAAGCAAAAACCCCCGCCGATTTATCGACGGGGGTTTTTATTTAGCTCTTGGACCGGATTACCAGTCTTCGCGAACCACGGTGCGGGTCTTGATCGGGAGCTTCATCGCAGCCAGACGCAGCGCTTCGCGTGCGGTGGCTTCGTTGACGCCGTCGATCTCGAACATCACACGACCCGGCTTTACTTTACAGGTCCAACGGTCGACCGAACCCTTACCTTTACCCATACGAACTTCGATGGGCTTTGCGGTGACGGGCAGATCCGGGAAAATACGGATCCATACGCGGCCTTGACGCTTCATGTGACGCGTCATGGCACGACGTGCAGCTTCGATCTGACGT
Source organism: Marivivens sp. LCG002 (assembly GCF_030264275.1). NCBI lineage: Bacteria > Pseudomonadati > Pseudomonadota > Alphaproteobacteria > Rhodobacterales > Paracoccaceae > Marivivens > Marivivens sp. LCG002. Next base: position 236,973 of record NZ_CP127165.1, on the reverse strand, counting down.
GCGGTTACACGCTCGGGCTCTACAGCCTTGAGGCCATAGGTTCCGAAGTTCAGGTCCGAACCGCCTTTTGCTTCGCCGTGGATACGGCCTTTGTGCATTTTGCGGAATTTAGTGCGCTTAGGTTGAAGCATTTACGTTCTCCTTAGCGACGGCCGCCGCGGGGTGCGGGACCATCCTGCATCTCGGCTGCCTTACGGTCGCGAGCCGACGGATCGTGCTCCATGATCTCGCCTTTGAAGATCCAGACCTTGATCCCGATGATACCATAGGGGGTCATTGCTTCGGAGAGAGCATAGTCGATGTCAGCGCGGAGCGTGTGAAGCGGAACGCGGCCTTCGCGGTACCATTCGGTACGAGCGATTTCAGCGCCGCCAAGACGGCCAGCGAGGTTGACGCGGATGCCAAGAGCACCCATGCGCATTGCGTTCTGAACCGAGCGCTTCATAGCGCGACGGAACGAAACACGGCGCTCGAGCTGCTGAGCGATGGACTCGCCAACAAGAGCGGCGTCGAGCTCGGGCTTGCGCACTTCAACGATGTTGAGGTGCAGTTCGCTCGAGGTCAGAGCAGCGAGCTTCTTGCGAAGGGTCTCGATGTCTGCGCCTTTCTTGCCGATGATCACACCGGGACGGGCAGCGTGGATCGTAACGCGGCACTTCTTGTGCGGACGCTCGATGATCACGCGGCTGATACCGGCCTGCTTAGCTTCTTTCTTGATGAAGTCCTTGATCTTGAGGTCTTCAAGAAGAAGGTCACCAAAGTCTTTGGTGTCGGCGTACCAACGGCTGTCCCAGGTGCGGTTGACCTGAAGACGCATACCGACGGGATTTACTTTGTTACCCATTAGGCTTGCTCCTCAATCTGACGCACCTTGATGGTGAGTTCCGAAAACGGCTTCATGATTTTGCCAAAACGGCCACGAGCACGCGGACGGCCACGCTTCATGACAAGGTTCTTGCCAACGAAAGCTTCGGCAACGATCAGCTCGTCGACGTCGAGATTGTGGTTGTTCTCGGCATTGGCGATAGCGGACTGAAGACATTTCTTCACATCTGCTGCGATACGCTTTTTCGAGAAGGTGAGGTCGGCCAGAGCCTTGTCGACCTTCTTGCCGCGGATCATCGCTGCGACGAGGTTCAGTTTCTGCGGGCTGGTGCGAAGCATACGGGTCTTAGCCATTGCTTCGTTGTCGGCCACGCGGCGGGGATTAGATGCCTTGCCCATGACTTACTTCCGCTTCGCTTTTTTGTCGGCAGCATGCCCGTAGTAGGTACGGGTCGGCGAATATTCACCGAATTTCTGACCGATCATATCTTCGGTAACGAGCACAGGGATGTGCTTCTGGCCGTTGTAGACGCCAAACGTCAGACCCACAAACTGCGGGAGGATCGTCGAGCGGCGCGACCAGATTTTGATAACTTCACTACGGCCGGATTCGCGAGCAGCTTCAGCTTTTTTAAGCACGTAAGCGTCGACGAACGGACCTTTCCAAACAGAGCGAGACATGTTTTAGCGCCCTTTCTTAGCGTGACGCGAGCGCAGGATGAGCTTGCTGGACGCTTTTTTCTTGTTACGGGTACGAGCACCTTTGGTCGGCTTGCCCCACGGAGTAACCGGGTGACGGCCACCAGAAGTACGACCTTCACCACCACCGTGCGGGTGGTCGATCGGGTTCATAGCCACACCGCGCACAGACGGACGGATGCCGTAGTGACGGTTACGACCAGCTTTACCCATGTTCTGGTTCGAGTTGTCCGGGTTGGAAACAGCGCCAACGGTGGCGATGCATTCCTGACGAACAAGACGAAGTTCACCGGACGACAGACGGATCTGAGCGTAGCCGCCATCACGACCTACGAACTGAGCGTAGGTGCCTGCAGCACGAGCGATCTGACCGCCCTTACCGGGCTTCATTTCGATGTTGTGAACGATGGTACCGATCGGCATGCCCGAGAAAGGCATTGCGTTACCCGGCTTGATGTCAGCCTTCGCCGAAGCGATGACTTTGTCGCCGATTGCCAGACGCTGGGGAGCGAGGATATAGGCCTGCTCACCGTCATCGTACTGGATCAGAGCGATGAATGCGGTCCGGTTCGGGTCATATTCGATGCGAACGACAGTTGCGCTAACGTCAAATTTGTTACGCTTGAAGTCCACGATGCGGTAGAGGCGCTTTGCACCACCACCACGACGACGCATGGTGATCCGTCCGGTGTTGTTCCGGCCGCCGTTCTTGGTCAAACCCTCGGTGAGGGCCTTGACCGGGCGACCTTTCCAAAGCTCCGAACGGTCGATCAGTACCAGCCCACGCTGGCCCGGCGTAGTCGGTTTATACGACTTAAGTGCCATGTTGATGTCTTCCGTTGCTTTGCGGGAGGTGAGTCCCGGCTGTTAAAGGGCCCCGAAGGTCCCCGACTTGATACGTTCCCGCAGATCCTGATGACATTTGCATGCACAACAAAAACAAAGCCCCGGACGAATCCGGGACTGAGGCGGATGCGGTCTCATAGGGGAGCGCCCAACCAAGGTCAAGCAAGGAAAGCCTTGGCCCGATAAATAAGGCTATGCGCGCAGGATTTTCTCCATCGCGCGACCTTTGGCAAGCTCGTCGACGAGCTTGTCGAGATAGCGGATTTCGCGCATCGTCTCTTCTTCTATCTCTTCGATTTGCACGCCGCAGATCTTGCCTTTGATCAAATGCCGCGCAGGATTGAGGGCGGGCGCTTTTGCGAAGAACCCCTCGACGTCGGTGCCATCGGCTCTGACAGCCGAAAGACCCGATGCATCATAGCCAGTCAACCACTCTATGACCTGATCAAGCTCTTGGACGGTGCGTCCCTTGCGCTCGACCTTGGTCACATAGACGGGATAAAGCCCGCCAAAGCTCATGCTATACACGCGATGTCTGGTCATAGTCGGCTCCTATAACCCCACCCTGCCCCAAAGTTCTTCGCCCGACAAACGAAAACGCCGGCGCAGTTTCCTGCGCCGGCGTTTCCAAGATCGAAATCGACAGATTAGAGACCGGTGGTCACGTCGATGGTGTTACCCTCAGCAAGGGTGACATAGGCCTTCTTGACGTCCTTGCGGGTACCGAGGGTACCGCGGAAACGCTTGACCTTGCCCTTGGTGACAACAGTGTTCACTGCCTTCACCTTAACACCAAAGAGAGCTTCAACAGCTTCTTTGATCTGCGGCTTGTTCGCATCGATTGCAACTTCGAAAACAACTGCACCGTTCTCGGATGCCATGGTTGCCTTCTCGGTGACGATCGGCTTGCGGATCACATCGTAGTGTTCTGCTTTAGCGCTCATTTCAGACGAGCCTCCAGTGCTTCGACACCAGCCTTGGTGAGCACGAGAGTGTCACTGCGGAGGATGTCATAGACGTTGGCGCCAACGGAGGGCAGAACGTCCAGGTTTTGCAGGTTGCGAGCAGCACGTGCGAAATCTTCGTTGACCGAAGCGCCGTCGATGATCAGAGCGCGCTTCCAACCGAGGTTGGCAACTTGCTTCGCCAGAACCGAAGTTTTGACTTCTTTGATCTCGGCTGCGTCGATAACGACGAGTTCACCGGCCTTGACCTTTGCCGAAAGAGCGTGGCGGAGGCCAAGCTTACGGAACTTCTTGGTCAGGTCGTGCTCGTGCGAACGCGGGGTCGGGCCTTTGTAGATACCACCGTGACGGAAGATCGGAGCCTTCTTGGAACCGTGACGTGCGCCACCGGTGCCCTTCTGGCGATAGATCTTCTTGGTCGAGTAGGACACTTCCGAACGACCGAGGGTCGAGTGGGTGCCCTGCTGGGCGCGAGCGCGCTGCCAGCGAACGACGCGGTGAAGAATGTCGGCGCGGGGCTCAAGACCGAAGATTTCGTCGTTCAGTTCGACGGAACCTGCAGCTTTGCCATCAAAGTTGATCGCATCAGCCTTCATTGTTTTCGCCTCCTTCAGCGGCTTCTACAGCCGGAGCCTCTTTCACAGCCGACTTGAGCGCAGCCGGGAACACAACGTTCTCGGAGAGCGGCTTCTTGACGGCATCCTTGATCGTGACCCAGCCACCTTTGGAGCCCGGAACAGCGCCCTTGACCATGATAAGACCACGGTCGGCGTCCGTTTTGACAACCTGAAGGTTTTGGGTGGTTACACGGGCAGCACCCATGTGACCGGCCATCTTCTTACCTTTGAAGATACGGCCCGGATCCTGACACTGACCGACCGAACCGTGCGAACGGTGCGATACGGACACACCGTGCGATGCACGCAGACCGCCGAAGTTGTGACGCTTCATAACACCGGCAAAACCTTTACCGATGGAAACGCCCGAAACGTCGACGAACTGACCGGTGAAGTAGTGATCAGCGATGATCTCTTCGCCAACGGCGATGAGGTTCTCGGGGGACACGCGGAATTCAGCAACTTTGCGCTTCGGTTCAACCTTAGCAGCAGCAAAGTGACCACGCATAGCCTGCGAGGTGCGCTTTGCCTTGGCAGTGCCAGCGCCGAGCTGAACAGCGGTGTAGCCGTCCTTCTCAACAGTGCGCTGAGCAACAACCTGAAGGTTGTCGAGCTGGAGAACGGTCACAGGAACCTGCTTGCCGTCTTCCATGAACAGGCGGGTCATGCCGATTTTTTTAGCGATTACGCCAGAACGCAGCATAGGAAGCCTCCTCAAACTTTGATCTCGACGTCCACACCAGCGGCGAGGTCGAGCTTCATGAGCGCGTCAACGGTCTGGGGGGTCGGATCAACGATATCAAGGAGACGCTTGTGCGTACGGATCTCGAACTGGTCGCGCGACTTCTTGTCGATGTGCGGACCACGGAGAACGGTGAATTTCTCGATCTTGTTCGGCAGCGGAATCGGACCACGCACAGAGGCGCCGGTACGCTTCGCGGTGCTTACGATCTCAGCGGTGGACGCATCCAGAACGCGGTAATCGAAAGCTTTCAGCCGAATGCGAATGTTTTGGCTTTGTGCCATATTCATTGCCTTTCGCGGCTTACGGTTGAGAGGTCGAGGCAGCACCATTGCGCCCCCACATCGAACCTCGAGCAGGAACGAATCCCTACTCAGGTGTTCGCAATAGAACGAACCCGCGCGACATACAGGCCGAAACCCTGTGTGGCAAGGGTGAATCGCACCTATTTTCAACGACCGTCCAGGCCCTTGAAAACATGCATGATTCCAACTGTTCCAAAGCTATCTAAAAGAGAGGTTTGAGCCTCTTCTATTAAAAGCAAAAGGGCCGCCTATTGGCGACCCTTTCGATTTGGCGTGAAGGTGTCGATTACTCGACGATCTTCGATACGACGCCTGCGCCTACGGTGCGGCCGCCTTCGCGGATAGCGAAGCGAAGACCGTCTTCCATAGCGATCGGTGCGATCAGCTCAACGTTGAACTTGAGGTTGTCGCCCGGCATCACCATCTCGGTGCCTTCCGGCAGGATTACCGTGCCGGTGACGTCGGTGGTGCGGAAGTAGAACTGCGGACGGTAGTTCGCGAAGAACGGGGTGTGACGACCGCCTTCTTCCTTGGTGAGGATGTAGGCCTCAGCTTCGAACTTGGTGTGCGGCTTGACCGAACCGGGCTTGCAGAGAACCTGGCCACGCTCAACGCCGTCACGGTCAACACCGCGAAGCAGCGCGCCGATGTTGTCGCCGGCTTCACCGCGGTCAAGCAGCTTGCGGAACATTTCAACGCCGGTACAGGTCGTGGTCTTGGTGTCGCGGATACCAACGATTTCGATCGAGTCGCCAACGTTGATCACGCCGCGCTCAACACGACCGGTCACAACAGTACCACGGCCCGAGATCGAGAACACGTCTTCGATCGGCATCAGGAACGGCAGGTCAACTGCACGTGCCGGGGTCGGGATGTAGCTGTCGACAGCTTCCATCAGAGCGCGGATCGAGCTCTCGCCGATCTCGGGATCACGGCCTTCCATAGCGGCAAGTGCCGAACCCTTGACGATCGGAATATCGTCACCGGGGTAGTCGTAGGACGACAGAAGTTCACGGATTTCCATTTCGACGAGCTCGAGGAGTTCCTCGTCGTCAACCTGGTCAACCTTGTTCATGTAAACGACCATGTAGGGGATGCCTACCTGACGGCCGAGAAGGATGTGCTCGCGGGTCTGCGGCATCGGGCCGTCAGCTGCGTTCACAACGAGGATCGCGCCGTCCATCTGCGCAGCACCCGTGATCATGTTCTTAACATAGTCAGCGTGGCCGGGGCAGTCGACGTGGGCGTAGTGACGGCCTTCGGTCTCGTACTCGACGTGTGCGGTCGAAATCGTGATGCCGCGAGCTTTCTCTTCCGGTGCGCCGTCGATCTGGTCGTATGCGCGGAAGTCACCAAAGTACTTGGTGATTGCAGCGGTCAGAGTGGTCTTGCCGTGGTCAACGTGGCCAATCGTGCCGATGTTGACGTGCGGTTTGGAACGTTCAAACTTTTCCTTAGCCATTGGAGGCTCCTTTTCTTTCATTCAACGGTGTGCCCGAGACACACCCTACGGTTAGTGTGTAGGGTGCGCGGTCACCCGCGCACCGCTGGGAATTAGGCGTATTTCTTCTGAATTTCTTCAGAGAGGTTCTGCGGCACAGCATCGTAGTGGTCGAAGACCATCGAGAAGACTGCACGACCCGACGACATCGAACGAAGAGTGTTGATGTAGCCGAACATGTTCGCGAGCGGAACCATTGCCGAGATGACGTTGGCGTTACCACGGCTGTCCTGACCCTGAACCATACCACGACGGGAGGTAAGGTCGCCGATGATGCCACCGGTGTACTCTTCCGGCGTTACGACTTCGACTTTCATCACGGGCTCGAGCAGCTTTGCGCCGGCCTTCTTGAGGCCTTCACGCATTGCAGCACGGGTCGCGATTTCGAAGGCGAGAACCGAGGAGTCGACGTCGTGGAATGCACCGTCAATGAGGGCAACTTTGAAGTCGATAACCGGGAAGCCAGCGAGCGGGCCCGAGTCCATAACGGACTTGATGCCTTTTTCGACGCCGGGAACGTATTCCTTGGGAACAGCACCACCAACGATGCGGCTCTCGAAGGAGTAACCTTCGCCCGGTTGGGTCGGCTGGATCTCGAGCTTCACACGAGCGAACTGTCCGGTACCACCGGACTGCTTCTTGTGGGTATAGTCGATTTCTGCCGGCTTCGAGATGGTTTCACGGTAAGCCACCTGCGGAGCACCGATGTTCGCTTCAACCTTGAATTCGCGCTTCATACGATCAACGAGAATGTCGAGGTGAAGTTCGCCCATGCCCTTCATGATGGTCTGGCCGGATTCGAAGTTGGTTTCGACGCGGAACGACGGGTCTTCTGCTGCCAGACGAGCGAGCGCGAGGCCCATCTTTTCCTGGTCGGCTTTGGACTTGGGTTCTACGGCGATTTCGATAACCGGTTCCGGGAAGGTCATGGTTTCGAGAACAACCTGCTTGTTCGGATCGCAAAGAGTATCACCGGTGGTGGTCTCTTTGAGGCCTGCAAGCGCGATGATGTCGCCAGCAAATGCTTCTTCGATTTCCTCACGGTTGTTCGAATGCATCATCATCATACGACCGACGCGCTCACGCTTGCCTTTGGTCGAGTTGACGATTGCATCACCCTTTTTGAGAACGCCCGAGTAGATACGGGTGAAGGTGAGCGAACCGACGAAGGGGTCGTTCATGATCTTGAACGCGAGCGACGAGAACGGATCTTCGTCAGAAGCGTTACGCGGGAGGTTACGCTCTTCGGTTTCGTCATCCGGCGAGAAGCCCATCAACGTCGGAACGTCGATCGGAGCAGGCAGGAAGTCGATAACAGCGTTGAGTAGCGGCTGAACGCCTTTGTTCTTGAATGCCGAGCCAGCGAGGACCGGGAAGAACGAAAGCGACAGGGTGCCCTTACGGATCAGCTTGCGAAGCGTTGCTTCATCCGGCTCGTTGCCTTCGAGGTAGGCTTCCATAGCATCATCGTCTTGCTCGACGGCAAGCTCGATCATGTTGGCGCGCCACTCGTCGGCGAGATCGGCGAGATCGGCACGGATCGGTTGACGAACCCAGCTTGCGCCGAGGTCTTCACCCTTCCAAACCCACTCTTCCATCTTGATGAGGTCGATGATGCCTTCGAGCTTGTCTTCTGCGCCGATCGGAAGAGCGATCGGGCAAGGGAGGCCGCCGGTACGATCTTTGATCATCTTGACGCAGTTGAAGTAGTCGGCGCCGATCTTGTCCATCTTGTTGACGAACACGATACGGGGAACCTTGTAACGGTCGGCCTGGCGCCAAACGGTTTCGGTCTGGGGCTCTACGCCGGCGTTGGCGTCGAGAAGACAGACAGCACCGTCGAGAACTGCGAGCGAACGTTCAACTTCGATGGTGAAGTCAACGTGGCCGGGAGTGTCGATGATGTTGAAACGGTATTTGGTGTCCGAGGTGCCTTCTTCGGTCGGATCTTCCTGACGCTGCCAGAACGTGGTCGTAGCAGCCGAAGTGATCGTGATACCGCGTTCCTGCTCCTGCTCCATCCAGTCCATGGTAGCGGCGCCGTCGTGGACTTCGCCGATCTTGTGGGACTTGCCGGTGTAGTAGAGGATACGCTCGGTCGTGGTGGTCTTGCCGGCATCGATGTGGGCCATGATGCCGAAGTTACGATATCGCGTAAGCGGATATTCGCGTGCCATGTGTAAGACTCCTTACCAGCGATAGTGGCTGAACGCTTTGTTCGCGTCGGCCATCTTGTGGGTGTCTTCACGCTTCTTAACTGCAGTGCCGCGGCCGTTTACCGCGTCAAGGAGTTCGCCAGCAAGACGCTCTTCCATGGTGTTTTCGTTGCGGTTCTTCGCAGCAGCGATAACCCAGCGGATAGCAAGGGCTTCACGGCGCTCGGGACGCACTTCAACCGGAACCTGGTAGGTTGCACCACCAACGCGGCGCGAACGAACTTCGACGGAGGGCTTCACGTTGTCGAGTGCTTCGTGGAACACTTCAACAGGTGCGCGCTTGAGCTTGCCTTCAACGCGATCAAATGCGTTGTAGACGATTTTTTCTGCGACCGATTTTTTACCATCGACCATCAGGTTGTTCATGAATTTGGAAACTACGCGATCGCCATACTTGGCGTCAGGTAGAATTTCACGTTTTTCAGCGGCGTGACGACGCGACATTGCGGTCTCTCCTTACTTCGGACGCTTGGCGCCGTACTTCGAACGACGCTGCTTACGGTTCTTGACACCCTGGGTATCGAGCACACCACGCAGGATGTGGTAGCGAACGCCCGGAAGGTCTTTTACACGGCCGCCACGGATCAGAACCACAGAGTGTTCCTGAAGGTTATGGCTTTCACCGGGGATGTAAGAGATGACTTCGAAACCGTTGGTCAGGCGCACCTTGGCAACCTTACGCATAGCGGAGTTCGGCTTCTTGGGGGTGGTGGTGTATACGCGGGTGCAAACACCACGCTTCTGCGGGCACTGTTCAAGGTGCTGCGACTTGGACTTGGTGACTTTGGGCTGCCGCGGTTTGCGGATCAGCTGCTGGATCGTTGGCATTGGGCTTTGTTCCCTATCCTACACTAGTGTAGCGGCCCCGTAGGTCCGCGGTTATCGACACATGCTGAAAGCGCGTCCGCAAACAGCACAAAAATTCCGCAGTCAAACCCTTACCGGAGGTTTGGTGCGGTGCGTTTCCAGAGGAACAAGGCAATAGTAGCCCGGTTCATGTCCACTTCAGCTCTGATATGCGGGTAAAGGCGGACTACGCCCGACCCGGATGAGTGGGCCTATAGGGGGAGTCGGAGGGCCTGTCAACAGCCAGTGGTCAATGCGGCAGAGTCTTTGCCGCAATACGCTGGCGCAATTTGTGTTCGCGATAGAGCGTAAAGAGCCCTGTCGCAACCACAACGCCCGCACCGCATAGAGCAAGCCCGTTCGGAATCCGTCCAAAGACCAGAACCCCGACGATCAGAGCTGCAATCAAGGACACATATCTGAAGGGTGCGACAATCGCGATTTCACCCATTCTCATAGCGCTGACGGCCAGAACATATCCGACGATGACCGATCCGCATGACGTTGCCAGAAGAAATACGTCTGTTAGCGAAAGCGCCTTGATCTCGTAGAACGGGAGCATGATCAGACCGAACACCGCAACAGCCGCGGCTCCGGCCGTCGCCGCAAGAAGCGAAGGCGTCGAGCGATCCAACTGGCGCGAGCAAAGATCACGGACGGCAACCGTGATTACCGTGGCGACGACCAAAAGGGAATAGATATTGAAGTCTTCCCCACCCGGCTGAATGATCATCATGACCCCGATGAAGCCGATGACGATTGCGATCATCCGCTTCCATCCTACTGCTTCTTTGAAGAAAAGCGCTCCTCCAAGTGTCACAGCCAGTGGAAGCGACTGCATGATCGCGCTCGCATTTGCGATCGACATTTTGAAAAGAGCCGGAAGGAACAAGAGCGCGGCAGCAAGCTCTGCAAAACTGCGGAGAGAAATCAGCTTCCATTCCCGACGCGGAAGATCGAACCGCAGGTGTCCTTGATGCGCGGCCAGCGCCACCATGGCCATCGTCACAACCACACCGCGCATGGCGATGATCTGCGAGAGGGCGAGCTTTTCACCCAGTATCTTGATGCATGTATCGTTGATGGTGAAAGCCACCATTGCGATAGACATCAGGACAGCGCCACGCATGTTGTCGGATAATTTGATCATAAGCCATCGGTATCAAGCGGCATTGACGCTTGCTAGATCAAATCCACACAGTAAACAAAAAGGCCCCCGAAATCGGGGGCCTCTTTTTATTTGTATGTCGCTCGGATTACTCGTCGCGGCTCTCGGGAATGTCCGAGAAAGACATATCCTGGCTTGCCGACGGAGCAGCGAGAGCCACTGCGGCTTCTGCTTCTTCGCGGCGCGCTTCGAGAACGACATTGTCGCGCTCTTGGGCGATGCGGCGAACCTTGCTCGTCGCGCCACCTGTACCGGCGGGGATAAGACGACCCACGATGACGTTCTCTTTGAGACCGACAAGTTTGTCGCGCTTGCCCTGAACCGACGCTTCGGTGAGCACACGGGTGGTTTCCTGGAACGACGCAGCCGAGATGAACGAACGGGTCTGGAGCGACGCCTTGGTGATACCAAGGAGGATCGGTTCGCCCGTTGCCGGACGGCCGCCGCGTGCCATTGCCTTTTCGTTGGCTTCGTCGAACTCGACTTTGTCAACGGTTTCGCCCTTGAGCAGCGTGGTGTCGCCCGAGTCCTGGATTTCCCACTTCTGGAGCATCTGGCGAACGATAACTTCGATGTGCTTATCGTTAATCTTCACGCCCTGAAGACGGTAAACGTCCTGAACCTCGTTGATCATGTAGTCAGCCAGCGCTTCTACACCCATGATCGCAAGGATGTCATGCGGCGCGGGGTTGCCGTCCATGATGTAATCGCCCTTCTGGACGAAGTCGCCTTCCTGAACAGGGATGTGCTTCCCTTTGGGCACCATGTACTCGACCTTGATGTCCGCATTCTCGGACGACTCGATCGTGATACGGCGCTTGTTCTTGTAGTCCTTGCCGAAGCGGACATAGCCATCGATCTCTGCGATGATAGCGTGGTCCTTCGGACGACGGGCTTCAAAGAGTTCAGCAACGCGGGGCAAACCACCGGTGATGTCCTTGGTCTTGGCGCCTTCACGCGGGATACGGGCAACAACGTCACCGGCCTGAATGTCCTGACCGTCCTCAACCGAGAGAATGGCGTCTACGGACATCGGATAGGTCACAGGGTTGCCGTCATCCTTGCGGACAGGCTCGCCATCTTCACCGACAACGATGATCTCGGGCTTGAGATCGCTACCGCGCGGCACAGAACGCCAGTCGGATACGATACGCTGGGTCATACCCGTTGCATCGTCGGTCTCTTCACGAACGGCGATGCCGTTCACGAGATCGACAAAGCGAACCTTACCGCCCTTTTCGGCGATGATCGGGAGGGTATAGGGGTCCCATTCGAACATCTTGTCGCCGCGGTTGATCGAAGCGCCATCCTTGAGGAAGACCTTGGAGCCGTAACCGACCTTGTGCTGAGCGCGCTCTTCACCGTTCTCATCGATGATCGCGAGAACCATGTTACGGCCCATAACGATCTGATCGCCGTTGGCGTTCGAGATGATCGATGCGTTCCGGAACTCGACCGTACCTGCTGCCGAAGCTTCGAGGAACGACTGCTGGCCACCCTGTGCAACGCCGCCGATGTGGAACGTACGCATGGTCAGCTGGGTTCCGGGTTCACCGATCGACTGGGCGGCGATGATACCGACAGCTTCGCCCTGGTTTACAAGCGTACCGCGTGCGAGGTCACGACCATAGCACATTGCGCAGACGCCATCATCAGCCTCACAGGTGAGCGGGCTGCGGATGCGCATCTTGGCAACGTTGGCTGCGTCGATGAGATCTGCGCGACGTTCGTCGATCAGTTCACCGGCGGCAACGATGACCTCGTCGGTGCCCGGCTTGAGCACGTCATCAGCCGAAACACGGCCCAGAACGCGTTCAGCGAGCGAAACGATGACTTCACCGTCGTTGACAGCGGCTTCTGCGGTAATCGCCTTGTCGGTTCCACAATCATGCGAACGCACGATGCAGTCCTGAGCAACGTCCACGAGACGACGGGTCAGGTAACCCGAGTTCGCGGTCTTCAGAGCGGTATCCGACAGACCCTTACGGGCACCGTGGGTCGAGTTGAAGTACTCGAGAACGGTCAGACCTTCTTTAAAGTTCGAGATGATCGGTGTTTCGATGATCTCGCCCGACGGCTTGGCCATAAGACCGCGCATACCGCCAAGCTGCTTCATCTGGGTGACCGAGCCACGCGCACCGGAGTGAGCCATCATGTAAACCGAGTTCGGTTCCTTGACGGCGCCATTCTCGTCGCGCTTTTCAGCCGAGATGGTGGACATCATGGCTTCGGTGACTTTGTCGTTACACTTCGACCAGGCGTCGACGACTTTGTTGTACTTTTCGCCCTGAGTGATCAGACCGTCCATGTACTGCTGTTCAAAGTCCTTGACCTGCTCGCGGGTCTCTTCAACGAGTTCCCACTTGGCATCCGGAACAACCATGTCGTCCTTGCCGAAGGAGATACCGGCGCGGAAGGCTTCTTTGAAGCCCATGGACATGATCTGGTCACAGAAGATGACCGACTCTTTCTGACCGCAATAACGGTAGACGGTGTCGATGACCTGCTGCACTTCCTTCTTGCGAAGCAGACGGTTGACGAGCTCGAAAGGAGCTTTGGCGTTGAGCGGAAGAAGCGACCCGAGACGCAGACGGCCCGGCGTGGTTTCAACGCGCTTGATAACCTCGTTCCCTTCGTCGTCGATCTGCTTGATGCGCGCAGTGATCTTGGCGTGCAGGTGGACTTCACCGGCAGCAAGTGCGTGCTCGATCTCGTCGAGGGTCGCGAAGGACATGCCCTCGCCTTTCATGCCGTCGCGCTGGATGGTCGTATAGTACAGACCCAAGATCATATCCTGCGAAGGAACGATGATCGGCGCGCCGTTTGCGGGCGAAAGAACGTTGTTGGTCGACATCATGAGCACGCGTGCTTCAAGCTGGGCTTCCAGCGAGAGCGGAACGTGCACAGCCATCTGGTCACCGTCGAAGTCGGCGTTGAATGCCGAACAAACGAGCGGGTGAAGCTGGATTGCCTTGCCTTCGATCAGAGTGGGTTCGAACGCCTGAATGCCGAGACGGTGCAGCGTCGGTGCACGGTTCAGCATGACGGGGTGTTCGCGGATCACTTCGTCGAGGATATCCCAAACTTCGGGACGCTCTTTTTCAACAAGCTTCTTCGCCTGCTTCACAGTGCTCGAAAGACCTTTGGCTTCGAGACGCGAGTAGATGAACGGCTTGAAGAGTTCGAGCGCCATCTTCTTGGGAAGACCGCACTGGTGCAACTTGAGTTCAGGACCCGTTACGATAACCGAACGGCCGGAGAAGTCGACGCGCTTACCCAGAAGGTTCTGACGGAAGCGACCCTGCTTACCCTTGAGCATGTCAGAGAGCGACTTGAGCGGACGCTTGTTCGCGCCGGTGATGACGCGGCCACGACGACCGTTGTCGAACAGCGCATCAACGGATTCCTGAAGCATACGCTTTTCGTTACGCACGATGATATCGGGCGCACGAAGTTCGATCAGACGCTTGAGACGGTTGTTACGGTTGATCACACGACGATAGAGGTCGTTGAGATCCGACGTCGCAAAACGGCCGCCGTCCAGCGGAACGAGCGGACGCAGTTCCGGCGGGATCACGGGGATCACGGTGAGGATCATCCATTCCGGACGGTTGCCGGATTCAATGAAATTCTCGACGATCTTGAGACGCTTGATGATCTTCTTGGGCTTGAGTTCGCCGGTTGCTTCCTTGAGTTCCTCGCGGAGCTGCTCGGCGGTGGCTTCAAGATCGATCATCGACAGCATTTCGCGGATCGCTTCAGCGCCGATGTTGGCGGTGAAGGCGTCCATGCCGTAGGTGTCCTGAGCGTCGAGGAATTCCTCTTCGGTCATCAGCTGGCCATAGCTCAGGTCGGTGAGACCCGGCTCGATCACAACGTAGTTTTCGAAGTAGAGAATACGCTCGAGATCACGGAGGGTCATGTCGAGCATGAGACCGATCCGGCTCGGGAGCGACTTGAGGAACCAGATGTGAGCGACAGGAGCAGCAAGCTCGATGTGGCCCATGCGCTCGCGGCGCACTTTCTGGAGAGTTACTTCAACGCCGCACTTTTCACAGACGACGCCGCGGTACTTCATGCGCTTGTATTTGCCGCAAAGGCATTCGTAGTCTTTGATCGGGCCAAAGATACGCGCACAGAAGAGACCGTCACGCTCGGGCTTGAACGTACGATAGTTGATGGTTTCCGGCTTTTTGATTTCGCCGTAGGACCACGAAAGAATGCGCTCGGGCGAGGCAAGCGAAACTTTGATCTCGTCAAAAGCTTTTGCCGGCGTAAGCGGATTAAACGGGTTGTTGGTCAGTTCCTGGTTCATCGGATGTCCTTACATTTCAGAGGGAGACTTGGGTGAGGCGCGAACGCCTCACTCATCGTCCTCCGCATCCAGGAGTTCCATATTGAGGCCGAGGCCCCGAACTTCTTTGACGAGAACGTTGAACGATTCCGGCACGCCGGCTTCGAAGTTGTCCTCGCCCTTGACGATCGACTCGTAGACCTTGGTACGGCCTGCGACGTCATCCGACTTCACGGTCAGCATTTCCTGCAGGGTGTAGGCGGCGCCATAGGCTTCAAGAGCCCAGACTTCCATTTCCCCGAAGCGCTGGCCGCCGAACTGCGCCTTACCACCGAGCGGCTGCTGGGTGACGAGCGAGTACGGTCCGGTCGAACGAGCGTGGATCTTGTCGTCGACGAGGTGGTGCAGTTTCAGAAGATACTTCACACCAACGGTCACGGGACGCGCGAACTGCTCGCCGGTGCGGCCGTCGAAGAGGATCGACTGACCGGACTCGTCGAGACCGGCTCGCTTGAGCGCGTCGTTGACGTCGCCTTCCTTGGCACCGTCGAAGACGGGCGTTGCGATCGGAACACCGTGAGTGACGTTACCCGCCATCTCGACAAGCATGTCTTCGTCCTGATCGGCAAAGCCTTCTTCATAGACCTCGGGACCGTATGCGATCTTGAGTGCATCACGAACCGGAGTGAGATCGCCCGAACGACGGTATTCTTCCAGCGCATCACCGATCTGGGCACCCAGACCACGCGACGCCCAACCCATATGGGTTTCAAGGATCTGACCGACGTTCATACGCGAGGGCACGCCGAGCGGGTTCAGAACGAAGTCAACCGGCGTACCGTCGGCAAGGAACGGCATGTCTTCCATCGGTACAACCTTGGAAATAACACCCTTGTTCCCGTGACGACCCGCCATCTTGTCGCCCGGCTGAAGCTTGCGCTTCACGGCAACAAAGACTTTGACCATCTTCATGACGCCCGGAGGAAGATCGTCGCCACGGCGGACTTTTTCGACCTTGTCTTCGAAACGTGCATCAAGGGCGCGCTTCTGGATCTCGTACTGCTCGTTGAGGGCTTCGACGATTTTCGCATCGTCTTCGTCCTTGAGAGCAAGCTGCCACCACTGACCACGGCTCAGTTCACCCAGAACTTCGTCGGTAACAATGGTGCCGGCCTTGAGACCTTTGGGGCCCTTAACAACTTCTTTGCCCATGATCATGGTCTTGAGACGGGCATAGATGTTGCGGTCGAGGATCGCGAGCTCGTCGTCGCGGTCGCGCGACAGACGCTCTACTTCTTCACGCTCGATCTGGAGCGCACGTTCGTCCTTTTCGACGCCGTGACGGTTGAAGACGCGAACTTCTACGATGGTGCCGAAGTCACCCGGCGGCAGACGGAGCGAGGTGTCGCGAACGTCCGATGCCTTTTCACCGAAGATGGCGCGGAGGAGTTTCTCTTCCGGCGTCATCGGGCTTTCGCCCTTGGGCGTGATCTTACCAACGAGAATGTCGCCCGGCCCTACCTCGGCACCGATGTAAACGATGCCGGCCTCGTCGAGGTTGCGCAGCGCTTCTTCACCGACGTTCGGGATATCGCGAGTGATTTCTTCCGGCCCGAGCTTGGTGTCACGGGCGGCGACTTCGAATTCCTCGATGTGGATCGAGGTGAAGACGTCGTCGCGCACGATACGCTCGGAGATCAGGATGGAGTCTTCGTAGTTATAACCGTTCCAAGGCATGAACGCGACGATGACGTTCTTACCGAGTGCGAGTTCGCCCATATCGGTCGAGGGACCATCGGCGATGACTTCGCCTTTGCCGACGGTGTCACCCACCTTCACCAGCGGGCGCTGGTTGATACAGGTGTTCTGGTTCGAACGCTGGAACTTGCGCAGACGATAGATGTCAACGCCGGGATCGCCGACTTCGAGATCTTCAGTCGCGCGCACAACGATACGGGTTGCATCGACCTGGTCGATGATACCGGCACGCTTTGCCATGATCGCAGCGCCCGAGTCGCGTGCCACAACGCCTTCGATACCGGTGCCGACGAGCGGCGCGGTCGCTTGGAGAAGCGGAACAGCCTGACGTTGCATGTTCGAGCCCATAAGAGCGCGGTTAGCGTCGTCGTTCTCAAGGAACGGGATAAGCGATGCTGCGACCGAAACAAGCTGCTTCGGCGAGACGTCGATGAGGTCGACCGACTCGCGCGGAGCGAGGGTGTATTCACCCGACTGACGCGTCGAGACGAACTCGTTCACAAAGTTGCCGCCCTCGTCGAGGGTAGCGTTGGCCTGAGCCACAGTGTGACGCATCTCTTCGGTGGCCGACATATAGGACACTTCATCCGTGACCTTACCGTCGATAACCTTGCGATACGGGGTTTCGATAAAGCCGTATTTGTTCACGCGCGCAAAAGTAGCGAGCGAGTTGATCAGACCGATGTTCGGACCTTCCGGCGTCTCGATCGGGCACATACGGCCATAGTGGGTCGGGTGAACGTCGCGGACTTCGAAGCCTGCGCGCTCGCGGGTCAGACCGCCCGGCCCGAGAGCCGAAAGACGACGCTTGTGCGTGACTTCGGAAAGCGGGTTGGTTTGGTCCATGAACTGCGAAAGCTGCGACGAACCGAAGAATTCGCGCACAGCGGCAGCAGCCGGCTTTGCGTTGATCAGATCCTGCGGCATCACGGTGTCGATCTCGACCGAGGACATACGCTCCTTGATCGCGCGCTCCATGCGCAGAAGACCGACGCGATACTGGTTTTCCATCAGTTCGCCGACAGAGCGGACACGACGGTTGCCGAGGTGGTCGATGTCGTCCACTTCGCCTTTGCCGTCGCGAAGCTCGACCAGTGCCTTGATGCAAGCCACGATGTCTTCGTTACGCAGGGTGCGCTGGGTATCGGCGGCATCGAGGTCAAGACGCATGTTCATCTTGACGCGACCAACAGCCGAAAGGTCATAGCGCTCGCTGTCGAAGAACAGGCTATCGAACAGGGTCGATGCTGCTTCAACCGTCGGCGGTTCACCCGGACGCATAACGCGATAGATATCCATGAGCGCGCCTTCGCGGTTCATGTTCTTGTCCGACGCCATGGTGCTGCGGATGTAGGGACCGACGTTGATGTTGTCGATGTCGAGAACCGGGATATCCGTTACGCCCGCATCCATAAGCTCTTTGATCGAGCCGCCGATGAGGGTGCCGTCCTTGTCCATCTCGACCGTGAGTTCGTCACCCGCTTCGACATAGATCGCGCCGTTCTCTTCGTTGATGATGTCCTGGGCGACATACTTGCCAACAATGTGATTGAACGGAACGAGAAGCGATTTGACCTTACCTTCGTCGATCAGCTTCTTGACAGCACGAGGCGTGACCTTCTCGCCGGCCTTGGCGATAACTTCGCCGGTCGCTGCATCAACAAGATCATAGGTCGGGCGCGTGCCACGAACGCGCTCGGGGAAGAACTTGGTGACCCAGGAGTTCGACTTTTTGTCGAGGCTGAAGTTCACAGTCTCGTAGTAGGCATTCATGATGCCTTCCTGATCCATGCCGAGAGCATAGAGCAGCGTCGTAACCGGCAGTTTGCGGCGACGGTCGATACGAGCGAACACGAGGTCCTTGGCGTCGAATTCGAAGTCGAGCCACGATCCGCGGTACGGAATGATACGGCAAGCGAACAGGAGCTTGCCCGACGAATGGGTCTTGCCCTTGTCGTGGTCGAAGAACACGCCCGGCGAGCGGTGCATCTGGGACACGATCACGCGCTCGGTGCCGTTGACGATGAACGTGCCGTTCGGCGTCATCAGGGGCATGTCGCCCATGAACACGTCTTGTTCCTTGATGTCTTTGACCGAACGTGCGCCGGTGTCCTCGTCGACATCGAACACGATGAGACGCAGGGTCACCTTGAGCGGCGCGCTATAGGTCAAGTCGCGCTGCATACATTCTTCGACGTCGAATTTCGGCTTTTCAAGCTCGTATTTCACAAACTCGAGCACTGCGGTTTCGTTGAAATCCTTGATCGGGAAAACCGATTGGAAAACACCCTTGATACCTTCGCCGTCAAGCGGCTGCTCTGCATCGCCGGAACGCAGGAAGAGGTCATAAGACGACTTCTGGACCTCGATGAGGTTCGGCATTTCAAGGACTTCACGGATTTTACCGTAATACTTGCGCAAGCGTTTCTGGCCTAGGAAGGACTGAGCCATATGCGTCATCACCTTTCAATCTCTGCAGGTCCAAGTCGCCGGGGCCGCGACATGAAACCCTTCTGAGAGGGGCGTTCCGGTCTATTCTTGGTTCCCTTCCCAAGGGGAACCGCCCGACCTTTGGAACCTACCCAAGGAGAAAGCAATGAATGCTTCCCGCTAAGACAGGTTCGGCTGGACCCGCAAATCGCGAGTCCAGCCTTGAAACCCGAGGCTCGATGAGCCCCAAGCAACGCAATTAGGCCAGTTCGACCGTTGCGCCAGCAGCTTCGAGCTTTGCCTTGATGTCGTCGGCTTCAGCTTTCGAAACGCCTTCTTTGATCTTGCCGCCGGCCTCAACGAGGTCCTTGGCTTCTTTGAGGCCCAGGCCGGTGATGGCGCGGACTTCTTTGATCACGTTGATTTTGCCTGCGCCTGCATCCTTGAGAACGACGTCGAATTCGGTCTTCTCTTCTGCAGCAGCACCAGCTTCAGCAGCCGGGCCAGCAACCATTACAGCGCCGCCAGCAGCGGGCTCGATACCATACTCGTCCTTGAGGATGGTTTTCAGTTCTTGTGCTTCGAGAAGGGTCAGACCTACGATCTCTTCAGCAAGTTTCTTCAGATCAGCCATTTTATGCTTTCCGTTCGTTTGATGTGTGTCCTAACGTCAGGGCTAGGCCCCGATGAGACATTCGAGTTGCTTAGGCAGCTTTCTCTTCGATGGTCGAGAGAATGCTTGCGATGTTCGAGGCAGGCGCGCCAATGGCACCAGCGATGTTCGAGGCAGGCGCACCGATGCACGATACGATCTGAGCGATGAGCTCTTCACGCGACGGCATTTGTGCGACGGCTTTGACACCGGCCGGATCCAGAGCCGAGTCACCCATAGCACCGCCGAGGATAACGAGCTTGTCGTTACCTTTGGCGAACTTATCCATGACCTTGGCCGCAGCCACAGGGTCTTCGGAATAGGAGAGCACGGTCATGCCCGTCAGGTAGGAAGCGATGCTTGCACAGGGCTTACCTTCGAGGGCGATTTTGGCGAGCTTGTTCTTGGCTACGCGTACAGCACCACCCGCATCACGCATTTGTGCGCGAAGGTCCTGCATTTCAGCAACTGTCATGCCTTCGTAGTGGGCAACCACTACGACGCCAGAGCTTTCAAAGATTTGGCCGAGTTCTTCGACCAGTTTCTCTTTCTGTGCTCTATCCACAGTTTTACTCCAAGTTTGGAAGGGTCTCCCCTTCCGGCTCATTTCCGCCAGCACAGACGTGCCAGCACGAAGTCCGTTACGGGGTAGCGCCAAAATCACCCGAGGTCACCCCGGGAGAAACTTGTCTCTTTCCCGTCTCAGGCAGGAATTATTGAGGCTCTTGCATCGCATGCGCGATAGCTCCAGACACTCAACCCGCCATCTTGGACGAAACACAAAGCAGCGCACGACGAATCGCACGCTGATTGCAAGGGATCATTTATCTGGGAAGCCACAAGCACGCAAGAACCGATTGCGGAAAACGGTCCGCTCGCGTGAATGTGTTTGAATGAGCATGCCATAAGGTCGCGCATTTGACAACGAAATCACACGGGACACCCAAGAAAGGTCCAAAAACAAAAGCGGGCCCCGAGAGGCCCGCTTCGTTCTCACCCTTGCGAGTTAAGACTTAGTTGCCGGTTGCGGAAGCAACGTCAACCGAAACGCCTGGGCCCATAGTGGAGCTGAGCGCTACTTTTTTCATATAGGTGCCCTTTGCACCGGCGGGCTTGGCTTTCTGGACTGCGTCGATGAAAGCAAGCAGGTTTTCTTCGAGCTTGGCAGCGTCGAAAGAAGCCTTGCCGATACCAGCGTGGACAACACCGGCCTTTTCGACCTTGAACTGGACCTGACCGCCTTTAGCAGCTTCTACAGCTTCTTTAACGTCTACGGTCACAGTGCCGATCTTGGGGTTCGGCATGAGGTTACGGGGGCCGAGAACCTTACCCAGACGGCCGACGATCGGCATCATGTCCGGGGTCGCGATGCAACGATCGAAGTCGATCTTGCCCGACTGGATGGTCTCCATCAGGTCTTCTGCACCAACGATGTCTGCGCCAGCAGCTTTTGCTTCGTCGGCCTTGTCGCCACGAGCGAAAACAGCAACGCGAACAGTCTTACCCGTGCCGTTCGGCAGGTTGACAGTGCCACGAACCATCTGGTCTGCGTGACGGGGGTCAACACCGAGGCAAACCGCAACTTCGACGGTTTCGTCGAATTTGGCGGATGCGTTGGCTTTGACAAGAGCGACTGCTTCGTTGACCGAAACGTTCTCTTTGCCTTCGAATGCAGCGCGAGCTGCGGTAATACGCTTACCTGCTTTAGCCATCTTACTTTACCTCGATGCCCATGGAGCGAGCGGAGCCGAGGATGATTTGCATCGCAGCTTCGATCGAGTTGGCGTTGAGGTCCTTCATCTTGGCCTCGGCGATTTCCTTAACCTGAGCAACGGTCACGGAACCTGCAGTCTCTTTACCGGGCTTCTTGGCGCCCGACTGGAGCTTTGCAGCTTTCTTCAAGTAGTAAGAAGCCGGCGGCGTCTTGATCTCGAAGGTGAACGACTTGTCCTGGTAGTAGGTAATCACGGTCGGGCAAGGAGCCCCGACTTCCATGTCCGCGGTCTTCGCGTTGAAAGCCTTGGTGAATTCCATGATGTTGATGCCGCGCTGACCGAGTGCAGGGCCGACGGGCGGGGAGGGGTTTGCTTTACCTGCAGGAACCTGCAGCTTCAGCGTTCCCATTACTTTCTTGGCCATAGGGCCTCTCCTTTTTCCAACTCCCGACACACGCGAGTGCCGAGACTTTTGTTGTGTGGTCCGATTTGCAAGGCGCGCCCGACAAACCTCCCACGCTTACACCACTCAGGCCCCTTTGGTGACCTGCGTGTATTCCAGTTCGACCGGGGTAGCCCGACCGAAGATCGAAACGGTGACCTTGAGACGCTGGTTGTCTTCGTCGACCTCTTCGACCATGCCATCGAAGCCCTCGAACGGACCATCGTTGACTTTGACCTTTTCGCCGATCTCGAACGAAATCAGCTGACGCGGCGCCTCTTGACCTTCTTCGACACGACCAAGGATTGCCTGAACTTCTGCATCGCGCATCGGCATCGGACGACCCTGCGGGCCGAGGAAGCCGGTCACGCGGTTGATCGAGTTCACAAGATGATAGCCCTCATCCGACATTTCCATGTGAACAAGAACATAGCCCGGCATGAAGCGACGCTCGGCCGAAACTTTCTTGCCGCGACGGACTTCGATCACTTCTTCGGTGGGAACAAGCACTTCGTCGATTTGCTCTTCGAGTCCTTGCTCAGCCACTTTGGTGCGAATCTGTTCCGCGATCTTCTTTTCGAAGTTCGAAAGAACACTCACCGAATACCAACGCTTGGCCATCTTTTTCGATACCTCGTCGCACTCGACCACACGGGCCGAAAATTCCAATTTCATCGGCACTTAGCCGACAGTGTCCTGAAAAAGAAAATCGGCGCGCAACTCGATTCGCCGCACGCCTTTTCAGGAATTTGGTGGCACATACCCCTCTATCCCAATGGATTCAAGGGTCTTAGGCCACTTTTCCCCCGCCTTGAGCAGAGGCGCTTTCGACCTTAGGAGCCGAAATACGTCAGCACGCCCTGAAGACCGCCGCGAATGAGCAGGTCGACAAGCGAGAAAAACAGCGCAAGCAAGACAGTCATGAAGAAAATCATGACGGTCGTCAGGACAACTTCGCGACGGGTCGGCCAGACGACCTTGCCGATTTCGGCGCGAGCTTGCTGAAAGAATTGGACTGGGTTGGTCCGGGCCATAGTAGCTACCTCTCAAGTATCCGTGGCGAGATACGAAACAAATGCGGGCTTTTCAAGCCTAG
Organism: Marivivens sp. LCG002; assembly: GCF_030264275.1. Classification (NCBI taxonomy): domain Bacteria; kingdom Pseudomonadati; phylum Pseudomonadota; class Alphaproteobacteria; order Rhodobacterales; family Paracoccaceae; genus Marivivens; species Marivivens sp. LCG002. Next base: position 213,856 of record NZ_CP127165.1, on the reverse strand, counting down.
CTCGTGACTTGATCGCGCAAGCGGTTCGGAAGCTCGACAAGTTGGATCCCGTTCTTCTCGCGGATTTCGTCTATTTGGGTGCCATACCAAGCCGCCGCAGCTTCCGACACCTCTTTAGAAAACAGACGGAATTTGGGGTATGCGTCCGAAACAGGGTATTTCTTGCGGGCCTCCGCAGCGATGTCGCCTTTTCGTCCTGCGGCGTGCCACTCAAGGATTTGGTCGAGCGCAGCCGACGAGAGCCCCTGATGCACGCGATCCGTCTTAACCTCGAGCCTGCGCGCGAATCCCCACCCCATCATCGGCCGCGTCAGTGGTCGCAACAAAAGTTGATAGGCCTCATACTGCCACACAAAGAGCCCGTCGTGATCGGGGGTGGCGTTGATCCGGTCCAAGAGCTCTACCCAGTCGACCTCTTCGATCGGATTGCGCCGACGAAAGCTCTCGGGAGAAAGAAAGGTGCCCGCCAGAAGCGCTTGGCTATAGGCGGATTGAAGGAAGGCATCAGGACGCCGGATCGAAAAGAAAAGTCGCAGCGGCACATTCGGGAGCCGTTCCCGAAAGGCCAAGAGCCGCGGGCCCGCTTCGGCGTAGAGCGGCAAAGAGACATGCCCTTTTCCATCATGCAGCGGGCCGATGAAATTCTCCTCGGAGAAGACCACATGGTGAGCGCCTTTGGCGAGAAAGGCCAACTGTTCTTCTGGAGTGCGTTTGTTGAGCTCTCGGGCACGCTCATGGATGCCGAACATCTTTTCAAGAGTGCGCTCGCGGAACCTGAGATATTCGGGACCGTAGAACCGAACGCCGCCTGCGATCAACATTTCCCGATTGTGACGCATTGTCGATTGAAAATGCGTAGTGGCCGTCTTGTGCGGCCCGATATGAAGGGAAATTTTAATATCTTCCGCCAATAATTCCAACCTCTTCGGTGGCTGCGGATCACATATTGAAATGGCAGGGGCAGCAGGGTTCGAACCCGCGACCTACGGTTTTGGAGACCGTCGCTCTACCAGCTGAGCTATACCCCTAAGGCCGAGCCATGGGTTACAAAAGCGCCGAAACCTTTGCAAGACGGAAAAGTCATTTCGCTGCGGAATTCTTTTTAAATTCCAAAAAGCAAAAGGGCCGCCTCTTGGCGACCCTTTCGATTTGGCGTGAAGGTGTCGATTACTCGACGATCTTCGATACAACGCCTGCGCCTACGGTGCGGCCGCCTTCGCGGATAGCGAAGCGAAGACCGTCTTCCATAGCGATCGGTGCGATCAGCTCAACGTTGAACTTGAGGTTGTCGCCCGGCATCACCATCTCGGTGCCTTCCGGCAGGATTACCGTGCCGGTGACGTCGGTGGTGCGGAAGTAGAACTGCGGACGGTAGTTCGCGAAGAACGGGGTGTGACGACCGCCTTCTTCCTTGGTGAGGATGTAGGCCTCAGCTTCGAACTTGGTGTGCGGCTTGACCGAACCGGGCTTGCAGAGAACCTGGCCACGCTCAACGCCGTCACGGTCAACACCGCGAAGCAGCGCGCCGATGTTGTCGCCGGCTTCACCGCGGTCAAGCAGCTTGCGGAACATTTCAACGCCGGTACAGGTCGTGGTCTTGGTGTCGCGGATACCAACGATTTCGATCGAGTCGCCAACGTTGATCACGCCGCGCTCAACACGACCGGTCACAACAGTACCACGGCCCGAGATCGAGAACACGTCTTCGATCGGCATCAGGAACGGCAGGTCAACTGCACGTGCCGGGGTCGGGATGTAGCTGTCGACAGCTTCCATCAGAGCGCGGATCGAGCTCTCGCCGATCTCGGGATCACGGCCTTCCATAGCGGCAAGTGCCGAACCCTTGACGATCGGAATATCGTCACCGGGGTAGTCGTAGGACGACAGAAGTTCACGGATTTCCATTTCGACGAGCTCGAGGAGTTCCTCGTCGTCAACCTGGTCAACCTTGTTCATGTAAACGACCATGTAGGGGATGCCTACCTGACGGCCGAGAAGGATGTGCTCGCGGGTCTGCGGCATCGGGCCGTCAGCTGCGTTCACAACGAGGATCGCGCCGTCCATCTGCGCAGCACCCGTGATCATGTTCTTAACATAGTCAGCGTGGCCGGGGCAGTCGACGTGGGCGTAGTGACGGCCTTCGGTCTCGTACTCGACGTGTGCGGTCGAAATCGTGATGCCGCGAGCTTTCTCTTCCGGTGCGCCGTCGATCTGGTCGTATGCGCGGAAGTCACCAAAGTACTTGGTGATTGCAGCGGTCAGAGTGGTCTTGCCGTGGTCAACGTGGCCAATCGTGCCGATGTTGACGTGCGGTTTGGAACGTTCAAACTTTTCCTTAGCCATTTCGCAGGCGCCTCATGCATTCGGGGGCCACTTTTGGCCCGTTTCAAAACATCGCGGGCGATGTATTGGCATTTCCCTCGGAAATCAAGCGTCAGTTGGCTGTTTCTTCGGTATTTGCTGTTGCCTGTCGATCCAGCGGGTTGCCGACGATGATCGTATCGTCTTCGGGGAGCACTTCATTTTCACCGCCGAACCACTCGGCGTTTTCGCGCATCACCCGCTCGATCGCCTTGGCCGCGTTGAAAGCAAGACCTTCAAGCTGCTGCTCTCGGCTCTTGGTCAGGCCCGATCCGACCAAGGGGATCGAACAGCAGGGCTCGAAAACGGTAAGCTGGATCGGCTCGGGATTGAGTTGTTTCTGGGTGGCGTCTTCAAAGAAAACGACTGTGAACATCAAAACGGACTGGGGCGCATACACGACGGGAATGCCGGGCTGCGCCAGAACATAGGCCTGAACCGTTGTGCCGATGTGGAAATAGGCGTTTCCATCGAACCGCTGGCTGCCCAGACGGTCATCCACCGCCTGCTTGATCGCCTCTTTCCATTCCTCGTTGGACGCTTCTCGCGAGAAAGGACCTTTTTGGGGTTCTTTCGAGACAACAATGTTGTGACCCAAAAGAAAGTTTCCAAGCGGCTTGGGGGCCTTGGCGAGGTCGTCCCGGAACCCGCCGCAGGCCGTCAGCGCAGCAAGGGAAAGGATGGCAACAGCTGTCTTGAACATGAAACGTCCTCAAATAAGATGAATACCATCGTTAAAAGACCGAAGGGCGGCACGCAACCGCTGCCGCCCTTGAATCAGGATGTGAACTTGTTGTCGCGCGGAAATCCGCGTGGGGCCATTCGTCCGGTCCCCGCCCGTTTGCCCAACCACTCTTCAAGCTGGGTTTCGGTTCGGGTGCGCCCCGCCGGATCGAGCCAGCTCAAGCCATCGGCCAAGTTGAACGTCGTGGCGTCGGAAAGACCGCCGTCCTTGTATTTCTGGAGACGGACGCCCTTGCCCCTGTTCATTTCAGGAAGCTCAGCGATATCGAAAACGAGCACTTTGCGGTTCTCGCCGACGACAGCGACATGATCACCCACGACGGGTTTTACGACCTGTGTCACAACGCCGTCTTTGACATTCAGGACCTGTTTACCGGTCCGTGTCTGGGCAAGGACTTCTTCTTCGGCAACAAGGAAACCATCCCCCGCAGAAGAGGCGACAAGCAGCTTGCGTCCTGCCCGATGGGCAAAGATGTCGACGATCTCGGCCTCGTTCGGCAGGTCGATCATAAGGCGGAGAGGTTCGCCCATACCGCGCCCACCCGGAAGGCTCGCTGCGCTAAGCGTGTAGAAACGCCCGTTTGCCCCGACCACAATAAGGCGATCGGTGGTTTCGGCATGGAACATAAAGCGCGGGCCGTCGCCATCCTTGAATTTGACATCGGCATCAAGCGCCTGATGACCCTTCATCGCGCGAATCCAGCCCATGGTCGAACAGATCACGGTGATGGGTTCGCGCTCGATCATCGCTTCAAGCGGAACCTCTTCAACCTCGGCTGCGTCGGCAAAAGCACTGCGACGCGCACCGCCCACAGAATCGCGGCCGAACTGTTTGCGTGTTTCGCGGAGTTGTTCGGAAATACGCGCCCACTGGAGACCTTCGTCGGTCAAGAGATCCTGAAGACCGGCGCGTTCCTCCATGAGGGCATCGCGCTCGCGGACAAGCTCCATCTCTTCGAGACGCCGCAAAGATCGCAGGCGCATGTTGAGGATGGCTTCGGCCTGAACTTCGGACAGGGTGAGTTCCGCGTCTTCGGCAGCGCCGATAAGCGGAGAAACATAATCCTTTTCCGATGTGGCGCGGGCGTGGTCTTTACCCCAATTCTCGATCATCAAGGCGCGCTTGGGATCGTCGTCATAGCGGATGATATCAATCACGCGGTCCAGATTGAGGAAGGCGATGATAAGACCTTCGAGAACCTCGAGACGATGATCGATCTTTTCCATGCGGTGCTCGGACCGACGGATAAGAACATCACGGCGATGGTCGAGAAAGGCTCGCAAAACCTCTTTCATCGAGCAGACCTTGGGCGTCACGCCGTCGATCAGCACGTTCATGTTGAGGCTGAACCGCACTTCGAGATCGGAGTTTCGGAACAGCATCCCCATGAGCATATCGGGTTCGACCGTGCGTGCGCGAGGCTCGAGGATGATACGAACATCCTCGGCGCTTTCGTCACGCACGTCGGCAAGAAGCGGGACCTTTTTGGTCTGGATGACCTCGGCCAGCTTTTCGATCAGCTTGGATTTTTGCACCTGATAGGGAATTTCGGTGACCACGACCTGCCACTGCCCGCGACCGAGATCCTCGACCTCCCATTTGGCACGAAGACGGAACGAGCCACGTCCTGTGCGATAGGCTTCGGCAATGTTTTCCTTGGGTTCGACGATCACGCCGCCCGTCGGAAAGTCGGGACCGGGGACATATTGCAAAAGCGTCTCGTCCCGCGCATCGGGCGCTTTGATCAGATGCAGACAGGCGTCGATCAACTCGTGGATGTTGTGCGGCGGAATATTGGTCGCCATCCCGACCGCGATCCCGCTTGCGCCGTTCGCCAAGAGGTTCGGAAAAGCGGCAGGAAGAACAACAGGCTCTTCAAGCGTGCCGTCATAGTTCGGACGAAAATCGACTGCGTTCTCGTTGAGACCTTCGAGCAAGGCCTCGGCCGCGGCGGTCATGCGCGCTTCGGTGTAGCGGCTCGCTGCGGGGTTGTCTCCGTCGATATTGCCAAAGTTTCCTTGGCCATCGACGAGAGGGTAACGCACGTTGAAGTCCTGCGCGAGGCGGGCCATCGCATCATAAATCGCGGCATCACCATGCGGGTGATAGTTGCCCATGACGTCGCCGCTGATCTTGGCGGACTTGCGAAAGCCCCCCGTCGAGGCAAGACGCAGTTCGCGCATCGCATAAAGAATGCGGCGATGCACGGGCTTGAGCCCATCGCGGGCGTCGGGAAGCGCACGGTGCATGATCGTCGAAAGCGCATAGGTCAGATAGCGCTCGCCAATCGCACGCCGAAGCGTTTCGGTCAGATTTTGGCTGCTCTCGCCGGATTCAGTATCGGAAATATCACTCATATTTCGGGTTTAGCGACAACCTGCCCGACGATCCAGTGGGATTTGAGGAGAACCGTTTTCAACACGGTCTGTTCGCGGATCGCCCCAAAACAAAAAGCACATGACATCGCGAGCCCAAAGGTCCATGGAGCCCAAATTCGAATGCAATTTATAAGCGAATCGTATTAACCTTGGATTGAATGCACATGGGGGTGTGTCATGAAGTCGTATATTTGGGTCACATTTGGTTTCCTCGCTTTGGCGTTTTACCAACTTTCGGGCGGCGCGGCGTTCGAACCCGAGACGCGTGTAACCAACCCGACAAGGGTCGCCTTCGGGCCGAGCGTCGCGAAACGTTCGTCCGATGTTGCGCCTGTTGCGACCCGCACGGTTACAGACACCCTGACGGTCGCTCCCGTCATCGTCACTGCAACCGACTCGATCCAAGCCAGTGTGATCGCGGCCTCGTTGACCGATGCGCCCGCCGCTGCACCGAAGAGTGCGGCCGAGGCTCTCGCGCTCCTCGCATCCCAAGACAGCACGAGCAAGCTTGACGGGAGCCTCGTTTCGCCGAGCGCAGATATTCGTACCGTCGCCGGCTCTCGGGTCAATATGCGTCAGGGTCCGAGCACGCGATACGGTGTCGTCACGACCTTGACCCAAGGCACAGAGGCAGAAGTGCTGGAAACGACAAACGGTTGGGCGCGCATCCGCGTGGTGGAAACAGGCAAGATGGGCTGGATGGCGGAAAGTTTGCTTCGCGAGGCAAATGGTTGAGCTTGCAACTCGGCGCATGCTGAGCAACATCGCGGCATGACACAGCGCAGCGTTCTGATCACAGGGTCTTCAAGCGGGATCGGCTATGATGCCGCTCACGCCCTCCGCAATCGAGGCTGGCGGGTCTTTGCCACTTGCCGCAAACAAGAGGACGTGGATAGGCTGAGGGCCGAAGGGCTCGAAAGCTTTGTTCTCGACCTCACCGATACGGGGTCGATCTCCAAAGCACTGGACGACATCCTTGCACTGACGAACGGTCGGCTTGATGCGCTTTACAACAACGGGGCCTTTGCCTGTCCCGGTGCCGTCGAAGATTTACCCACCGATGCCCTGCGCGCGATCTTCGAGACGAATGTCTTCGGCTGGCACGAACTCACGCGTCGGGTCATCCCCGTTATGCGCAGCCAAGGACACGGGCGCATCGTGAATTGCTCTTCGGTCTTGGGGCTCGTGCCTTTCGGGTGGCGCGGTGCATATGTTTCGACAAAATTCGCAATTGAAGGTCTCTCCGATGTCCTTCGCCTCGAACTGCGCGGCTCGGGTATCAAAGTCTGTCTGATCGAACCCGGACCGATCACATCGAAAATCCGCGAAAATGCGATCCCGCATTTCGAAAAATGGATCGACTGGAAAAATTCGGTGCGTAGATCGGATTATGAACGGCTTATGGATCGGCTCTACCTCGACCGCGGCAAAGACCGTTTCGAACTCCCCGCCAGCGCAGTTTCCGCCAAGCTTATCCATGCTTTGGAGGCTGCGAATCCAAAGCCGCGCTACTATGTCACAACCGCGACCTATCTGATGGGTAACCTCAAGCGTTTACTCCCAACTCGCGCCCTCGATTGGCTCATTGCCAAGGGCTAGGCCCTTTCTTTTCGGGTCAGGGCTGCTACATCGGGGATAACCGCAAACCACGAGGTCCGTGATGAGAGACGATCCCCTATTCTATGTTGTCGCATTTGCATGTCTGGCCGTGGCCGGAATCCTGTTATGGGGGGTCGGGTCTTTTGGTCGTGGCGGCGAATACAATGCACGCAACGCCAACAAGATCATGCGTTATCGGATCATCGCACAGGCAATTGCAGTTGCTCTGATCCTCCTCTTTGTATGGGTTCGTCGCTGATATGGTCGTCTTGAATAAAATCTACACCCGCACCGGTGACAAAGGTGAAACCGCGCTCGGAAACGGGGATCGCGTTGCAAAATATTCGGCGCGCGTTGACGCCTATGGCACGGTTGATGAAACCAATGCCACGGTCGGATTGGCCCGCTTGCATGCGAGCGGCGTGATGGCAGACAGGCTTGCTGCAATCCAGAACGACCTTTTCGATCTCGGCGCTGATCTATGTCGCCCCGACATGGAAAAGGACAACGAGGCCCCCTACCCCGTTTTGCGCATGCTCGACACTCAGGTCACACGTCTTGAAACCGAAATCGACGAGATGAACGCAGACCTCGAACCACTTCGCAGCTTCATCTTGCCTGGGGGATCGGCTCTCGCGGCGCAACTCCACCTCTGCCGAACCGTTTCTCGGCGCGCCGAACGTCTTTGCGTCGAACTTGCCTCCATGGAATCAGTCAATCCTGCCGCGGTGAAGTATCTCAACCGTCTTTCCGACTGGTTCTTTGTCGCGTCCCGAGTCGCGAATGATAGCGGTAAAGCCGATATTCTCTGGGTTCCCGGCGCAAACCGATAACGTTAACCCTACGCCATGCCCAAGGGCCGCAGCCGCACCGCTGCGGCCCTTATTTTATGGGTTGCGCGCCCGAGATGACCCGAAAGTCTTAGGCAAACGTGGCGTCTCCGGTGCAAACCGCGTCGATTTTACACTGTTTTCCTATTGCTGCGCTTGCTAACAACCTCGCGAACGGGTGCGTCTGCGCCACTTATGAGGGAGAACTACGCCAATGAAGGTCTTGGTGCCGGTCAAGCGCGTGATTGACTACAACGTAAAGGTTCGTGTGAAAGCGGACGGAACGGGTGTTGATCTTGCGAACGTTAAAATGTCGATGAACCCCTTTGACGAGATCGCGGTCGAAGAAGCCATCCGCCTCAAGGAAGCAGGCAAGGCCGAAGAGATCGTCGTTGTTTCGATCGGCGTCAAACAAGCCCAGGAAACGCTGCGCACCGCGCTTGCGATGGGGGCTGACCGTGCGATCCTAGTGACCGCTGCCGACGACGTGCACACCGATATCGAGCCTCTCGCCGTGGCGAAAATCCTTGCCAAAGTGGTCGAGGAAGAGCAGCCCGGCCTCGTGCTCTGCGGCAAGCAGGCCATCGACAACGACATGAATGCGACGGGCCAGATGCTCGCCGCGCTCCTCGGCTGGAGCCAGGCAACCTTCGCCTCCAAGGTCGAGATCGACGGCGGTGCAGCGGTCGTCACCCGCGAGGTCGACGGCGGCCTTCAGACCATCAAGAGCGCGCTTCCCGCCGTTATCTCGGTGGACCTGCGCCTCAACGAGCCCCGCTATGCGTCGCTGCCGAACATCATGAAGGCCAAGAAAAAGCCGCTCGATGAAAAGACCGCAGCAGATTACGGCGTCGACGTGAGCCCGCGCCTTGCGATCGTCAAAACCTCTGAACCCGCCGTGCGTCAGGCCGGCATCAAAGTCGGTTCGGTGGACGAGCTTGTTTCGAAACTCAAAGAAGTAGGAGCGATCTGATGGCTGTTCTTCTCCTTGCCGAAGTCGTGAACGGCCAGCTGGCCCTTGACGCCGTGTCCAAGTCGGTCAGCGCAGTCGCCGCGCTTGGCGACGTGCATGTGCTTGTTGCAGGTCAGGGCGGTGATGCCGCCGCCGCAGAAGCCGCGACCCTCGCAGGCGTATCCAAGGTGCTCTTTGCGGGCGACCACGGTTTTTGCCACACTCTGGCCGAGCCTGTCGCCGCTCTGATCGTTTCGCTTTCGGGCGGCTATTCGCATATCGCTGCGGCCGCCACCTCGGATGCCAAAAACGTGCTGCCGCGCGTTGCGGCCCTCCTTGACGTGATGATCCTCTCGGATGTGACCGCCGTGATCGACGCCGACACCTTCGAGCGTCCGATCTATGCGGGCAACGCGATCCAGACCGTCAAATCGTCGGACGGCATCAAGGTCTTCACCATCCGCACCACCTCGTTCGAGGCGGCGGCTGGCGGTAACTCGGCGCCGGTCGAGGCACTCGGCACTGCTGCTGAAACGGGCAAATCCGAATGGATCGAGGACAAGGTCGCAGCCAGCGATCGTCCTGAACTCACCTCTGCGGGGATCGTCGTCTCGGGCGGCCGCGGCGTCGGTTCGGAAGAGAGCTTTGCGCTCATCGAAGGTCTTGCCGACAAGCTCGGCGCGGCGGTCGGTGCGTCCCGTGCGGCGGTCGACTCGGGCTATGCCCCGAACGACTGGCAGGTCGGTCAAACCGGCAAAGTCGTAGCCCCGCAGCTTTATGTGGCTGTCGGTATCTCGGGCGCGATCCAGCACCTTGCCGGCATGAAGGATTCGAAGATCATCGTCGCCATCAACAAGGACGAAGAAGCCCCGATCTTCCAGGTCGCCGACTTCGGCCTCGTCGCCGACCTCTTCGACGCTGTGCCCGAGCTCACAAGCAAGCTCTGATCCTTTCACACCCCTCCAGAGGCCCGCGCAAAAACTGTGCGGGCCTTTTTTATTTGAAGCCTCGGCAAAAGCTTCGACGCGACAGCCTCGCAAATTTCGGCATGGATACGCGGGTTGGGAAAGCAGAGCGCTTGGTCCCGCTCCACCGCAGAGCATTCCATCCCTTCGGTGGTATTCGCGGTTACAGGCGTAACCTCGACAATGTCGCGAGCGATGTCTTTGAATCCTGACAAAAGCGTGGAAGTCACCTCGATGCTGCCCGACGTGCGCTGCATCGGCGGGACGGACACGATGACGGCCCGATCCCCGAAATGGGACAAGAGAGTGCGCATGCGCGCGGTCCATGCTTGCGACAGCTCCGCCTCGACGATGCCGAATTTTTCGGGTGCCGCGCTCCGCAAACGCGCAAGCAAATGACGGGTAAAGTCGAACTCGGTGAAATCTATGTTCGGAAAGAGCACCTTGAGAACAGAGGAGGCCGCGAGAAAGCGGTCGTTGCGTCGCGGGTGGACACGATAAAAACGGTTCGACATGTTCTGGACTTCCGACACCTGTAGAACCACGGCATCCGCGCCCTCACAGATCGACATGACGGAGGCATCTTTGACAAAAGCGTCGATGCCCGCATGTGGGATGCCGAGATTGACGCATTTTCTACCAAGCTCTTGTTCCAGCATCGCAGGAAAAGGCGTGCGAACAAACTTTCCATAAGTCGCCCCATCACCAATGCAGGCGATATAACCCTGATCCAGCGACCGCTTTGGCCCCCGAAAGTTCAGTTTGGAATGTGCATATCGACAAGGAGCATAGTTCACGCCCAAAGCGCCGAAGGACTCGTGCTTCATTTTTCCACCACTCGTATTTTCACTCACCTGAAAGAAGATTCGCCCAAATTCCTTGCCAAGTTGCTAAATTTCGAATTTGAACCAACTCTGATAAGCGGCGTGTCTTGATGAAGCCAAATCTTCAGGACTAAGGTGCCCTAGAATAGCGAGAGGCAAGATTATGGATATCCAGCATGTTGGAATCGTTGGCGCAGGTCAGATGGGGAACGGTATCGCCCATGTATTTGCTCTTGCCGGATTTGATGTCCTGCTCACCGACGTCAGCGCCGAGGCCATGAGCAAGGCGCTTGGCTTGATCGATAAAAATCTTGAGCGTCAGGTCGGAAAAGGCGTGATTTCCGCCGAGCAAAAAGCCGAAGCCATGGCGCGCATCAAGACGACCACCACATTGGCCGATCTTGGGCAGACCGATCTTGTCATCGAGGCGGCAACCGAGCGAGAGACGATCAAGCAAGCCATCTTCGAGGATTTGCTCCCGCACCTCAAGCCGACCACCATTCTGGCTTCGAACACCTCTTCGATCTCGATTACCCGATTGGGAAGCCGAACGGATCGCCCCGAGAAGTTCATCGGGTTCCACTTTATGAACCCCGTGCCGGTGATGCAGCTGGTCGAGCTGATCCGCGGCATTGCCACCGATGAAGAGACATTCCAAGCCTGTCACGCAGTTGTCGAAAAACTTGGAAAAACATCCGCTGCGGCCGAGGATTTCCCCGCATTCATCGTGAACCGCATCCTTATGCCGATGATCAACGAGGCGATTTATACGCTCTACGAAGGTGTCGGCTCGGTCGAATCTATCGACACATCGATGAAACTCGGTGCGAACCATCCAATGGGCCCGCTCGAGCTTGCCGACTTTATCGGGCTCGATACCTGTCTGGCGATTATGAACGTGCTCCATGACGGTCTTGCCGACACGAAATACCGCCCCTGCCCGCTCTTGACCAAATATGTCGAAGCGGGTTGGCTCGGGCGCAAAACCCAGCGCGGTTTCTATGATTATCGTGGAGAAAAGCCTGTTCCGACCCGCTAAAGGGTCGGATCAGTTGCCTTCGCCGAATTTGTCGGCAACGAGAGCCTCGATTGCGGCGGCAAGTTCCTCGGCCTGAGCACCGTTCGTTTCGACTTCGATATAGGTGCCAATCGATGCTGCGAGCATCAGGAGCCCCATGATGCTGTCTCCTCCCGCGGATTCACCGTCCTTGGACACAGTGGCGGTCGCATCGAACCTTTCGCAAAGCTCGGACAATTTTGCCGAGGCCCGTGCGTGCAGCCCCTTCACGTTTACAATCTTGAGTTTGCGATAGGCCATCAATCAAAGTCCATGTCCGAGGTGACAGCGTGGCTGTCGATATACTTTCGTCCCGCAGTCAAGGCGGCATTGACGGCGTCCGGCACTGTACGGCCCCGACATTTCGCCAACTTGATCAACATGGGCAAATTGGTCCCATAGAGGATGCGTCGGTCCGTGAGACTACAGGCCCGCAGTGAAAGATTTGAAGGAGAGCCCCCGAACAGATCGGTGCAGAGCACAACGCCGTTGCCCGTATCGACTTCGTTCGCAGCGCGACAGATTTCGTCTTGCTTGGCTTCTCGATCATCTTCGGGACCGATGGCGATGGCGCGCATGCCCTCTTGTTTGCCGACGACATGTTCAACTGCGGCAAGGTATTCCTGCGCCAGCCCCCCATGTGCGACAATCACAATCCCGATCAATGCGCAGTTCCCTTGCTTGGCGCAGAGTCACCTTCGCGCCGTTCCAATTCTCGGTGACGTTTAGATACCTGCAATCCTTTTTCTGCAAGTGCATCCGTTACGATTTCGGTCATCGCAACCGATCTATGTTGCCCGCCCGTGCATCCAAATGCGATCGAGAGATGGGACTTCCCGCTATTCTTGAACAAAGGCACCGTCAATTCCATCAAGGAGAGCACATTTTGCAAGAATTGTTCAAAGTCGGGATCAGCCTTCACATAGTCTGCGACCCCTTTTTCGCGTCCGTCATTCGCCCTCAAGCTCGGCTCCCAGTGAGGATTGCGGAGAAAGCGGCAGTCGAACACAAAATCCACACCGCGCGGGATGCCCCTGCGATAGGAGAAAGACTGCACCGACAACAACATGTTCTTGCGGCTATCAATACCGAACGCCGCTTCGATTTCGACACGAAGATCGTGGGGCGAAAGACCTGTCGTGTCGATCAAAATGTCGGCTTTGTTGCGGATCGGCACAAGCAAGGCGCGCTCTTGGCTGATCCCGATGATCGGCGCTTGATCCGGCAGAAGCGGGTGCTTGCGGCGGGTTTCCGAATAGCGACGGATAAGCTCGTCTTCGGCACAATCGAGATAGAGCAACTGAACCTCAATACTCGGATCGCGCGTAAGTGTGTCGATCACCCGCAAGAACGCATCCACAGAAAAATCGCGGTTACGGACATCGATCCCCAGAACGATCGGACGATCAAGCTTGGGTCCGGTAAGCAAGCGATCCAAGAGGGACAAAGGTAGGTTGTCTATCACCTCGTAGCCAAAGTCCTCGAGCGCGCGAACAGTGGTGGTGCGGCCCGCACCTGAAGGGCCCGTCACCAAGATGACGCGCACAATCTGACTATCGATATCTCTCCCCGCCTGTGGGGGCGGGCCCTCTTCGCTCTGAACCATGCTCAATCTCTCCGACCGCCTCGCAGAACCTGCAAAAGCAGTGCCGGAAAACTTGGATTATCGACCTTGTGAACTAATGGGAGTGTGACGCCCGCAAGTGTCATCGTCAATTGCTCAGGCAAACGTTTCGGTGATTTCCGACCAAGATCCACAATCACGTCGATCGAAGCAAAAGGCGCAAAGTCGGCATTCAGAATGCCGATCCCGCGCGCCTCGATCTGGCCGGCAATCGTAGCAGGGGGAGAGACAAAGAGCTTGTCGTCCTGCACCTGAATCAAACAGCGGTCATCGGCCACAAGCGTTGCTCCGCGCGCCATCATTTCAAGCGCCAAGGAAGATTTGCCGCTTCCCGAGGGGCCGAGAATAAGAAGTCCTTTGCCGTCCAGAACGATAGCCGAGGCGTGAATTGTGTCACCCACATCCGGCCCCGACATGTTTAGACGGGAAGCCCGACAACAAACCGCGCACCAAGTGGCTCCGAGGAAATATCAGCCTCGGTCGGGCGAATGTTCTCGGCCCAGATAACGCCGCCATGCGCTTCCACAATTTGCTTGGAAATCGCGAGCCCAAGGCCCGAGTTATTGCCGAACTGGCCTGCGGGACGCTCGGAGTAAAACCGTTTGAAGATTTTGGTCAGGGCTGTGTCGGGAATGCCCGGACCTGTGTCCTCGACCACGACAAGGACACGGTTGTCACGGCGACGAACCCATACCCGTATGGCATCACCCTCTTCACAAAAGGAGATCGCATTGGTGATCAGGTTGACGAAAACTTGGGCCAAACGCCCCTCTAGACCCGAAATCCTGATCGGAACGTTCGGCATGTCGGTCAGGTAATCGATACCCTTTTCGCGGGCTTGGCCACCCAAGAATTCATTCAGGTTGCCGACCATTTTGATAAGGTCGAACTCTTCCTCTTCTTCCTTCACCAATTCGCTGTCGAGACGGGAGGCATTGGAAATATCGCTCACAAGACGATCGAGTCGCACGACGTCATGTTCGATCACCTCGAGAAGACGCTCGCGCTGATCGTCCCGTTTTGCAACGCGGAGTGTGCCGACCGCGGAGCGGAGAGACGCAAGCGGATTCTTGATCTCGTGCGCGACGTCGGCCGCGAATTGCTCGTTGTTCTCGATCCGCTCATAGAGCGCTGCGACCATACCGCGGAGCGCCGCCGAAAGACGGCCGATCTCATCGGGACGTGCTGTCAGATCGGGAATGCGAATGCGACCGGGGTTCATCTTGCGCGCGTTGCGATCACGCCCCAACTCGGCCGCAGCGGCAAGATCGGCAAGCGGATTTGCGATCGTCGAAGCAAGCACAAGTGACATCGCAATCGACACGACGACCCCGATAATCAACATCTGGAGCACCTGCTCGCGTTCCTGACGGACAAGCTGATCAAGCTCGCCATCCGCACTCAGCACGGCAACCGCGCCGATGGCCGCATTATTCTGAAGGATCGGCGTCGCCACGGAAAAGACTGTTCCACCATCAGCGCCCAGACTGATCTGGGCTTCGTTCCCCGACCCCACGGCCTCGACTGCGGTGGTGCGGGCACGATCAATGTCGGAAAGGATGACGCGTTTCGACGTCGAGGGGCCAAAAATCTGCGAAAGCGCGTTCCACCCCCGATACAACAGATCGGTCAGAACCGTGCTCCCGTTCGTGAAAGTGGTATTCGCCTCGGCTTCGCGCTCGGCGATGAGTACGCCTGTGGGATCAAAGATAAAAACCTTGACCCCGCCCCGAATATCAAGACCACCGAGCACGAGATCCGCCTCGATCCCGTCGCTTGTCGCAAGGTTCACCGGAGCCCCTGCGGGCAAGGTCGCCTCGAACACATCAGCGATGAGCTCTGCTTCACGAACAAGCCCTTGGGTCCGCTGAAAGGCCAAATTCTCGCGCGAGGGGTTCAGAAAAAGAACGCCTGCCACAAGAATGATGATCGACAAGAGGTTAAAGGTGATGATCTTGCGAGCAAGAGGCGAGCTTTTGACCGTAAAAAGCCGCTTTTTCCCGTGCTGTTCACGATATTCGCGATCCATCACGGAATCTGGCGTGAGGTAGTCGTCGCCCAAAACCACATCGGATTCCCGAGCGGCCTTTCGCACCGAACGGAGATCACGAACGTCGATATTGGGCGATGCGGTCATTCTTTATTCTTCGTTATAGCGATAGCCGATGCCATACAGCGTCTCGATTGCCGTAAACTCATCATCCGCTTGGCGCATTTTCTTGCGCAGACGTTTGATGTGGCTGTCGATCGTGCGGTCATCCACATAGACCTGATCATCATAGGCCACATCCATCAGCTGGTCACGGCTTTTGACAAAACCGGGGCGCTGCGCGAGGGCTTGCAGAAGGAGGAATTCGGTTACCGTAAGAGATACGTCCTTACCCTTCCACGTCACGGCATGACGAAGCGGATCCATCTTGAGATTGCCGCGCTCGATCACTTTGTTTTCTTCAGTCTCTTCGACAGGAGCACCGTTGATCGCATCCTGACGGCGGAGAAGTGCGCGGATACGCTCGACCAGAAGACGCTGGGAAAACGGCTTTTTCACATAATCGTCGGCCCCCATGCGAAGACCGAGCACTTCGTCGATCTCGTCATCTTTGGACGTGAGGAAAATGACCGGCATCGTGGTTTTTTGACGAAGCCGTTGCAGAAGATCCATGCCGTCCATGCGTGGCATTTTGATATCCAGCACCGCCATGTCGGGAAGCTTCTTGTTGAAGGCGTCAAGCGCCGCCTGTCCGTCGTTATATGTCTCGACCTCGAAACCTTCGGCCTCGAGTGTCATGGCGACCGAAGTAAGAATATTCCGATCGTCGTCTACCAACGCGATTTTTTGCATCGGGTTAACCCCTTTTGTGACTGCTCTTGTTATTGCCCATTTTAATAGTGTTTTTCCTCCTTTTGAGAAAACGAATCAATCCTAAAGTGTCACTCCGACTGTTTGCGGCAACATTTTGGAACATGAATCCTCAAAGGATGACTAATTTGCCATACCCGACTATGGTCGCGCTAAATGGTTGCGCTAACACGAAAATGTTCGCGCTAACTGTGTAAATGTGTCCTTTTCTTGAGAAAAATCTTGCTGCTATGTGAAGGTCTACAGGCCACTCAAGGCCGGTCACATTAGGAGAGAGACAATGGACCACGGACGGGTCAACCCAACCATGAAGCTTGAAGATCAGGGCATCCATGGACTGGGTTATGTCTATTACAACCTGATCGAACCGGATCTTGTGCAGGCCGCGATCAAAGCCGAAGAAGGCACGCTGGGCCAAGGCGGATCGCTTTTGGTGACCACGGGCAAGCACACCGGCCGTTCGCCCAAAGACAAATTCGTCGTCAAAACACCCGAAGTCGAAAACACCATCTGGTGGGAAAACAACCCGCCGATGGATGCGGGCAAGTTCGATGTTCTTTACGCCGACATGCTCGAGCACATGAAGGGCAAAACCTACCACGTTCAGGATCTTTTCGGGGGCGCCGATCCGGCACACCGTCTGGACGTGCGCGTGGTAACCGAGCTTGCGTGGCACGGTCTGTTCATCCGCCACTTGCTTCGCCGCCCCGAGCGCGCCGAGCTGGACACCTTCACGCCGGAATGGACTATCATCAACTGCCCGACCTTCAAGGCCGATCCTGAAAAGCACGGCTGCCGCACCGAAACCGTCATCACCCTGAACTTTGCCAAAAAGATCATCCTGATCGGTGGCACAGAATACGCAGGCGAGAACAAGAAGTCGGTCTTTACCCTCCTCAACTACCTGCTCCCCGAAGAGGGCATCATGCCGATGCACTGCTCGGCCAACCATGCGCCGGGCAACCCCGTCGATACGGCGGTGTTCTTCGGCCTTTCGGGGACGGGCAAGACCACGCTTTCGGCTGACCCGTCGCGTGTTCTTATCGGCGATGACGAGCATGGCTGGTCGGATCGCGGCACCTTCAACTTCGAAGGCGGCTGCTACGCCAAGACCATCAACCTCTCGGCCGAAGCCGAGCCTGAAATCTACGCCACCACCAAGAAGTTCGCGACCGTGATCGAGAACATGGTGTTCGACGAAGAGACCAAAGAGCTCGACTTCAACGACGACAGCCTGACCGCAAACATGCGTTGCGCCTACCCGCTCGACTATATCTCGAACGCGTCGGACACCGCACTTGGCGGTCACCCCAAGAACATCATCATGCTCACCTGTGACGCTTTCGGCGTTCTTCCTCCGATTGCACGTCTGACACCCGCTCAGGCGATGTATCACTTCCTTTCGGGCTTCACCTCCAAGGTGGCCGGCACCGAGCGTGGCGTGACCGAACCCGAACCGACCTTCTCGACCTGCTTTGGCGCACCCTTCATGCCGCGCCGCCCCGAGGTTTATGGCAAGCTGCTTCAGGAAAAGATCGCATCGCACGGCGCAACCTGCTGGCTGGTGAACACTGGCTGGACCGGCGGGGCCTACGGCACAGGCTCGCGTATGCCGATCAAAGCGACCCGTGCGCTGCTGACCGCTGCGCTCGACGGCACGCTGATCGAGTCCACCTTCCGTAAGGACCCGAACTTCGGCTTCGAAGTTCCGACAGCTGTTGAAGGCGTTGATGCCGGTCTTCTCGATCCGCGCAGCACTTGGGCCGACAAGGCCGCCTATGACGCACAGGCCAACAAGCTGGTTGAAATGTTCTCGGCCAACTTTGAAAAATACGTCCCCTTCATCGACGAGGACGTGAAAGCCGCCGCAATCGGCTAAGGCTCTTGCCAAACAAAGAGATGGGGGCAGAACTTCGGTTCTGCCCTTTTTCGTTTCTAGATCAAACCGCGACGCACAAGGTTGAGTCCCGCAATCAAAAGCACCCAAAGCGTTACTTTGCGGAATGCGTCTTGGTCGATGCGATCCTGGATCAGGAAACCGATCCGCATCCCGAGGAAAGCGGGGATCAGAAGAAGCGCCGAGAGCGGCCAAGTTTCCGCATTCATCACGCCCGACTTCAGATGCCCCATCAAGAGCATCACCGAGCCGAGACCATAAACAACACCCTGAACCACGATCTGTCGTGCCTTGGGCGTCTCGACCGCGACGAGGTAAAGCACGGTTGTCGGGCCCCAAGTCCCCGCAAGACCGCCGAGCGCCCCGGAAAGGAACCCTGCGATCACCGCGGATACGCCTCGGCGATTCTCAGGAATGGTAAACCGGACCCCCGCAATCTGGATCGCACAGAGGATTGTGACTGGAATCCCCAGCACAAGGAACATCGTTTCAGTGGGAATAACCGTCAGGAATTGAGCCGAGACAAGGATCATCACACAGACGATCGACACATAAACAGCGTAATCCTTGAGCGCTTGTCTCGCCTCTCCAAAGCCCGCCTTTGCCACCTGTAGAAAGTTCGACATCACAATCGGAAAGATGATCGCGGCAACAACCACTTTGGGGTCTATTGCGATTCCCATTCCCGAGATCATGATCAATGGCATCGCAAACCCTACGGCACCTTTGACAACACCCGCAACGAGAGTGACACCAAAGGCAAAAACGATGAGCTCAAGAGGGAGAGAACTAAAAAGCGTATCCATTCCTATGGTTTAGCGGTATTCATTCAAACCTACACGCAAAATCGGTCGCGACACTTTAGTATGATTTTTAATAATTTTACGAACTAATATTGCGCTGCGACTGCGAAAGGGCTATTTCTGCACAAGCAAAAAAGGAGCCCTTCACATGCCCCATGACGGACAGGACGTATTCATGAAAGCCAACCCGCTTCTCGATAACCTTCTGGAGTTGACGGCGGCAGCCGTTCCTGCAGCCGATGCCGTTCTGTCCAGCGCTACCGAAGTGCTCAAGTCGCTTGTAACGAAGGACGGACGCGTTTCAGGCAAACTTGTCGAAGAGAACCAGAGCGCCGCCCATGGTCTTGCGTGGCTTGCCACCTATGTCGAAGCACTTCGCCAGATGGACGGCTGGGCAAGCACGCTGAGAACCGAGGGGAAATTCGGCGAGATCGAACAGCTCCTTCTCCAGATCGCTTTCGGCGAATACCTGAACCATATCTCCGGCGGCATCCCGATGTCCCAAGGCGAAATGTTCCGTATGAGCGAGCTTGGTCTCGAGGACGCGCTGAACGGCTTCCGCAATGACGCTGTTTCGACGCTGATGGTGCGCGGCAATACCCAATCCGCCCGGACTCGCCTTGTTGAACTGATGCAGGAGCAGTCTGCAAACATCACCGTCGGAGCGACGGGCCTTGACGACGAGCTCGAGATGATCCGCGAGCAATTCCGTCGCTACGCCGTGGAGAAGGTAGAGCCTTTCGCCCACGAATGGCACCTCAAGGACGAGCTGATCCCGATGAGCGTGATCGAAGAGCTTGCCGAAATGGGCGTCTTCGGCCTTACCATTCCTGAAGAATTCGGCGGCTTCGGCCTCCCCAAATCCGCAATGGTCGTCGTCTCGGAAGAGCTTTCGCGCGGGTATATCGGCGTTGGCTCACTCGGCACCCGCTCTGAAATTGCGGCTGAACTTATCCTTTGTGGCGGCACCCAAGAGCAAAAGGAAAAGTGGCTTCCCCGTCTTTCGTCGGGTGAAACGCTCCCGACTGCCGTGTTCACCGAACCCAATACGGGTTCCGACCTCGGCTCTCTGCGCACCCGCGCTGTCAAGGACGAGAACGGTGACTACAAAGTAACGGGCAACAAAACGTGGATCACCCATGCGGCCCGCACCCATGTCATGACGCTCCTCGCCCGCACTGACCCTGCGACAAGCGACTACAAAGGCCTGTCGATGTTCCTTGCCGAAAAGACACCCGGCACAGACGAGCATCCCTTCCCGACCGAGGGGATGACGGGTGGCGAGATCGAAGTGCTCGGGTATCGCGGGATGAAAGAATACGAACTCGGCTTTGATAACTTCCACGTCAAAGGCGAAAACCTCCTCGGCGGCGAGGAAGGGAACGGCTTCAAACAACTGATGCAAACCTTTGAAAGCGCGCGGATCCAGACCGCCGCCCGCGCCATCGGTGTTGCACAATCGGCTCTCGATGTTGCAATGCAATACGCGAACGACCGCAAGCAGTTCGGCCAATCGCTGATCAACTTCCCGCGCGTCTCAGGCAAGCTAGCGATGATGGCCGTCGAGATCATGATTGCGCGTCAGCTGACTTATTTCTCGGCGCGGGAAAAGGATGCCGATCGCCGCTGCGACCTTGAAGCGGGGATGGCGAAACTCTTGGGGGCCCGCGTTGCTTGGGCGGCTGCGGACAACGGTCTTCAGATCCACGGCGGCAATGGCTTTGCGCTGGAATACAAAATCAGCCGCATCCTTTGCGACGCCCGCATTCTCAACATTTTCGAGGGTGCCGCAGAAATTCAGGCGCAGGTCATCGCTCGGCGCTTGCTGGGTTAAATCCTACCGTCTGGAAAGTAAAAGGCCGGCGCTCCCCCGCCGGCCTTTTTATTGCAAGGATGCGATCAGATCCCTAAGCCGCGAACGTGCGGGCGGCATGGGCCGTCCCGACAAATTCGCAAGGACTTTATGCTCGAAAAAATAGCCTGTCGTCGCGAGCGCCTTGGCGATTTCGGGTCCCGAGGCATCTCCCTCGCCTTTAAGAACGGGCGGTAAATCAAGCATACGGTGCGCCCATTCTCCCGCCCCCTGACGGCTCACGGCGCGCCCTGACTTCGGCGAGATGAAGCAAAGCTCTTCATTCACACCCGTTGCGGCACAAGCCGACAAATCAAGGCCAAATCCCAATTCTTCCAGAAGCGCCATTTCCCATTGAAGATAGGCCAATGGCCAGACATCGCTTTGCCCCAGAAGATCGAGAAGCGCGATGCTTTTTGCATAGAGGATCGGGTGCGGCTCGCGTTCCGGCAAAGTCGCCGAAAGCAGCGCGCAAACCGCATTAAGCCCCCCAAGCGCAAGACGGTCATTCATGACCTGCGCGGCACGAGACCGCAACGGCTCGACGCTGAAGCTTCCAAGGTGATCATCGAGACGCGCCTTCCAGGTCACATCAAGCTGTGTTCCGGGCTGAAGGTTTGCAACCTGCTTGCGACTGGCGCCACCACGAACAACACCTGCGTGACGACCATGTGTCTCGGTAAAGACCTCGACGATGACGGATGTTTCTCCGTGCGGACGCGCCGCGATCAAAGCGCCCTGATCCCGCCACTCGATCATTCGAGACCGGGCTCGTCAAGCATATGGCGGCCCTGCCTGCTCTCGACTTCGATGACCCAAAGATCGGGATCGAAGTTGCGCTGCTTGTTGATCGAGGCATCGACCTCGGTCTCGGGGCCCGAACTCAGGGCAACCCAAGCGCGCTCTCCCGACATCAGATCAAAGCTTCGCTGGTAACAGGTCGCGCGCCCGTCGAGTGTGTTGAGCTTGATAAGCACTGCACCCGCAGTCACATCGCCCTTTTTGACGACGAACGCAGGTATGTCCTCGGTGCGCAAACGCATGAGATAGGCCGAAACCCAGATTTCCGACGTAAGCCGCATGTCTTCTCCAACTCGCCCCACGACAAAGAAGCAAGAGACGGGACTCAAATCAAGTCTGGCGTCAGTTACCGTCTTTGAAATCAAGGCCCATTTCGGAATAACGCTCGGATTCTTCGAGCCAGTTTTCTCGGACTTTCACCTGAAGGAACAAGTGCACCTTGCGGCCGAGGAACTCTTCGATTTCTTCGCGCGCGGCGCGGCCGACAGACTTGATGGTCTCGCCTTTGTGGCCGAGCAAGATCCCCTTGTGACCATCACGCGACACATAAATCATCTGATCGATCCGCGCAGACCCGTCGGGGCGTTCTTGCCAGCTCTCGGTTTCGACGGTGAGCTGATAAGGAAGCTCCTGATGAAGCCGCAACGTGAGCTTTTCACGGGTCATCTCGGCGGCAATCATACGCATCGGCAGGTCGGCAATCTGGTCTTCGGGATAGAGCCACGGACCGGCAGGAACCTCCTTGGCCAACCAGTGCTTGAGTGCATCGCACCCGTGCCCGCGCTCGGCCGAAATGAGGAAGGTTTCGACAAAGGGATAAGCCTCGTTCATCGCCTTGGTGAGCGCCAGAAGCTCTTCGGCCTTCACCCGATCGATCTTGTTGATGGCAAGGGCGACTGGAACTTGCCCGACACGCTCGCTCAAGGCCTCCAGAATGGCTTTGACACCATCGGTCTGACCGCGATGCGCCTCGATCAAAAGAACAACGACATCGGCATCAGCGGCACCACCCCAAGCGGCTGCGACCATTGCGCGGTCAAGACGACGACGGGGGCGGAACAGACCCGGTGTGTCCACAAAAACGATCTGGCTGTCGCCATCCAGAGCGACCCCGCGAATACGGGCCCGTGTGGTCTGGACCTTGTGGGTCACAATCGAAACCTTGGCTCCGACCATACGATTGAGCAAAGTCGACTTGCCTGCATTCGGCTCGCCAATAAGGGCCACAAAGCCCGCGCGGGTATTCTCTTCGGTCATGATGTTACCTTGCTCAAAAGAGCCTTGGCCGCAGCTTGTTCAGCTTGGCGTTTGGAACCGGCGCTTGCCCTTTCGGAAGCACCCGAGGCCAGTTGGACCTCGATGGTAAAGATTGGCTGATGATCAGGGCCAGAGCGCCCGATCTCGGTATAGACGGGTGGCGTTTCTCCGCGGGCCTGCGCCCACTCTTGAAGCGAGGTCTTGGGGTCGCGCGCGTCCTCTTCGACCTGGTCGATCCGATCGCCCCAAAGTCGCAGCACCACGTCGCTTGCCGCCTTGAAGCCGCCGTCAAGATAAACCGCCGCGATCAAAGCTTCCATGGCATCGCCCAAAAGCGCTTGTTTGCGGCGGCCACCTGATTTCATTTCGGACCGCCCCAGACGGAGCACCGAGCCAAGCTCCACCTGACGGGCGACATCTGCGCAGGTTTCCTTGCGGACGAGCGCGTTGAAACGCGGCGCAAGCACACCCTCGCTCGCCCCCATGTCCGCGCGAAAAAGAGCCTCTGCCATCACAAGGCCGAGCACGCGGTCGCCCAAAAACTCGAGACGCTGGTTGTTGTCACGATGCGGCGAGGACATCGAGGGATGCGTCATGGCACGCACAAGCAATTCCGGCTTGTTGAACTGATATCCAATCCGTTCGCAGAATGCTGTGAGTTCGACCGACAGTTTCATTCGATTCCTACGAAAATTCTATTCACGCGCATCGTCCAGATCGCCCAAGGCCAAGCGGACGACACCGAATAGAGCACAAACAACGGATGGCCAATCAGATTTTCGACCGGAACAAATCCCGTTCCGCCTGCACCAACGGCGATCCTGCTGTCTGCTGCGTTATCACGATTATCGCCAAGCACAAAGACATGGCCTTCGGGAACCGTGAACTCGCCCGTTTGATCGAGCGCGGTCTTTCCGATGTTCAGGATCGGATAGCCAACCCCGTTCGACAGAGTTTCTCTCTCTTGGGTCTTCCTGCAATTCGCGAACTGCCCCACGGCTCCGTTGGTGCATCTGGGAAGTAGTCCAAGAGGTCCCTGTGGTTCCATCACCTCGTCAAAAAAGCCATCCGAAGCCGTTTCTGCCTCGACCCCGTTGATCCAGAGAGTGCCGCCTCGCATCTGGACGCTGTCACCCTCGATCCCGATCACACGGCTCACCGTCGGGATACCGGAAACAGGATGCCGAAAGACGGTCATCTCACCAACTTCGGGGTCGGTCGTGAACACGGTCGTGATCACATAGTCCCCGACGAGCAGGTTGGGCTTCATCGCACCCGAAATGACGAAATAGGGGCGCCAGAACACACCCGTCAACATCACAAGCGCAACGACCGCCGTAGCCACCTGTCCCACAAGACGCCAAAGCGTGGAATAGATGGGACGCTTGTAGCCCCTCGACTTGAACAAAAGCACAAGAAGAAAGACAAAGGCCACATAGGGCACGACGACAAGCCAGACCAGCCAGCCATTCCAACCAAGATCATTGATGCGGCGCACAAGGTGCCCCACCAGCGGAATGAAAAAAAGCGCAGCGAACAAGATAAGAAGGCTGCGCGCCCAGAGCGCGTCATAGCCTATGTATCCGAGCAGAGCCGAGATCGAAGAAGGCAAAATTCCCGAGAACAGAACAATCCCGAGTTGCCGCCGAGAGGTTCGACCATTCCAGTCGAACCCGTCGAGGAACAGTTTGATCGGGTTGAGGGAAAAATACATTGCTGCTCTGGTTTACTCGACAACCTCGAAAAAGCGATCCATGCGCCACGTCCAGAACGCAAGCATGGAACGGCCTGCAGAACTAAAGATGATGCGATCCGCGCGCCCGACCAAATTCTCTGCGGGCACGAATTCTACGCCACCTTCGCTCTGCGGGAAGCGGCTGTCGACCGAGTTATCACGGTTGTCACCCATAAAGAAATAATGACCCTCGGGAACCGTATAGACACCCGTATCATCGGCACGCTGCACCGCAATATTGAGGATCGAGTGCTTTGCACCGTTCGGCAAGGTCTCGATATAGCGTTCTTTGATACAGGTATCGCCTTGGCTCGTGACGGTGTTTGCACAACGCGGGATACTGTTTTGTGCACCCTGCGGTGCATAGGGTTCTTCAAAGTCGGCAACGCGTTCCAGCTCGACGGGCGAACCATTGATGTGAAGAACGCTGTCGATCATCTGGATACGATCACCGGGCTTGCCGATAAGACGCTTTACGAAATCAACACCCGTGACCGGATGGCGAAAGACGATCACATCCCCAACCTCAGGCTCGGACCCGAGGAAACGCTTTTCCGCTCCTTTGAAGACACCGCAGAAATCTTCTGCATCAATGTCGACACCGAGCGAGGGGATCTTGATCGACGGGCAAGAGGCATAGGAGTAACCATAGGCCATCTTGTTCACAAAGAGGAAGTCACCGATCAGAAGGGTGTCCTTCATAGAACCGGACGGGATCCAAAACGGCTGAAAGAACAGCGTGCGGAACGTGCCCGCAATCAGCAGAGCATAGACGATCGTCTTGACGGTTTCTTTAACACTCGCCCAAACGCCTGATTCAAGTTCTTCGCTCATACTCTGGTCCTCTAAAATATCCTGCGCTTCATGCGTGGCGCCCTGCTAGGTGTCAAGTCGGTCCCCTATTGCTCGGGGATCGGCCTTGCTTCGATGACGACAAAGGCCTGAGCCCAAGGGTGGTCATCGGTAAGCGTGACGTGAATGATTGCTTCATGCCCTTCGGGGGTCATCGCGTCGAGCCTGTCTTTGGCCCAGCCAGTCACCTTCATGACGGGTTGACCCGAAGGAAGATTGGACACCGCCATATCTTTCCATGAAATCCCCATCGCTAGACCCGTGCCCAGCGCTTTGGAACAGGCCTCTTTAGCGGCCCACCTTTTGGCATAGGTTCCGGCCACGTCCTTGCGACGTTCTGCTTTGGCCTGTTCGATTTCGGTGAAAACGCGATTGCGAAAACGATCGCCAAAGCGATCCAGAGTGCCCTGGATACGCTCGATATTCGCAAGATCGCTGCCTATTCCGAGTATCACGTTCAGGCCCGTGCTTCGTCCATCAACCGGCGCATTTCCTTGATCGTCGGTCCGAGCCCACTAAAAATCGACTCTCCGATGATGAAATGGCCGATGTTGAGTTCCATCACTTCGGGCAGAGCCGCGATCGGCTGCACCGTCTCGAAGGTGAGCCCATGACCCGCGTGCACCTCGAGCCCGAGACCATGGGCAAAACGCGCCATCTCACGAAGCCGCGCAAGTTCTGCATCGCGCGCGTCAAAACGACCTTCGGCGTGGAAATCGCAATAGGCACCGGTATGAAGTTCGATCACCTGTGCACCGATACGATGTGCCGCCTCGATCTGGTCTTGATCGGCACCAATAAAGATCGAAACGCGGCATCCTGCTTCGCGCAGCGGGGCAATGAAATCGGCAAGACGACTTTCCTCGCGCACAACTTCGAGCCCGCCTTCGGTCGTGCGTTCTTCGCGCTTTTCGGGGACGATGCACACGGCATGGGGTTTGTGACGAAGAGCAATCGCCTGCATTTCCGATGTCGCAGCCATTTCGAAATTGAGAGGCGTGGTCAAAGCCGCCATCAAGCCATCGATATCGGCATCCGAAATATGACGACGATCTTCGCGAAGGTGCGCGGTAATGCCGTCGGCCCCTGCCTCTTCGGCAAGTTTCGCAGCGCGGACCGGATCGGGATAGGCGCTCCCTCGGGCATTTCGCACGGTTGCGACATGGTCGATGTTGACCCCCAAACGCAGTTTTCCGTTCGTCATGGCAATTGCCTCCTCGTCGTGTCGATCCTACCCGCTTAGCGATTGATCGTCAGGTGTTTTGCGCGCGGTTTTGGAAAGCTGTTCAAGCTTGGCGCGAAGCTTGCGCGTTCTGCTGTTCTGATAGGCCCGAATGACGGGAACCGAGAGATAATAAACAAAAGTGGCAACGATCACTCCAGGAATGATCCCGCCGACCATAAAGGGCAGGAACACATCATCGTAAAAAAGTTGCAAGCGCGACCATTCCATTGCCTCAGGCGTAAAGATCGCCTTGAAGTTATGAAGGAGATCCCGCGCGGCGCCATCGAATTTCTGGGACAATGACTTTTCGAAACCGTGTTGTGGACGTGTGCCCAAAAGAAAGTGACCCGTCGTCAAGGACGTGACCGCAATCGGAACATAAGTCAGCGGATTTCCGAAGAATGTGCCCAGCAATGCCGCGAGAATGTTTCCGCGCACGACCCGCGCGATCAGATAGGCGGTTATGAAGTGGAACCCGAAGAACGGCGTAAAGGTCGTAAAGACCCCCGCCCAAACGCCGCGGGCGATTTTCTCGGGTGTATCGGGCAATCTACGAACGCGGTGCTTTACATAGCCAAAGGCCCGCAGCCATCCACCACGCGGATAAAAGAACTCGGCCAGAGCGCGTGCAATTGGTCGCCGATCTCGCCGTTTGAATATCAAGCCCTTGTCCTTGTTCTAATTCGTAGTGGCCAGAGAAGGGTCCCTACGGCGCGAAATGGAGGAAACATTGTTTTCAGCTTCGAGTGCGGTTTGGACGCGATGGAGATGTTCGACATCCCTCAGGTCGACATCAACCATCAAACGGTAAAAATCAGGTTTCCGATCCAAGAAGTTCAAGTCCGAGATATTGGCGTTCTGCTCGCCGATCAAGGTGCATATTCTCCCCAGGACGCCCGCGTCATTGCTGATCGTGAGGTCAAAGGTAACCGTGTTCTTGGCCGAGTGCTTGCCGTCTTGCCATGTCAGATCGACCCAACGCTCGGGTTGTTCCTCGAAATCGGCCAAAGCTTCGCAATCAATCGCGTGCACCACAACGCCTTGGCCGCGATAGGTGATCCCGATGATCCGTTCACCCGGAACAGGTTGGCAGCACGAGGCGCGGCGGAACGACTGGTCAGGCCCGAGCCCGACAACAGCACGGTTGGTCTCGATTTCCTCGCCGCCTTTTTCGGCAAGCTCGGGATAAATCGCCCGCACCACTTCGCGTGCGGTGAGCTCTGCGCTGCCCAATCGGGCCAGAAGCTCGTCCACGCTTTCCACCGCGAGCGTCTTGGCCGCGGTGCGTAGTGCCTTTTCCGTCGCCTTTTTGCCGACGTTCTCGAAGGCAACCCGCGCGAGTTCGGCGCCAAGCTTGATGAACCTCTCGCGGTCCTCTTCACGCAACGCGCGTCGGATGGCGGTTTTGGCGCGACCCGTCACGGCAATATCGATCCATGTGGCCTGAGGGGTCTGACCCTCGGCGGTGATCACTTCGACAGACTGGCCGTTCTTGAGGCGGGTCCAGAGCGGAACCCGAAGCCCGTCCACCTTGGCCCCGACGCAGGCCGCACCGATGCGCGTGTGGATCGCATAGGCAAAGTCGATGGGCGTTGCCCCACGTGGGAGCTTGATCACATCCCCCTTGGGGGTGAAACAGAACACTTGGTCCTGATACATCTCGAGCTTGACGGCCTCGAGGAATTCATCGTGATCGCTCTCGTCGTCAAGCCGCTCGGTCAGCGAGGAAATCCAGCGCACGGGATCAACAGCAAAGCGGTTCTCGACGCGCTCGCCGTTCTTATAAGACCAATGCGCTGCGACCCCTGTTTCTGCAACCTCGTGCATCTCGCGGGTGCGGATCTGGACTTCGACCCTCTTGCCATCACGGCCCGAAACTGTGGTGTGGATCGAGCGATAGCCGTTCGACTTGGGCTGGCTGATATAGTCTTTGAAACGACCAGGCACCGCGCGCCATCGTTGGTGCACCGCGCCGAGCACGCGATAACAGTCGGCTTCGGTTTTGGTGATGATGCGGAAACCGTAGATATCGGACAGGCGGCTAAAGCCCTGATCCTTTTCCTGCATCTTGCGCCAGATCGAATAGGGACGCTTGGCGCGGCCATACACGTCGGCCACAATACCCACAGCCTCCAACTCGATCCGCATGTCGGCGGTGATCTTTTCGATCACATCGCCCGTTTCCTTCTGTAGCGTGATAAAGCGGCGGATGATCGAATTGCGCGCTTCGGGGTTGAGGACGCGGAACGCGAGATCCTCAAGCTCTTCGCGCATCCATTGCATACCCATGCGTCCCGCAAGTGGGGCAAAGATATCCATGGTTTCGCGGGCTTTCTGGGCCTGTTTTTCAGGGCGCATCGACTTGATCGTGCGCATATTGTGCAGTCGGTCGGCAAGCTTGACGAGCATAACGCGCAGATCCCGCGACATCGCCATGAAAAGCTTGCGGAAATTCTCGGCCTGCTTCGAATGCGCAGAGGTCAGCTGGATATTGGTGAGCTTTGTCACACCGTCGACAAGTTCAGCGATCTCGCGACCGAACCGACGCTCCACCTCGGCGAACGAGGCTTTGGTGTCCTCGATCGTGTCGTGCAGCAATGCAGTGACCAGCGTTGCATCATCCATCTGTTGATCCGCAAGGATCATCGTAACGGCAACGGGATGCGTAAAATAAGGCTCGCCGGAATGGCGAAACTGCCCCGTGTGCATTTCCTCGCCAAAGGCAAATGCATCCCGAAGCAGCTTTTCATTTGTTCTGGGATTGTAGGCGCGGACCAGTGAAACCAGATCGTCTGCGGTCGTCATCTGATCCTTCGCCCTCAGAACAGGGAGCGGCGCTTAGCGCTGCCCCTGAGCTTCCATAAGTTGGCGAAGAAGACGCTCTTCGGACATATCGTCCTCGGCAGGCTTGTCCATTTCGGCGCCCATCAGCAGAGCCATCGCGTCGTCCTCGGGCTCATCGACCTCGATCTGGGTCTGGAGAGCCTCGATCTGGCGCTCGCGAAGATCGTCTGCCAGCTGGGTTTCATCTGCAATTTCACGAAGTGCAACGACGGGGTTCTTGTCGTTGTCACGCGATACAGTCAGCGACGAACCGGCCGAGATTTCACGGGCACGATGCGCGGCAAGCATTACCAACTCGAAACGGTTCGGAACCTTGTCGACACAATCTTCTACGGTCACGCGGGCCATCAGCGCACTCCAATATCTCTGAACTACAGTCCTAGGAAGCCCTCGACATACGCGCAACAATAGGGATTGACAAGGGGAAAGCTGTCACAGTTGGGCGATCAAATCGCTCTTATTTCTGCTTTTTCGCTTTCCGAAAGGGCATCCAGCATCTCCGTTACGGTCAAACCGAGAATCGGGTGACGCCAATCAGGAGCAATCTCGGCCCAAGGCACGAGAACAAAAGCCCGATCCTGAAGTCTCGGATGCGGCAGCAAGAGCTCGCTTGGCGCTTCGGACATTTGACGCTCCATCGGCAGGTCGATCCAGGTCCGCACAGTTTCCACATCGGGAAGAACACAGCCCTCTGTCGCGACGAGATCGAGGTCAAGGGTTCGCTGCCCCCAACGCACCTCTCGGACACGACCGAAATCGGCCTCGATCAGGTGCAAACCGGTTAGAAGATCACGCGGTTCAAGGTCGCTGCGCACAGCGATAACCGCATTGACGTAATCGGGGCCCGCGCCCGCAGGAAAACAGGGCGTCTGGTAAAAACTACTCGTTACATCAACAAAACACAATCTTTCGGATATTGCGGAAATCGCCTTTTGAAGTATGCTTGTTGAACTTTCGTCCATAGTGACCGCATTACTGCCTAGGGCGATGTAGCTAATTAGTGTTTTTCTAC
The DNA here is from genome assembly GCF_030264275.1 of Marivivens sp. LCG002. Classification (NCBI taxonomy): domain Bacteria; kingdom Pseudomonadati; phylum Pseudomonadota; class Alphaproteobacteria; order Rhodobacterales; family Paracoccaceae; genus Marivivens; species Marivivens sp. LCG002. The sequence continues at coordinate 183,383 of NZ_CP127165.1, read as the reverse complement.
CAGTCTGTTTTCTTTCCACTTTTCAACACCACCTTTATTTTATTGCAGGCCCTTCGGATCGAAACACGAGAGTGACGCTCGCGCCGCTGGGTCGTTTTTGAAAGGACTTTTTAATGTTTTACCGCGACGAGCGCCTCGCTCTTTTTATCGACGGATCGAACCTTTATGCCGCTGCAAAGGCACTCGGTTTCGATATCGACTACAAACTCCTGAGGCAAGAATTCATGCGCCGTGGCAAATTGCTGCGCGCCTTCTATTACACCGCACTTCTCGAGAATGACGAGTATTCGCCCATCCGCCCGCTGGTGGACTGGTTGAACTACAACGGCTTCACGATGGTGACAAAACCCGCCAAAGAGTTCACCGACTCGATGGGACGCCGCAAGGTCAAAGGCAACATGGACATCGAACTCACTGTCGATGCGATGGAGCTAGCACCCTATGTCGACCACGTCGTGCTTTTCTCGGGCGACGGCGACTTCCGTCCGCTGGTCGAGGCCCTGCAGCGCAAAGGCGTGCGCGTCTCGGTCGTCTCGACGATCCGCAGCCAGCCACCGATGATCGCAGACGAACTTCGCAGACAAGCCGATAACTTTATCGACCTCGACGAACTCCGCGATGTCGTCGGACGCCCGCCGCGCGAGAGCGGCGATGACCGTAGGCCGGTCTCTGAAATGGTCGAAGAATAATCAGGGGCGCCTTGTGGCGCCCTTACTTTTTGCCGCTATCACTTTCGTGCAAGCTCGAAAATGCCGATGCCGACAAGGATAAGAACGACACCGGAAACCAGCGTCCTGATTTGGTTGAAAACCTGCCACCGATCAGAGTAATCGGACCATATTTCGCGCGCAGATGCGATATCCTCTGGCACGATCAGTGCTCCAAGAGCTTCATTCATCGGAACATTGACAACCATCGTCAAAACCATTCCGCCAAGCGTATAAAGCAAACCACCCGAAACGAACCACTTTGCCGCACTTCGGTTTTGCGAGCGAAACGCGAAAACACCCACGAGCAGAAGCACCGGCCCCGTTCCAAAGAATGCAGGCGCAAAGATAGCGTTCCGCACGCTAGCGTTCATCGCCTGCATAGCTGCGATCGCCACCCGCGGATCGGCGGCATCGAGCCCCCACATGGTGGAACAAACCCAAGCATAAAAGAACCCGAAGATCGCTCCTGAGAGGACCAACCCCAGAAAAGCCGTTCCGAAAGTAAGTCTCGACATAATCACTCCTTAAAACTGTAATTCAAATTACGGATTGTCATTTGCGTAATTTAGATTACGGATTCGAGCAAGGAGAAAATCGAATGCGTGATGAAGCCCGAGAGAAACGACGCGACGAGATCGAGAAGGCAGCCTATCAGATCCTTGAGCAAAAGGGATTTGCAGGGCTGTCGATCCTTGCGGTTGCCAAAGCCGCCAAAACCTCGAACGAGACGATCTATCGCTGGTATGGCGACAAAATCGGCTTGTTCCGCGCTCTTATTGACCGCAACGCCGATGTGATCGCCGACCGCATTTCCGACAAAGCCGATCTTGTATCCTTGGGGATCACCTTGCTTGCCACGCTTACAGGTCCAAGAGCGATCGCACTCAATCGCGCCGCCGCTGCCGACCCGAGCGGAGGACTAGGGCGCGCAATTGCCGAAGGTGGACGCGCACGGATCATGCCAAAGATCGCCTCTGTGACCGAGCGTACAAGCCTGAGCGGAAACCCTTCGGAAATCGCCGAGATTTGGATTTCGCTTCTGCTTGGCGATTTGCAGGTAAGACGCACCAACGGCTCACTTGATCCCCTTACCGATGACGAGCACAAGGCGAGAAGCGCGCGCGCTTTCGCTATTATTACAAAACTATATGGCGGCGAATGATGGTCGAGCTTGGGCTCTTTGGAATGTTCATCGCCGCCTTGGCGGCCGCAACGGTTCTGCCCCTTCAATCCGAGGTCGTCTTTGCCGCTCTTCAGATCGCGGGCAATCAACCGCTTTGGCTTTTGGTTGTGGTGGCAAGTGTCGGAAATACGCTCGGTTCGGTCATTACATGCGCGATGGGACGCGGGATCGAGCGCTTCCGCGAGCAGTCATGGTTCCCCGTCTCGCCCGAGCAACTTGACCGCGCACAGGCGGTCTATCGTAAATGGGGCCTCTGGTCCTTGCTCTTCACATGGGCTCCTCTCGGGGATGCCATCGCGCTGATCGCGGGTATCATGCGCACCCCTTGGACGATCTTCATCGCACTTGTCGCGCTCGCCAAAACGGGTCGCTACATCGTTCTGGCCCTCATTACCGAGGGTGTAATCTCTGCGCTCTAGTCTGGACGAAACCAGCCCGCTGTCTTACTTGTCCCTCAGCAAGGAGACGTCCCTATGACCAAGCCCCCTCTCACCCTCTATCTCGCCGCACCACGCGGATTTTGCGCCGGCGTTGATCGCGCGATAAAAATCGTCGAGATGGCGCTCGAGAAATGGGGCGCGCCCGTCTACGTCCGCCACGAAATCGTGCACAACAAATTTGTCGTGGACAGCCTCAAGAACAAAGGCGCTGTCTTTGTTGAAGAGCTTGACGAATGTCCGACGGATCGGCCCGTGATTTTCTCGGCGCATGGCGTCCCCAAATCCGTCCCCGCAGAGGCGGCGCGTCGCGAGATGATCTATGTCGATGCGACCTGCCCGCTTGTCTCCAAAGTCCATATCGAGGCCGCGCGTCACGCCGAAGAAGGTCTCCAGATGATCATGATCGGCCACGAAGGCCACCCCGAAACCATCGGAACCATGGGCCAGCTTCCCGAGGGTGAAGTGCTCCTTGTCGAAACCGTGGAAGACGTCGCCAAAGTTGCGGTCCGTGACCCCACTCGCCTTGCCTATGTGACCCAGACCACGCTTTCGGTCGATGACACCAAGGACATCGTCGCAGCGCTTAATGAACGTTTTCCCGCAATCGTCGGTCCGCACAAAGAAGACATTTGCTATGCCACCACAAACCGTCAGGAAGCGGTAAAGGCGATCGCACCCAAATGCGAAGCGCTCTTGGTGGTCGGCGCCCCCAATTCATCCAACTCCAAACGCCTTGTCGAAGTCGCCGCAAAAAACGGCTGCTCCTATGCCCAGCTTGTGCAACGGGCCGACGACATCGACTGGCGTGCAATCGGAACGATCAATTCGGTAGGCATCACGGCGGGCGCCTCTGCTCCCGAAGTTCTCATCAACGAGGTGATCGACGCCTTTCGGAGCCGTTTCGACGTGACGGTCGAGCAGGTCGTCACAGCCGAGGAAAACGTCGAGTTCAAAGTGCCCCGTGTCCTAAGAGACCCCGCATGAGGCTCTTTGCCTATACAGACGGTGCCTGCTCGGGAAATCCCGGACCGGGCGGTTGGGGCGCACTCCTGATCGCACGCGAAGGAGACGAGATCCTCAAAGAGCGCGAACTCTACGGCGGCGAGCAGGAAACCACCAATAACCGCATGGAGCTTTTGGCCGCGATCACCGCGCTCGAAACGCTCGAACGCCCCTCGACGCTCACCGTGATCACGGACAGTGCCTATGTCAAAGACGGCATTTCGTCTTGGCTCTTCGGCTGGAAGAAAAAAGGCTGGAAGACCGCCGCAGGCAAACCCGTCAAGAACGAAGACCTTTGGCGACGGCTCGACGAGGCCACCAAACGGCACACCATAACTTGGGAATGGGTCAAAGGACACGCGGGACATCCCGAGAACGAACGCGCCGATGAACTCGCACGGCGAGGCATGGCCCCCTTCAAAGAGCTGCGCGACTCCGCCGCCAAATAGACCCGAAAACGAACAAGGGGCGCATAATGCGCCCCTTTCCTTTGAAATCCGCGGTCTGCCGTCAGAGATAGCGGTTCACCAGATTTTCAAGACGTTCCTGACGACCCGAACGCGGTTCGGGGTTGATGTTCTCGGCAAGAACTTTCGCATGGATGCTTTCGAGATCGCTGGACAAGAGCGCCTTGCCCGCCTCGGTATCCCAGCCTGCATAGCGGGCGCTGCGTGCCTCTTCGAGCTTGCCGTCTTCCAGCATCCGCGCAGCCGCCTTGAGCCCTGCGGCACACACGTCCATGCCGCCCACATGCCCGAGAATGAGGTCTTCTGCATCGAGCGACTGGCGACGGAGTTTGGCGTCGAAATTGGTGCCCCCCGTGGTGAAACCGCCCGCTTTGAGGATCTCGTAATAGGCCAGCGCCGTTTCGGGCACATTGTTCGGGAACTGGTCGGTATCCCAACCCGACTGATAGTCGTTGCGGTTCATATCGATCGACCCGAGGATGCCTAGCTCGCGCGCAAGAGCAAGCTCGTGCTCGAAGGAGTGCCCCGCAAGGATTGCGTGCCCCTGCTCGATGTTGAGCTTCACTTCTTTTTCAAGGCCGAAGTCCTTGAGGAAGCCATAGACCGTGGCAACGTCGTAATCATACTGGTGCTTGGTCGGCTCCTGCGGTTTGGGCTCGATCAGGATTGTGCCTTTAAAGCCGATCTTGTGCTTGTAATCGACCACCATCTGGAGCATGCGGCCCGCTTGCTGACGTTCGCGGCCCATATCCGTGTTCAGAAGGGTCTCGTAGCCTTCACGCCCACCCCAAAGCACATAGTTCGCGCCGCCCAGTTTATGCGTCGCATCCATGTTGGATTTGATCGTTGCCGCCGAGAAAGCAAAGACCTCGGGATCGGGGTTCGTCGCAGCACCCGACATGAAGCGCCGATGCGAGAAGAGGTTAGCGGTGCCCCACAAGAGCTTGGTCTTGCTGTTTTCCATCTTGGCGGCAAAATAATCGACGATCTCGTCAAGGTTCCGCTGGTTCTCTGCGAAAGTGGCTCCCTCGGGGCGCACATCGGCATCATGGAAGCAGAAGAACGGTGCATCGAGGATCTCGTACATCTCGAAAGCAACATCGGCCTTGAGCTTTGCAAGATCCATCGCACTCCCGAACCAAGGCCGGTCAAAGGTGCGGCCGCCGAACGGATCGCCGCCTTCCCAAGCAAACGAGTGCCAATAGGCGATGGCGAACCGAAGGTGCTCCTTCATGGTTTTGCCAAGGATCACCTCATCGGGGTTATAGTGGCGGAATGCGAAATCATTGTCCGTTTCGGGACCTTCGTATTTGATCTGCGGAATGCCTTTGAAGAAATCGGTCATTGGGCTCCCCCCTTTTTACCTGTTAATTCAGCGCTTTGATGGCCTGATAGGCCGCGCGATATTTCGAATGTGCTTCAAGGAACGCATCAGAGAGCCCGACAACAGGCTCGATCATACGTTCGATTTTCGGGGCGGTCGCAGCGCTGCTTCCCGCGCCCGTTGCCGCCATGAGCCCAAGACGCGCGGCGCCGAATGCTCCGCCATAATCGCCAGCAACGGGCAAACCGATTGGCAGTCCGAGCGTCGTCGCAATCGCTTGCACCCAGTAATCGGACTTGGACCCACCGCCCACGGCGATCAGACGCTCGATCCTGGTCCCTGTCGAGCTGAGTGCGTCAAAGCTGTCGCGCACCGCAAAAGTGACCCCCTCCAGAACGGAACGCGTCATGGAAATACGGTCCGAGGCGTGGTCGAGGTGTAGGAACGATGCCCGAACTTTTGCGTCGTTATGCGGCGTCCGCTCCCCCCCAAGATAAGGAAGGAACAGGGTGCGGCTCGGCGCCTGAAGCGGCCCAAGCGCACTTGTGAGATCGGAAGGCTTGGCCTCCAGCACCTTGGCAAACCAGTTCATCGCGTCCGCTGCCGCCAGAATGACCCCCATCTGGTGCCACGTGCTAGGCAACGCATGACAGAACGTGTGCACAGCGCTCGCCGCATCGGGGGTATAGGCATCACAGGCCGCAAAGAGCACCCCCGATGTTCCGAGACTGACAAAGGCATCGCCCTCTTGAACTACGCCGACGCCCACCGCACTCGCGGCATTGTCTCCGCCGCCGCCCGCAACGACCACAGACGAGCTCATCCCCCAAGCAGACGCGAGGTCAGGACGGAGCGTGCCTGAAACCTCGGACCCCTCCACCAGTCGCGGCATGTGCGACCTATCCATATCGGTTGCAGCCAAAAGCGTATCCGACCAATCACGCTGCCCGACATCAAGCCACGAGGTCCCCGCGGCATCGGACATTTCCGCCACATGTTCGCCCGTGAGCCAAAGTCGGAGATAATCCTTGGGCAAAAGCACCTTGGCGAGCTTTGAGAAAATTTCGGGTTCGTTGTTCTTGACCCAAGCCAATTTGGGCGCTGTGAAACCCGGAAACACGATATTCCCCGTCAGCTTGCGGAACATGGGATCTGCATCGAGTTCCGCCGCTTCAACTGCGGACCGCGTATCGTTCCACAAAATGCAAGGCCGAAGCACTTCGTCAGATTTGCCCAAAAGGGTTGCACCATGCATGTGCCCCGAAAGCCCGATGGCTTTCACCGCACCAAGATCGATCTTGCTCCGAAGCGCAGAAATCACCGCCTCGGCCGCAACGATCCAATCGGCAGGCGCTTGCTCGGACCAACCGTCATGCGGTCGGCTTACATCCAAAGGGGCCGTCGCTTCGGCGAGGATGTCCTGATCATCATTGATGACGATCCCCTTGAGCCCCGAGGTGCCAAGATCCAATCCAATATACATTCGCCTCTGCGCTCCATTCGCGTGCGGCGCCTTGTGGCAGCCGATTAGTCACAGCCCGTTCCCGACTCAGCATCACGCTGTTCGAACTTGCGCGCACAGTGTTGCGTTAATTAATTTGATTGTCAAAATAAAATGGAGTGAAATCCCTCCTTCCCTTCTGGACACATCAGTATTTATCGTGAAAAATGTCGCTGGATGGTGCGTATTCCCGCATTTATAATTCAAGGAATGAATTATATGGCTTCTGGCACGCTTCAAGATGGTGTCATCGACCCGCAAAACGGCTTTGGACCCGTTCAATCTGTCGCGGGACGCGACGGCAAACCTCTGCGCCAACAGATTTTCGAGCAGGTCCGCGCTCATGCCCTTATCCCGCGCTCCGAACTCGCCAAGAGCCTGAACATCAGCCCCGCGACAGTAACGGCTCTTACTGCCGATCTCATTGCCGAAGGTTTGCTCCGCGAAGTTTCGGGGGCCCAGCGCGAAACAGGTCGCGGAAGGCCGCCAGTCGCTCTCGAAGTGATTTCCGAAGCACGCTACACAATCGGGATCAAGATCTCGGAAGAGGCGCATTCAGCGGTGCTCTGTGATCTCTCGGGCAATGTGGTTGCAAAAGCCAAGCTCCAGACCCCAAGTCTTCGCAAGCCGTTGGCGGAGCTGGTGCAGGAGTGCCGCACCTTGGCAGAACAGCTCTTGCAACAGGCAGGTAAGTCGCTTGACGATGTCTCGATTGTTTCGGCGGGTATTGCGGGGATCGTCGACCACAACACGGGCATCGTGACATGGTCCCCCACTTTGACGGAACGGGACGCCAACCTCAAAGCGGCGCTTTCGGTGTCTTTCGGCAAACCCTGCACAATCGACAACGATGCCAATATGCTGACGCTCGCGGAACTCTGGTTCGGCATCGGACGCACGAGACCCGACTTTGTCGTCGTCACGATCGAACATGGCGTAGGTATGGGCATTGTGATGAACAGCCAGCTTTTCCGAGGCACACGCGGACTTGGCACCGAATTCGGCCACACCAAGGTGCAGCTCGACGGCGCTCTCTGCCGCTGTGGACGACGCGGATGCCTCGAGGCGTATCTCGCCGATTATGCGCTCGCACGCGAAGCCTCTACCGCGCTGGGAACTTCGCGCCTGAGCCCGATGAGTCTGCCCGATATGCTCGAAACGCTTTATGAACAGGCCAAAGCGGGGAATAAGGGCGCGCAGACGATTTTCCGCCGCGCAGGCCGCTATCTGGCTGTGGGACTATCGAACATCATCAATCTGATCGACCCTGAGATGATCATTCTGTCGGGCGAGAAAATGCGCTTTGATTATCTCTATGCGGACGAGGTTTTTGCCGAAACGCAAGCGCTGGCGCTTGACCAATCCCGTGCCCCCTGCCTCATCGAGATGCAGACGTGGGATCAATATGTCTGGGCGCGCGGCGCTGCTGCGCTCGCTCTGGGTGAACTGACCGACCGGATTTTCTCCGAAGCCAGAACCGCCTAGCCGATCTTGGGGGGCAGCGTCATCCCGCGCAGCGCATCTTCGGCGCTGACAGCCGTTTTGCCCGCACGCTGGAGCCGTGTGACCTCGATTGCGCCGTCACCACAGGCAATCGTCCAGCCGCCAAGCACTTGGCCTGCGTCACCCGCTCCCTCTGCCAATCTGGACGAGAGCAGCTTGACCCGCTCGCCCTCCGCCTCGCACCATGCACCGGGAAACGGCGAGAGGCCGCGAATTTGGCGATCCACCTCGACCGCAGGGCGGGTCCAGTTGATCCGCGCCTCGGCTTTGTCGATCTTGTGGGCATAGGTCACACCCTCTTCGGGCTGAACCTCGGGGGTCAACTCGGGAAGTTTGGCGAGCGCCTCGACGATCAGCTTTGCCCCCATATCGGCAAGCCAATCATGCAGAACACCGGTGGTTTCCTCTGCGCCGATCGACGTCGCCTGTCGCAGCAGGACGGGTCCGGTATCAAGCCCCGCTTCCATCTGCATGATACACACACCCGTTTCAGCATCACCCGCCATAATCGCGCGGTGGATCGGTGCAGCACCACGCCAGCGCGGCAAAAGCGAGGCATGGATATTCAGGCAACCATGCTTTGGTGCATCCAGCACCTCTTGCGGAAGGATCAAACCATAGGCGACAACGACCGCGATATCGGCATTCAATGCCGCAAAGGCCGCGCGATCCTCTTCGGACTTGAAATTCAGCGGATGGCGCACATCCAGCCCAAGCTCCAGCGCACGGGCGTGAACGGGTGAGGGACGCTCTTTCTTGCCGCGACCTGCTGGACGGGGCGGCTGGGAATAGACGGCGGCCACCTCGTGGCCCGCTTCGACCAGCGCGTTCAAAGCCGAAACCGAAAAATCCGGCGTGCCCATGAATACGATACGCATCGCGGTCTCCTATCGGTTCAGCTTTTGAGCTTTGCGAAGCAGCATGTCGCGCTTCATCTTGCTCAGACGGTCGAAATACATTCTGCCGTTCAGATGGTCTATCTGGTGCTGCACGCTCGTGGCCCAAAGGCCGACAAAATCACGCTCTTCGATCTCGCCATTTTCATTGAGGAATTTGACGGTCACGGCGCGGGGGCGCGTCACCTTTGCCGATACACCGGGAAGATTGGGCGAGGCTTCTTCGTGATCCCGCGGTTGGACACTCGCATGGAGCACTTCGGGATTTGCCATCCGCACGACTTTGCCGCGCTCTTCGGAGCAATCGACAACGGCCAACCTCTGCATGATCCCGAGTTGGACCGCAGCAAGCCCTACCCCCGGCATCTCTTCCATCGCGGTGATCATCTCGTCCCAGATCGCACGGGTTTCGTCGGTAATCGCCGCGACGGGCTCGGCAGGCGTGCGAAGTCGCTTGTCAGGCCACATGACAAAGGGACGATGGGGCATCAGGAAACCTCCGAAGGATCAGCCGCGCGCGCGGTCACGCTTGAGCTTTTGCATCTTGCGGGTGATCATCTGGCGCTTGAGCGGCTTGAGATAATCAATAAAGAGGGTGCCGTTGAGATGATCGATCTCGTGCTGGACACAAGTCGCCCAAAGCTCGTCGAACTCCTCCTCGACCGTCTTGCCATCAAGATCGAGCCAGCGCACGCGCACCATCTTGGGGCGCTCGACCTCGGCGTATTGCTCGGGGATCGACAGACACCCTTCCTCGTAGACGTTGCGCTCTTCGGATTCCCAGATCACCTCGGGGTTCACCAAAACCATCGGGTTTGGCTTGGCCTCGGGGTCGCGCTGAGCATCCATCACGATCAGTCGGTTGAGAATACCGATCTGTGGGGCAGCAAGGCCGATCCCGGGCGCATCATACATCGTCTCGAGCATATCATCGGCTTGACGGCGAATAGCGCTCGAAACCTCTGCAATAGGGTCTGCAACCTTCTTGAGGCGCGGGTCGGGGTGAATGAGAATAGGTTTGATGGTCATGAGCGCGATGTAGCCATTTGTAGGCGCTCCCGCAAGAACCAGTCGTTTTGACCTTGCGCCTTGCCGATCAAACCGCAACCTTGCGCAAACAGGAACAAAGGAGGCTCCTCATGAATTTTGATGAAGTGGTCGATCGCCACGGCACCCATTGCGTCAAATGGGATATGATGGAGCAACTCTACGGCGTGCCCGAAGCAGACGGCCTTGCGATGTGGGTCGCGGATATGGACTTCAAAGCGCCCGACTGCGTCCAGAAAGCGATCAAGGCGCAACTCGATCACGGCATCTATGGGTATTTCGGCGACGAAGGCCCCTATCGCGCTGCCATTCAGTGGTGGATGAAAGAGCGCCACGGCTGGGACATCGACCCCACTTGGATTTTCACCACGCATGGTTTGGTGAACGGCACGGCGCTCTGTATCGACGCCTTTACTCGGGAAGGGGACGGCGTTGTGCTCTTCACGCCCGTCTATCATGCTTTTGCCCGTGTGATTAACGCCTCGAGCCGTCAAGTCGTGGAATGCGAACTGGTGAACAACAACGGGCGATACGAATTCGACTTCGACGCCTATGACAAGCAGATGCTCGGGAACGAGCGGATGCTGATCCTGTGTTCACCGCACAATCCGGGCGGTCGCGTCTGGACACGACAAGAGCTTGAAGAGGTCGTCGCCTTTGCTGCCCGCCACGATCTCGTTATCGTGTCGGACGAGATACATCAGGACCTCACGATGCCGGGGATCAAACATATCCCGACCGCACTTGTCGCGCACACCCGCGAACGGCTTGTCACGATGACCGCAACGACCAAGACCTTCAACATCGCAGGGAGCCATTCGGGCAACGTTATCATCGAAGACCCCGATCTTCGTGATCGTTTTGCTCGGCGTATCGCCGCTTTGGGCATCTCGGCGAATTCGTTCGGACTGTTTATGGCGACAGCCGCCTATTCCCCCGAAGGCGCAGCTTGGGTCGATGCACTTCGCGACTACCTAGACGCCAATCGCCGTCTTTTCGACGAAGGCGTCAATGCCATTCCCGGGGTCAAGTCGATGGCGATGGAGTCCACCTATCTGGCGTGGGTGAATTTCGAGGACACGGGCCTTTCCGTGCAAGAGGTCCAACAGCGCGTCGAGAAGGATGCAAAGATTGCAGCCAACCACGGCATCACCTTCGGCAAAGGCGGCGAGACCTATCTTCGGTTCAACTTTGCGACACCTCGCGTCCGCGTCGAGGAGGCGGTCAAACGCCTCCAAGCCGCGCTCGGCGATCTTCAATGATCAGAAGCTATACCCCAAAAGACCGGCAGGAGCCTCGCGCTCCTGCACATAGTCGAGCGCAGGCCGATCCGAGACAGGTGTGTTCCATTTGAACTCGAAAAGCATCTCGCCTGATTCTTCGGTCGAAGCCACGATCAGACAGCGAGAGACGTGCCGCATACCGTCATAAATCTCGACCTGACCGCGCAAATGGGGCGCGTCTTCGGCGTCCATTGAAAAGCCGGTGTCCCACATCTTGTTGATGCGATAGACCTCGTCCCCCACATGCACGCAGAGACGCGACGAACGACGCAGAGCCGCCTTGCGCGCATCTTCAAGACCTTTGCGAACTGCCTCAGGAAGATATTCCGACATTTTCACCTCCACCGTGTAAGGCCAGCTTGAAGGAGAACCTAAACGATTCAAGCTAACCTTTGGTATTAACGGAGGTATTTCGGAAAATGTTCCTCTCAAGCACCAGTTTTTACGCGCGGGCGTAGAACGTGCGGCTTGGCTGCATCATAGAGGGCCGAGTCGGGAAAGCCGTGATTGTCCGACAGAGCAGGACCCACAAGGACTAGCGCCGTGCGGGTGATCTTGGCCTCTCGAACCTTGGCGTGAATGTCCGAAAGCGACCCGCGAATGATCGCCTGATCGGGCCAACCCACACGATAGACCACTGCGACAGGACAGTCTGCACCGTAGAAGGGAGCAAGCTGACGCTCGATTTCGCGGAGGGCACGGATACCGAGGTGAATGGCAAGCGTCGCCCCCGTGCGGCCAAAGTTTTCAAGCGTCTCGCCTGCGGGCATGGAGGTCGACTTCATCGACATACGAGTCAGGATGATCGACTGCGCAACTTCGGGAATGGTCAGTTCCTGCCCTAGAGCCGCTGCAGCCGCCGCGTAAGCAGGCACCCCCGGAATGATCTGGTAATCGATCCCGTCCGCTTTGAGTCTACGGATCTGCTCGGCGATCGCCCCGTAAAGTGATGGATCCCCCGAGTGCACACGCGCAACGTTCTCGCCGCGCTTGTGCGCCGCGAGGATTTCACCGTGGGTGTCGTCGAGCGTCATCGGCGCGGTGTCGAGAACACGGGCCCCTTCGGGCGCACATGCCACGACTTCTTCGGGGACCAGAGAGCCTGCATAGAGGCAAACAGGGCATTCGCCGATGATCCGACGCGCCTTGAGGGTCAGAAGCTCGGGATCGCCGGGGCCTGCTCCGATAAAGAAAACTGTCATGGCATGGCCTTTCTGTCAGACTGCCGAAAAATTGGAACTTAGGACTTGCCGCTCAGATCGCCGTCGATCTTTCGCGCATAGCCGCGCGGCGTGAACATACGCGGCCCTTCACCAAGCTGCGCAAGCCGCGAGTTGGACGAACCGACAAGCACAACGGTCAGCATATCGACCTCGTCGACCTCGAGCTCATCTAGTCGGCGATAGCGCACATATTCCTCGGGACGACCAAGCGATGACGCTAGCATAACGGGCGTATCTGCGGGGCGATGCTCCAGAAGGATATCGCGCGCTTCAGCCAAGAGAGTGCGGCGGGTTTTGCTTACGGGATTATAGAAGGCGATGACAAAGTCACCTTCGGCAGCGGCCTTGAGGCGACGCAGAATATCCGCACGCGGGGTCAAAAGGTCCGACAGCGAGATGGTACAGAAGTCATGCCCGAGCGGTGCGCCCGCACGTGCAGCAGCGCCTTGAAGCGCCGAAACACCGGGGGAACAGACGACTTCGACGCGGTGCGCGGCATCGCTCACGCCCATCTGGTCGGGGGCACGGTCGAGAAGCTCGAACACCAAAGCGCCCATTGCATAGATACCGGCATCGCCCGAACAGACGAGAGCCACATTGCGTCCTTCGGCAGCGCGCTCCAGCGCATAGCGACAGCGGTCCTCTTCACCGCCCAGCGGGAAATCGGCACGGTGCTTGCCCGCCGCAAGTGGTCCAAGGAGGTCGATGTAGAGGCCGTAACCAACAAGCTCTTCGGCCTCACTGACAAGACGGGACACCTCTGGCGTGCGCCAAGCGGCCTGACCCGGCCCGATCCCGACGACCGAGAGACGCCCGCGCGAGCGGCCTGCCATTTCGGTGATCGGCAGAGGCGCGCGCGCAATCGCACAGGTTGCTTCTGCAATCTTCTGCTTCTCTACGACAAGCACGGCATCAGGCCCCGCCGCCGCAAGCGCCGCACCTTCGGACACACCGTGACAGCCGACTTCGGCAAAAACGACGTCGGACGGATTTGCAAGTCGACCTGCCTCTGCCTCGAGTTCGGCGGCCGTAAACACGCGAAGCGGAACGCCGAGACGACGCGCAGCTTCGTTCATGGCAGGTTCGTCACCTTTGAGATCGAGAGAGGCAACGCATGCGATGGACCCTTTGGCGATCCCCGCATCTGCAAGTGTCTTTTCGACAAAGGCCCAAGTCTCATCCGCATCGGCGCCGCGTGCGGACCCAAGCCCGAGGACGTAACGCTGGGGATGATAGACGAGGTTCGAGCCACTGCCTTCGACAGGCGCTTCGGTCACGGTCAGGGTGACGGCTCCATTCTCGTCGCTTTCGATGCCGAAGATATTCTCGCCGACGACACGCACGCCTTTGCCTGCAAGGATGGCGGACATAGCGTCTTTGGCATCCTCGATATTGGCAATGCAATACCCGAGCGGCGGCTCGTCAAGCGCGACGCCGATGGCAACATCCCCCGCAGTGGTCACGGCGGCCTTTGCCTCCAAAAGCATAGCAATCTCGCTTGCCATACGGTTTGCGCCACGATGGCCGCCAAGCAGCGGGATCACGACCGACCCGTCGTCGCTTACCGAAAGCACGGCCGGCTCGGTCCGCTTGTGGTTCAACACAGGTGCAACTGCGCGGATCAAAATACCGCTCGCGCATACGCCGATGACAGGCACGCCCGCTGCAAACAGCGTCCGCACATGGTCAAGCGCGTTGCCGAAAAAGGCATCGGCTTTGTCCACGCGACCTTCGCGGCCATGTACTTGATATCCGAATTTGGACGCGATGCGATGCGCCACATCCTCACCCGCACGCGAAAGCGTAACGACGACCGGTTTCACAGCCACGGGTCTTCTCCCTTAGTCAGTAGTATCATTGAAAAATAAGGCGCCTTTTCGGGCGCCTTCGAAAGCGGCAGCACAACCTCTTCGGGGAGTGTTGCGCGCTCGACGTAGCTTGCCTTGTCCGTGAGCCCGAGGCTCTCGATCACGGCGCGGATTTTCGGAAGATGACGACCCACCTTCATAATCACAACGCTTTCTGCGCCCTCGATCCGCGCACGAAGCTCTGGCTCGGGGAGCGGACCTGCAAGGACTGTCAGTCTCTCGTTGCGGGCCACAAGCGGGCGACCCGCACGCGCCGCGCAAGCGGTGATCGACGTAACGCCGGGCACGACTTCGACCTCGTAACGGTCGGCAAGCCGCGCATAAAGATACATGAACGAGCCATAGAAGAAGGGATCGCCTTCGCAGAGGCAAACCACATCCTCGCCTGCATCCAAAGCAGCGGCGATTTCTTCGGCCCCCTTGTCATAGGCAGCCTGCGCGGGGGCGCGCTCGACCGTCATCGGGACATCCATAATGATCTCGCGCGCGCCGCTCGGGATGAGTTCAGCGGCAATAGAGCGCGCAAAACTCGACCCGCCCGCAAGGGTCGGATAGGCAATCACGTGCGCGCTTTCGATCAAACGTGCCGCGCGGAGCGTCATAAGATCAGCGGCCCCCGGCCCCAGACCGACACCATAGAGACGTCCCTTCATCGGATGCTCCACTTTTGAATTGTCACAAGGCTCATCGTTTGATCAGGCTCCATTGGGTCACGGTCATAGCAGGACGCCAGCCCGTAAGACGCCCTACCGGCGAGGCACGCTCGACCGACAGTCGAACCAATTCGCCGCCGTGCTCTGCATAAAGCCGCATCAGCTCTGCCTCGGATTCAAGCGTCACGGCATTGGCAACCAAGCGTCCGTGGGTCTTGAGCGCGGCAAAGGCAAAGTCGAAGACCTCTTGCGACAGGCCGCCGCCGATGAACACAGCGTCAGGACGAGCAAGACCTTCGAGAGCCGATGGCGCAGTTCCGTCAATGAGTTGAAGTTTCGGGGTCCCTAGCCGAGCCGCATTGGTCGCCGCCATCGCACGGCGCTCGTCTTTCTGCTCGATCCCGATGGCCATTGCGTGGGGCGCCGAACGCATCCATTCGATTGCGACCGAACCACTGCCCGAACCGATGTCCCACAGCAAAGCGCCCCGCATCGGCATCAGCTTGGCAAGGGTCACAGCGCGGACTTCCTGCTTGGTCATCGTACCGTCCGAGACGAAATTGTCATCTGACAATCCGGGAACACGGGGCAAAAGGGCCGCATCAGGACCCGCGATACATTCGACAGCCATAGTGTTGAATTCGGGCACATCATGGTCCCAGCTCTCGGCGATCCCATCGAAACGCAGCTCGTCTTTGCCGCCCATCGCGGCAAGGACAGTCAGCTTGGACTGGCCGTATCCACGTTCTGTCAGGAACCCCGCGATCTGGGCGGGGGTTTTCGATCCGGTCGTTAAAACAATCATCCGCACTTCGGGCTGGATAAAGGGGATCATCTGCTCGACAGGACGTCCATGGACGGTCAGAAGCTCGATATCGGGCATCGACCATCCCATGCGGGATGCGGCAAGCTGAAACGCAGACAGCTGCGGATGAAAGACGATCTCGCCTTCTTCCATCGCTCGGCCAATGCGTGCGCCGACCGAATACCAAAGCGGATCACCCGTCGCGAGAACGGCGACGCGCTTGCCGCGAAGGCTTTGGAGTAGGTCTATCAAAGCATCGAACGGCGAGGGCCAGCTGATGCGCTCGGCCTTGATCGTCGGGGTGAGTTTGTGGTGCCGATCCCCACCGATGATCACATCAGCGGTTTCGAGGACCGTAATCGTTGCAGCACTCAGACCATCGAGACCGTCTTCGCCGATCCCGATCACATGGAGCCAAGGCGCGGTCATGCGCGGTCCTCGGGGAGACCCGCTGCCAGTGCATTGACCGCAGCAGAGGCCATAGCCGATCCGCCTTTGCGACCCTTGAGCGCGACGAATTCACAGTCGCGCGGATCGGCGG
This sequence comes from Marivivens sp. LCG002, assembly GCF_030264275.1. Taxonomy (NCBI): domain Bacteria; kingdom Pseudomonadati; phylum Pseudomonadota; class Alphaproteobacteria; order Rhodobacterales; family Paracoccaceae; genus Marivivens; species Marivivens sp. LCG002. The sequence continues at coordinate 166,937 of NZ_CP127165.1, read as the reverse complement.
CAAGCTCTGCCTTGGACTCTGCCGCGCCGACAAAACCGACAGGGAAACCGAGGATGACAGCGGGCTTGGGGAACCCCTGATCCAAAAGATCAAGGAGATGGAACAAGGCCGTTGGCGCATTGCCGACCGCAACAACCGCGCCTTCGATGTGCTGCTCCCAAAGCTCGACAGCGGCAGCGGAACGCGTGTTGCCAATGGCTTTGGCGCGCTCGGGCACCTCGTCATTGTTCAGCGTTACGATGACTTGGTTCTCGGCAGGCAGATACCGTCGAATGATGCCCGCGCCGACCATCTCGCAGTCGCAAAGCACAGGCTTGCCAGCGAGGAGCGCCTCGTGCCCAGCGCGATAGGCGTTCGGTGAAAATGCAAGTCGATCAGCAATCTCCACCATTCCGCAAGAATGGATCAACCGCGTGACCAAAGGCACCAGATCGGTTGGAAACCGATCAAGCCGCGCCTCTTTGCGCACTGTGGCAAAGCTCTGCGCGTAAATCGCTAGGGGGTCTTTTTCATAAGGGCGCATCGGTGATCCTTGAGGCATTCGGGGGCAACCCCGAATGCCTTTGGCGAAATGACGGGTATGCGGCTCAGCGCTTGTTGGTTTTCAACACACTTTTCGGCCCGTGCGGGTGATCCGCCTGAGGATAGGCCGCATGATGGTGGTGATGGTCATGCCCGTGGTGATGATGCCCGTGATCGTGACCATGGTGGTGATCATGATGGTGGTGGTCCTGCGCCTTGAGACGGCACATGCCCGTGCAGAAGGTATCGCAAAGCGTGCAATCGGCCACGTTCGATCCCGGAGCCGAAGCACCCTGACCTTCGACGTGGTGATGGTGGCTTTCCTGGATCGCGCCGACCTCGGACTCGAAGCCGATCACCTGCGTGCGGTATTTACACAGAACACAGGTCGGCGGAGGCATATCGCCGAACGCGGGGTGATCGCTCACTTTGATCCCGCCAAGACGTTCCGATGGCTTGATGTGCTTGTGCTCACCGCCTTCGAAGGAAAGGACCTGCTCACGGAACGGGCAAATCGCACAGTTCGGGATGACCGACTTTCCGTTCTGCTCTTTGATCCGCTCGGCAAAGGTTTCGAGCACTTTGGGGTGATCGTTGAGATACCCCGCCTTGACGAAATGGATATCGGGGTGCTGCGCGGCGACCTGATCGGTGAAGCCATAGATACGGTCGATCAGGATACCCGTGAACAGGAAATAAGGAAAAACGACAACGCGCTTGTAGCCGAGCTTGGCCACATGCTGGAGCGCGGGCTCGACAAGAGGGAAGGTCACCCCCGAATAGCCGACCTCGCACCAACCGAACCCCATGCCCTCCCAAAGGATGCGTGCAATTTTGGATACGTTGGCATTGGCATCGGGGTCAGAGGCGCCACGACCGATCACAACAAGACAGGTTTCGTGCAGAGGCACGTCCCCCGCTTTGGAGTTGGCGGCATTGATGGCTTCCTGGATGCGATCCGCCGCGGCAGCGATCATTTTGGGATCGACGCCCAACTCGCGGCCGTATTTGACTTCGATGTTGTGCTTGGCCGCATAGGTATTGAGCACGGTCGGAATGTCGTTCTTGGAGTGCATCGCGGCAAAAAGCATGCCCGGAACAGCCAGAATACGTTCGCAGCCGGCCTCGCGCAGGTTGTCGAGCCCGTCGCGGATCACAGGATTGGCAAACTCGAGATAACCATAGTCCACGACCCAATCGGAAGGCAGATAGGCAGGCAGCTTTTCAGCAAGAACTTTGAATTCGTCCACTGCGGCCTTGCTCCGAGAGCCGTGGCCGCAAATCATTACACCGGTTTTCATGCTGTTGCTTCTTCGCTTTCTTCCGCCTCGGTTTCTTCGGCAGGCTCGACTTCATCCTTGCGCCCCTTGAGCGCTTCACGAAGCCCGAGGAGGATCGCAAGACCAAGTGCGGCACCCGCCACCAAATGGTCATGGCCTGCAAACTCGCCGAGATGACCGACATGTGCCGCAGCAGACTGCGCGGTCAGGATCAGAAACAGGGTGAATGCGATACGCATGAGCAATCTCCGTCAAATACCAGAGAGCCGCTCTCGCGGTGCCGACGACGTAACGATCTGGTCCCCAATTGGGTCAACCGCTTCGCCACCAACCTCTCTGGCCCAAATGGGCTTCGTCAGCGGACAGGGTATATTGCACACCGTCGGGGTGCAAATGGTTAAACGTCGCACCGAAGTCGGAAACCGACCTGTGCAATGCTGCACGAGACATGCGCGCTGGGAATGTTTGAGAACCGAGCGCGATGGGCTAGGTTTTGAATAAGGAAAACGAAAGACGGAGTGCAAAATGGGCTATCTCGAAAACGGAACGTGGATCGACAAATGGTACGATACCGAATCGACGGGTGGCAAATTCGTGCGCTCGACCGCAGGCTTCCGCAATTGGATCACCGCAGACGGCGCCGCTGGTCCGACAGGTGACGCAGGGTTCAAGGCAGAGCGCGGTCGCTATCATCTCTATGTCTCGCTGGCTTGCCCTTGGGCCCATAGAACCCTTGTCTTCCGCGCGATCAAGGGACTTGCCGATCACATCTCAGTCTCGGTGGTTCATCCCCATATGCTTTCGGACGGCTGGACCTTCGGGACCGATTTCGACGGCGCGACGGGGGACACGCTTTTCGGTTTCGATTTTCTACGCGAGATCTACACCAAGGCGGACCCGAAAATCTCGGGTCGGGTGACGGTCCCGATCCTCTGGGACAAGGAACAGGGAACCATCGTCTCGAATGAAAGCTCGGAAATCATCCGTATGTTCAATTCGGCCTTTGACGGCATCACCGGAAACACGGACGACTATTGGCCGGAGGCTCTTCGTGACAAGATCGAAGCGGTGAACGAACGCATCTACGACACGGTGAACAACGGGGTATATAAATCAGGCTTTGCAACCACACAAGGCGCATACGAAGAGGCGGTCGAGCCGCTCTTCGAGAGCCTTGACTGGATCGAAGACACCCTTTCGCGCAATCGCTATCTCCTTGGCGAGGCATTGACCGAGGCGGACTGGCGACTTTGGACCACGCTGGTGCGGTTCGATGCCGTGTATCACGGACACTTCAAGTGCAACCGTCGCCGTATCGTCGATTATCCCAATATCTGGGCATATACGCGCGAGCTATACCAGCGTCCCGGCGTCGCGGAAACGCTCGATCTCGATCATATCACCGCCCATTATTACTATAGCCACGATATGATTAATCCGACCCGCGTTGTTCCTGTCGGCCCCGATCTTGACTGGAATGCACCGCACGGACGCGGGTGATCAACCGCGCTGGCCATAATGCGTGACAATCTCGGCGACATCGTTCGGGTCCGTTTCGCATTTGACCAAGGCTCTGGCATTGGCGCTAAAAGCAAAGAGCGAACCGTCCGAGAAAAAGGTCGTATCCGTGACAAAAACCACGTTGGTTTTGGGGGAACGGATACGCGCCCAATCGGCAAGCCCGAGCGCGCTCCCGTCAGGGAGAACGAGGTCCACGAGCATGACGTCGAAGTCCTCGCGCCTTACGGCGTCCATCGCCTCGTCAACGCCGTCTGCAACATCCACTGCATTGCCAAGTCTCTCGATATGGCGCTTCCAAATCCAACTGAGATTCGGATTATTTTCAACAATCAAAACTTTCATCAGGCCCCCGACGTTTTGTCGATTGCACCTCCGACAACGCACTACGCACCTTGGGTTTCGCTCCAAAAGTTTAACGATGCGTTAACAAATGTGCCGCAATCGAGATGACGTGAAGGCACTTGCGAAAGCGGCAAAAATCCGCTTTCAACCCCGTGATATGGAGAGACAAATGACAAGCTGGATCACGATCTGCGACACCTGTAAACGCGAGGACTGGGCGACGAGCGGCAAGACACGCACAGACGGCGAAGAGCTTGCCATTCTGATCGAAGCGGCCGCAGAAGGTCGCGAAACAGTTCGCACGCGACGTGTTTCCTGTCTCATGGGGTGCACCCATGGCTGTAACATCGCGATACAGTCCGAGGGCAAGCTTGCCTATACTCTCGGTCGTTTCGAACCCGATCAGGAAAGCGCAGAAGCTATCGTGGACTACGCCGTCAAACACGCCCAAAGCGAAACAGGACAAGTACCGTTCCGTGAGTGGCCCGTCGGCGTCAAAGGGCATTTTGTGACCCGCCACCCGCCTCTGCCCAAAGACTGATGACACTCAAGAGGGATCATGGCGGCGGTGTCGATGCCGCAATCGAAACGTGGGGCGGTCGGCGCGACGAGTGGCTTGACCTGTCGACGGGGATCAACCCTGTGCCCTACCCGATCGGCGCGATTTCTGCGTCCGCATGGAACGACCTCCCTGATCAACGCGCGCTTTCTGAATTGGAACGCGCTGCGCGTTCATTCTGGAACGTCCCGCAAGAGGCGGCAGTGCTTGCGGCGAACGGTGCATCTGCCCTGATTGCGCGCATGCCCGAAATTGCGCAGGACGGGGCCTATATTCCGGGACCGACCTATAACGAACATGCCGCCGCCTTTCGCCAGATGGGTAAAACCGTCTCAGACAACGACGGTTCGCTTCAAACCCACATTTACGTGCATCCGAACAATCCCGACGGGCGGGTCGTAGACGCGGGCGTGTTTCAAAACCGTAGGCTCACAATTATCGACGAGAGCTTTTGCGACGTGACCTCTGCCCTGTCTTTGATCGAACACAGTTCGAAAAAGGGCGTTCTGATCCTCAAGAGCTTTGGAAAGTTCTGGGGCCTCGCAGGACTTCGGCTCGGGTTTGTGATCGGGGACCCCGAATTGGTCGCATCACTGCGCGAACGTTTGGGACCGTGGAGTGTTTCAGGGCCCGCACTCGAGATCGGAGCGCGCGCGCTTTGCGATCACGAATGGGCAGAGCGGACCCGCGAGCGACTGGCCGAGGATGCCGCGCGGCTTGACGCCTTGATGAGCGCAAATGGGGCAACTCCGCTTGGGGGCACGACTCTCTTTCGTCTCTACGACACCGAAAGCGCCGAAGGCTGGCGAAACCACCTTGCCAAAGGTAAGGTCCTGTCGCGTATTTTCCCCTATTCGAACCGATGGGTCCGTCTCGGTCTTCCGCATCCCGATCGCTGGACACAACTCGAGGACGCGCTGTGATCGTTGCTCTTTCGATGATCCTTGATGCTATTTTCGGAGAACCCAAATGGCTTTGGGACCGCTTTACGCATCCTGCTGTGTTGATGGGTCGTTGCGTGTCCTTTGTCGATGAGCGCTTCAATCAAGGTCGAGCGCGCAAGCTCAAGGGTATGCTGAGTTTCGGAGCCCTTTGCCTTGGCTTCGGGCTGTTGGGGGTGATGCTCGAGGCGCTTCCGTTCGGCGTTGTCGATGTCGTGATCGGTGCAATCCTGATCGCGCAAAAATCGCTGGTCGAGCATGTTGCCGCCGTTGCTTCGGCACTGCGCCTATCGCTCGACGAAGGTCGTCGCCGCGTCGGCTGGATTGTCGGACGCGACACTAAAGAGATGGACCGGGCTGCGGTCTCACGCGCTGCAATCGAAAGTGCAGCCGAGAATTTTTCCGATGGGGTGATTGCGCCGATTTTCTGGTTCGCACTCCTCGGATTGCCCGGACTTTTGATCTATAAGATCACCAATACCGCAGACAGTATGATCGGCTATCGCACCCCGCGGCACGAGCAATTCGGATGGGCCGCAGCGCGCTTTGATGACGTGTTGAACTGGGTGCCTGCCCGGATCACCGCGCTTCTCATTGCCCTGACAACGCGGCCGCTCCCCTCACTTGGCGACATACGCAAAGACGCCGCGCTTCATCGAAGCCCCAACGCAGGATGGCCCGAGGCCGCGATGTCACGGGTTCTGCGGATCGCTCTTTCGGGTCCGCGGTCCTATGAAGGGGAAATGCGGCACTATCCCTTTGTCAACGCAGGCGCGCGCGAAAACGTGACACCCGATGACATCAATCGCGCATGCCGCACTCTCTGGCAGGCATGGGGGATCACATTTGTCGGCGTGGTCTTGCTGGCTCTGTTCTAGAGACTTGCACCAAGTTGCCATCTCGCTAGGCTCCTTCTCAACCAGGAGGATTACATGCGTTCAGCCATTCTTGCCGTTTCAGCCGCTCTTCTTGCCCAAACCGCATCAGCGCAATCTTGCGGAGGCAGTTTTCAGTCCTTTGTCACAGGACTAAAATCCGAAGCGGCAAGCCTTGGATATTCCCAGACCCAAATCGACACGTTCTTTAACGGTGTGGCCCAAGACGGCGCAGTTCTCAAAGCCGACCGCGCCCAAGGGGTTTTCCAAAAGAACTTCCTCGACTTCTCGCGTTCGTTGATCTCGCAGAACCGCATCGACAACGGTCGCATCTATGGTGACCGCTATGCATCGGTCTTTGATCGCATCCAGCGCGAATACGGTATCCCCAAAGGCGTGCTCTTGGCATTCTGGGCCTTCGAGACCGATTTCGGCCAAGTGCAGGGCAACTTCAACACTTTGAACGCCCTTGTGACGCTGTCCCATGATTGCCGCCGTCCCGAGCTTTTCCGTCCACAGATTTTCGCAGCGCTCGAACTCTTTAAACGCGGCGATTTCGAACCGAGGAAAACAACTGGGGCTTGGGCGGGTGAAATCGGGCAAGTGCAGATGCTCCCCAAGGATATCATAGAAAACGGACGTGACGGGGATGGCGACGGGCACGTCGATCTCAAGGGGTCTTCTCCCGATGCACTCATGTCGGGGGCTGCGATGCTCTCTTCTCTGGGGTGGCGCCCGAATGAACCTTGGCTGGTGGAGGTTACGGTTCCAGAGAACCTCGACTGGTCAAAAACAGGTCTGAACCACGCGATGAGCGAAGCAGACTGGGCGCGTCTTGGAGTGACCCCAAGGAGCGGCACACTCGGCAATCCGAACCTCCAAGCTTCGGTTCTCCTTCCTGTCGGACGCAAAGGGCCTGCCTTCCTCGCCTATCCCAATTTCCGCGTCTATTTCGAATGGAACAAGTCGATGGTTTACGTGACCACCGCAGCCTATTTCGCGACACGCCTGATGGGCGCTCCCGCCTATAACGCAGGGTCACCCGATGTTGGTCTTTCGGGAGAAGAAATCGTCAGTCTCCAGCGCAAACTCGAAGCGCGGGGTTATGACGTGGGCGGCGCGGACGGCATTATCGGCGAGATGACGCGCGAGGCCGTTCAAACCGAACAAGAGCGGCTCGGGCTTCCCGCTGATGCCTGGCCGACACGCGAATTGCTTGGCCGCCTTTAACTACTATCAGGTAAGATTCTTCGGGTGCTGGTTCATTGCACTCAAAGAGGCACTGCTATGCCGATATCCGCCTCCTCGATCTCGATCGTATCGGGAACGAGACGATAGTGTTTGAGAAACAAGAGAGAGACCCGCCGCGCGTCCTGACGGAAATTGTGGTGGAGCACAAAGCTCAGCTTGCCATCCTGTAGAAGCTGTTTGTTCGTGCGGTCGAGATCGTGGGCGGCAAAGATATCTATGGGACGTCGCGCCTCGGCAAAGGCGTCGAGGATCGCGCGATTTCCTCCACCTATGGAATAGACCGAGTCGATATCGGGGTGCGCCTCGAGTGCGCCCAGAACCAGCGTCTTGGTGGTTCGGTTCACGCCAAGACCCTCGGACACCGAAACGATGTCCTGCGTCGGATTTCGGCGCGCGAAATAGTCGAGAAATCCGACACGGCGTTGCTCTTCGCCCTGAAATGTCTGGCTCGACAGCGTGAGGAGGATCTTGGACCGCTTCGGTGACTTCATCTTGTTCAAGAGGTGCGCAGCGGTTGCGCCCGCTTTGCGGTTCTCCATCCCGACATAGGCAAGTCGAAGATCCGCTGCGACATCTGTCACATAGGTGACAATAGGGACTCCGCGGGCACCGATTTCGCGCAGGCAGGTTTCGATTGCGACGGTGGCGGGCACTTTGAGGACGATACCATGACTGCCCCTGCGCGCGATTGAATAAAGTTTCGCGATGATTTCCCGCTCTTCCATGCTCTCTTCAAGATGGAAGCGCATCCTGAAAGAGGCAGGTCGAACAAGCGGTAATTCATCCTCGAAAGCCTGACGCACGGCGCGGGAAAACCGCTTGGGCGACTGGATCACAACGTCGATGGTGAACTTGCGCCCATCAAGCCGTGCGGCGGCATACTGGCGATCAAGCTCGGCGATGGCCGCCTCGACGCGGTCTTTTGTAACCTGCCGAACCGAAGCACGGCTATGGAGCGCGCGATCCACCGTCGCGGGGCTTAGGCCGGCTTGAAAGGCGATTTCCTTGATCGTGAATTTTTGCGGCATGGTTTTGATGTGATTTTGAGGTTCTTTCTGTCTATCGCTTTCTCCCGTCCTGCGTCACTTCTTTCTTGAAAACGGGAGGACCGAAATGAATTTCCAAGACAGAAACATGGATGATCCGGTCTGGATCAGTGCCGAGAGCGGCGACTTTGAAGTGTTCAAGGCTCAGGTCGCACAAACCACAAAAGCGGGCGATGTCCCCCATGCGCAGGACATCATCCGAAATATCCCGATCTATTCGGGCGAAGATGTGGATGCGGCCGCTCAATCGCCCCATGATCGAAAAAGTCTGACTGCGGAATGGGCGCGGGTATTTGCCAAAGGCGCGGGGATTATCGTGATCAAGAACGGCCTCGGCAATCACGCCGCCATTGATCGCGCGAGCGAGATTTTCGAAAGCATCATCCGGGACGAAAAGGCCAATGCCATTGGCGGTGGTGACCATTTTGCAAAACCCGGCGCGAACGATCGCATCTGGAATTCACTTGAAAAGCACTGCCTTGCCGATCCTGCGAATTTTGCGGCGTATTACAGCTCCAACGGCATCGCGCTTGCGTCCGAGGCATGGCTTGGACCGGCGTATCAGATGACGGCACAAGTCAATCGCGTGAACCCCGGGGGCGCGGCGCAGACCCCGCATCGGGACTATCACCTCGGTTTTATGTCGAGCACGCGGATGGCCGAATACCCCTCGTATATCCATGGGGTTTCGCCGCTCCTCACGCTTCAGGGAGCTGTGGCGCACTGCGATATGCCGATCGAAACAGGCCCGACCATGGTTCTTCCGTTTTCGCAGATGTTCTACGAAGGCTATCTTGCCTTCGGTCGCCCCGAGTTTCAGGCGTATTTCGCGGATAACTATGTCCAGTTGCCCTTGGAAAAAGGCGACCTTGTGTTCTTTAACCCCGCCGTGATGCATGGCGCAGGGACCAACAGAACCTCTGATCGCTATCGGCTCGTGAACCTGCTTCAGGTGTCCTCTGCATTCGGCCGCGCAATGGAGAGCGTCAATCGTAGCCGTATGTGCGAAGCGATCTTCGAGACCTTGATCAAAGACCGTGAGACGATTGACCTTGCAAACGTGATCGCAGCTACGGCCGAGGGCTATCCGTTTCCGACAAATCTGGATCGCAATCCACCCATCGGCGGGCTCGCCCCCAAAACCCAAGCCGATTACCTCAGACAGGCCGTTGCCGAGCGTTGGAGCAAGGAAAAATTCGTGCAGTCGCTCGCCAATCTTGAACGTAAAAACGCGACTTAAAGGCGGAGTAAGGGCGAGAGCCGATTACGGCTCTCGACCCGCTGGCGTCTAGTATTCAACGCCGATCTGGGCCTTGATCCCCGAGCGGAAGGGATGCTTGATCAGCTCCATTTCCGTCACAAGGTCCGCAATCTCGATCAAGTCGTCGTGGGCATTTCGCCCCGTCAGGACCACATGCGTCATTTCGGGCTTTTCATCACGAAGGAAGGCGACAACCTCCTTGATGTCCACATAGTCATACCGGATCGCGATGTTGATCTCGTCCAAAAGCACCATCGTATTCGACGGATCACGAATGAGCTCTTTGGCCTTTTCCCAAGCGGCTTGGGCCATCTCGGTATCGCGGGTTTTGTCCTGTGTCTCCCAAGTAAAGCCTTCACCCATTGTATAGAACGAACAGATGTCGGTGAATTTGCTCAGGATGAGATCGCGCTCACCCGTGGACATGCCGCCCTTGATGAATTGGACAACCGCGCATTTCATATCGTGCGCGATACAGCGGAAAATCATGCCAAAGGCTGCCGACGATTTGCCTTTACCCTTGCCCGTATGGACGATCACAAGGCCCTTTTTGTCGGTCTTGGTCGCCATGATCTTGTCACGCGCCGCTTTCTTCTTGGCCATCTTCTGGGCGTGGCGTTCGGTATCTTCGGTCATCTGCTCCTCCGGTTTGAGTTTTGAATCTGGGGAAAGGGAGGGAAAAGCGCAAGGTGCAAATGAAATGGGCGCCAGATGCGGCGCCCATTTCGGTCTTGCGGGAAGGGAAGGGTTTATTCTGCGGGAACAGCCACGCTTGCGGACTTCGCAAAGTGACGGCGGTTCAAATGAAGGACCAGCGCAATCATCGCGAACTGGAACGCCAAGGCGATACCGACGATGATCCAATAGGTGACGCTGAACTTGGCGACGAGACCGACAGCGACAAGCCCCTTGTGCAACCAGAATTGGGTCATCACCGAAAGAGCTACACCCGGGCAAACAAGGGCGTAGGACCCTGCCGAATTCTTGTCACCTGTAAGAAAGGTTGCGGCATAGGCTTGGCGGCGCAGCACGGTCAAGCCGAGCAAAAGAAACAGGATCTGGACCGTCAAGAACTGTGTGAGCGTCATCAATGTATCGATATTCGAGCTGTGCGCCTCGAAGGCCGCGTGAAGGCCGTGGTTCTGCCGAAGCGTCATGATGCCCAAGACCGTCATGAGCGGAATGACAATCATAAGGGTCGGCGCGGCCTCTTTCGCGGTTCCGTAGTGCAGCATCGAATTGAACGCCGTAACAGATGCAACAGCCACATAGATCAACGCGATCAGGCCGAAGAAGGTCGACAGAATAAGCGAAGCACCGACAACGGTTGTGCTTGTCGACATTGCCGCAGGCGCCGAAAGACCGACGGCGACCATGGCAAGCGCAAAGGCGGGAAGAAGCTGTGCAAAGGAGTTATGCGCGGTGACATCGAAAAGCCCGCCTTCAGAGAGCACGCGGCCCAAGAAATGCCCGATCATCCGCAAAGCCAGAAGGCCTGTCAGGACGAAAGCCACCATAGCAGCGGGGAACAGAAACTCGACGACGCTCCAGAGGTTGGGCACAAAGACAAGACCGACGATGAACAATCCGTTGATCGACATGGCAACAGCAAGCGGCATCGCCAGAAGCTGGGTTTCCCCGTTCGAATGACGGAGTTTTTGATAGCTCTCTGTCTTTTTGAATTCCGCGAACTTGGTGAAATTCCAGATCAGATATCGGATGTTCTGAAAGGCGAAGAACGCGATTCCGAGCATGGCGGCTAGAATTCCGAACTGTTGCCAGGGATTACCTTTGCCCCATGCGGCGACGATGTCCTCGAACACCGGAACCGTTGCGTTGGGGTGCGGGACCCAGAACAGAAGATACATGAAAAACGTAACAGCAAGGCCACCGGCCCCGACCGAAGCGAGGAAATAAAGAGGCGACCAATTATCTGCGGGTCGACTGGAAATCGGGGTCATGATGCCCTCCTTATATATTAGTAATATTAAATATATTAGGAGCGGATCTAAAACATTACAAATTATAAATGTTTAATGCGACACTCTGTCATGTATCCGGGCTAAGTCCTTTTGCAAGAGCGGAAATTCGTGCGCGGGCCGAATTCGAACGGGGCACCCAAAGCCCGCGATCTATCGCTTCTTCGAGCCGTTCCGCAATCTCTCGGAGTGCCGAAGGGTTGTGTTCCGCGATAAACTCTCTTGTGTCCTGATCGTCGAAGAAGGCCCCTTCGACAAGGTCGAAATGGTGGTTCTTGACCGCGCCCGTGGTCGCCGCAAAAGCAAAGAGATAGTCGACCGTGGCCGCGATCTCGAATGCGCCCTTATAACCGTGCCGCTTGACCCCTTCGATCCATTTCGGATTGACCACGCGAAAGCGCACAACGCGCCCGATCTCGTCGTCCAGCGTCCGGATCACGGGGCGCTCGGGCCGCGAATGATCGTTATGATAGATCGGGCGGTCGCGCCCCTGAAGCGTAGAGATCGCAGCGGCGGCACCGCCCTCGAACTGGTAGTAGTCGTCACTATCGAGAAGATCATGTTCGCGGTTGTCCTGATTCTGGACGATGGCTTCGGTCTGGCTCAACCGCTGTTCAAACCCTTCGCGGTCGCGAACACCCTCGCCGTCCGCACCATAGGCATAGCCGCCCCACTCGAGATAGGCGTTTCCGAGGTCGGATTTTTCGGCCCAGATCCGCTCGTCGATGAGCGCCTGCAAACCTGCACCGTATGCACCGGGTTTGGAACCATAGACGCGCGCGGCGGCTTCGCCCGACCGCGTTCTCGCTGCGGCGGGGTTCATGCTCTCGTCTTCATCAAGAGCCTGAACGGCACGTGCCGCACTGTCGACCAATGCGATGAGCTGCGGGAAAGCATCGCGGAAAAACCCCGAAACGCGCAGTGTCACGTCGACGCGCGGGCGGCCAAGCACACCTTGAGGCAGGATCTCGAACCCCGTCACGCGGCGGTTGGCGCTGTCCCATTTGGGCTTTACCCCCATGAGAGCAAGCGCCTGCGCGATGTCATCACCGCCGGTGCGCATGTTCGCGGTGCCCCAGGCCGTGACAAGCATAGTGCGCGGCCAATCCCCGTGGTCTTGGAGGTGCTTTTCGATCAAGAGATTTGCAGACTTCCATCCCAAGGCCCAAGCCGAGGGCGTGGGAACCGCGCGGCTGTCCACACTGAAGAAATTGCGTCCCGTCGGAAGCACGTCCATGCGGCCGCGGGTCGGCGCGCCCGAAGGTCCCGCGGCAATGGCGCGACCGTCCAGCACCTTGAGGAAAGCCGCCGCTTCCGCAGGCCCACAGGCGGCAACGGTGGGCCGGATCACATCGTTGATCTCGGCAAGAACCTCTGCGGAACGAGGACCGGGGGCCGCAGCACCATCCAGCAACCGCTGGGACAAAAGCTCGAGACGTTCGACGGTATCCCCTGCGGTGCGCCAAGCCCCCTCACCATCCAAAAGCAAAGGCTTGGGCCCGAACCAAGTCTCGGCGAGATCGGCCGAGAGCGGATCAAAGCCGAGCTCGAGATCATCTGCCAGAGCGCGGAGCAAAGAGGAATCGCCCCCCACACCCGCACCTCGTGGAACCCGCGCAAGCGCAATCGCAAGATCGCGCGCCTGCACACCCTCGGGAGAGGCCCCGAAAATATGCAGACCATCGCGGATCTGCGCTTCTTTAAGCTCGCAGAGATAGGCATCGAGCTTGGCAAGATCGCCCTCTTGATCGCCCGACATCCCGACATCAGCGGCAAGCCCCGTCACCTCGGAAAGCGAAAGGATTTCGCGGCGCAAATGGTCGATGCGGCGCGGATCGACGCCCGCCGCCTCGTAATATTCATCGACCAAAGCTTCGAGATCGCGGAGCGGTCCATAGCTCTCGGCGCGGGTGAGAGGCGGCGTAAGGTGATCAATGATCACCGCCTGAGCGCGCCGCTTGGCCTGCGTACCTTCACCCGGATCGTTGACGATGAAAGGATAGAGATGCGGCACAGGTCCGAGGATCACTTCGGGCAGGCACGTCTCGGAAAGGGCAATCGCCTTGCCGGGGAGCCATTCAAGATTGCCGTGCTTGCCCATATGGGCGATCGCATCTGCACCCCAGTGGTGGCGGAGCCAGAAATAGAAGGCGAGATAATTGTGTGGCGGCACAAGATCGGGCGAGTGATAGGTCTCGGTCGGATCGATGTTATAGCCGCGCGCGGGTTGAAGCCCCACAACCACATTGCCGAACCGATGGATCGAAAGGGCAAAACCGTCCTCGGCACAGAACGGATCGTTAGCCGGAGCGCCCCAACGGTCGGTGATGCGTTCTTTGACCTCCCACGGAAGAGCCTCGAAATAGCGCACATACTCGGCCAGAGGCAGCACTTCGCCCCCCTCTCGCTCGGCGCGATCTGTGAGCCAATTCGTCGGACCCGCCATGAGACGTTCCATGAGCGCCTTGGGACCATGGGGGGCATCCTCGACAGCATAGCCCGCCTCGGCCATTTTTTCGATGACACGCGCGGTGCCCGCAGGGGTATCAAGACCAACCCCGTTCGCCAAACGACCGTCCTTGTTCGGATAATTGGCAAGAACGAGCGCAACTTTGCGGTCCGCAACCGCCCGATGACGCAGACGTGCCCAATTGGCGGCGAGCGCCACCACGAAGTCAATCCGATCCCCGCGCGCCTGATAGCTGGCAACGGGGCATTCCGTGGCTTCGTCGAAATAGGCCTCACCCTTGAAACTGATGGCACGGGAGAGGATACGCCCATCCACTTCGGGCAGGGCGACGTTCATCGCGATGTCGCGCCCAGAAAGACCCGAAAGCCCTTCGTCCCATGCCTTTTCACTGCTTCCAGCAAGAACCACCTGAAAAACGGGAGCTTCATTGGCAAAGGTCGCAGCAAGCGGGTTCTCGGACCCTTCGCCTGCATGGGGCGAACCAGTCGCGAAGGAGGTGCAATTGAGGATAACGGACGGCGGCGCGCTGGTGAAAAGCTGCTCCAAGGTTGCGACCGATACGGGATCCTTGAGGGAGGCAACAAAAACCGGAAGAGGGTTCAGCCCAGCCCGCAACAGCGATTTGGTCAATCGGTTGATCGGATTGAGGCCCGCACCCTGAACAAGTGCGCGGTAAAACACGACAGGCACCACGGGTGCGCCGTCGATCCATTGACCGCGCAGCATCGACAAGTCGGGTTTGTCCTCACCCGGCCAGTATATCCCCGCGCGCAAAAGCGGTGCTGCGCCCGCGGGCTTGTCTCCTCCATCAAGCATCGCTTTGGCATAGTTCAGGAATGCGACCGCGTTGGCTGGGCCACCCTCGACCAGATAGGACCAGAGCGCGTCGTAATCCTCGTCCTCGACCGTCGAGAAGCGGCGGAGTTCGTCGTCGGGTTTATCATCCCCCGGAAGCGCGACAAAAGGTACACCCGCCTCATGAAGACGGGCCGCATACTGCTCGAACCCGTATTTCCAATACCCCGCTCCTCCAAGGATACGAGCGATGACCAGTCGGGACTTGGTCGCGCAATCGTCCAGATGGAGGTCCACCGACATCGGATGCATCAGATTCATCATCGAAGCCAAGCGAAGACTCGGGGCATCCGTCATTTCCGACCGTGCCTGAGAAAGCGCTGCAAGTTCGGTATCGGCAGCGGAAATCACCACAACATCCGCCGGAGTCTGCCCGAGATCGACGGGTTCCTTGCCGTCATCGATGTTTCCGGGGGTCGCAGCGAGCAAATGCATTCGTTCGGTCCTTGTCTCAGCTTTGGCTTTCAGGCATCAGCATAGAGAAGCCAGAGAGGTCTTGATCATGGATTATGGAAAGTCGGGCAATGCGAAAAAAGGGGCAAATGCGCCTCGTTTCCAGCCCAGCAAAAAGGGTGAAGCACCCTACATGCAAAAAGCGCCCAAAGAAGAGCTCCTTGCAAAGCTCAAAGCGGCAGCGGCCAAGGGTAAGTCCAAGGACTGATTTCATCCCAACCGTTTTTGCATGAAGATGCTGGACGGCGCGTCGGGATAGTCACCGAATGGACCGCAGAGCTCAAACCCGTGCCGCGCGTAGACTTTATGCGCGGCATACAGCAAATTCCCTGTTTCAAGCTTGAGCCACTCAAGATTGTGCCGGCGCGCCTCGTCTTCGATCTGGCGCAAGAGTGCATCCGCAATCCCGCGCCCACGCGCGTCGGGATCGACAAACATCGACTTTACTTCGCCATATCCATCCTTGAGCGCCAAGGCACCAGTGCCCTGGATCACCGCGCCTTCGCGCGCGGTGAAAAAGCGGATGGAGGGCACGCAAAGCTCGTCGATCGACAAGAAGAAGTTATCCTCGGGCGGAAAGAGGCTCTGCATCAAAGCATGGCTTGCTTCGAGCAGTTCTACCACACGCGGGGTCTTGGGATCGGCGAGCTCTACGAAAATCATGCGCAGAGCGCCTCTTCGATGGCAGCGCGATCAAGTCCGGCCTCGCCGATGACGACAAGACGGGTTTCACGGGCCCCTGCAAAGGGCTGATCGAAATAGGTATCAACGCGCGGACCCACAGCCTGAAGCGTGAGGCGCATGGGTTTACCCTGAACCGCAACAAAACCTTTGAGACGAAGGATGTCGTGGGCGCGGATCACGTCGGACACCTGAGTTGCAAAAGCTTTGGCATCTGCGACTTCGCCCAAAGTGACGACAAAGCTCTCGAACTCGTCATGGCCGTGATCGTGATGATGGTGATCGTGATCGTCATCGTCGTCATCATGGTCGTGATCATCGTCGTGGTGATGGTGGTGGTGCACCTCGTGACGGGCTTCAAGATCGTTCTCTGCACCAATGCCTTGACCAAGCAGGACATCGACGGGAAGCGCACCCATCGACGTTTTGACGACCTGCACACCGTCGCGGCTTTCGGCCTTGAGCTTGGCGGCAAGGGCCTCTGCTTCTTCGGCGGAAAGAAGATCGGTCTTGTTGACGACGATCATATCCGCGCAAGCGATCTGGTCTTCGAAGAGTTCCGAGAGCGGGGTCTCGTGATCGAGGTTCTCATCCAGCTTGCGCTGGGCGTCGACGGCCTCGACACTATGCGCAAAACGTCCATCGAGAACGGCGCGGCCATCGACGACGGTCACGACACCATCCACGGTCACTTTGGTTGAAACGCTCGGCCAATTGAACGCGCGCACAAGCGGCTGCGGCAGAGCAAGACCCGAGGTTTCGATCACGATGTGATCGGGACGGTTTTCGCGGGCAAGGAGCTTTTCCATTGTGGGGATGAAATCGTCGGCCACGGTGCAGCAGATACAGCCGTTCGAAAGCTCCATCACATCGTCTTCGGAACAGGTTTCGTCACCGCACCCCTTGAGGATATCGCCGTCGACACCGAGATCGCCGAATTCGTTGATGATAAGCGCAATGCGCTTGCCTTTGGCGTTTTGCAGCATGTGACGGATGAGTGTCGTCTTGCCCGAGCCGAGAAAGCCGGTGACAACAGTTGCAGGAATCTTGGCAGCCATGGTTCGCTCCGTTATGGGTCGAGTGTATCTTTGGCCCATGAGGACCGGAAAGGAAAGTCGATGGCGGACAAGATCACCATCTGTGAAAGCTGTCGCTCGGCGGATACGGCGCCCATGGGGGCGGCGCTTGCCGAACGGTTGCGTGGAATGGTCGACGCGGAAGTCGCCACAACCGATTGCATGATCGTGTGCAGCAAGCCCGTCACCGTGTCGTTTCGCGCGACGGGCAAAGCCGCCTATCTCTTTTCTGGCGTTGACCCCGAGAGCCAAGCCCACGAAATCGCAGAGTTCGCCCGCCTATATGCGCTGGCCGATGACGGGATCGTCAATGACGTCCGCTCCATCGGCCAACTCAGGTTTTGTTTGATCGGGCGTGTGCCCGCCTAGCCTTCGGATTTTTCCCAGAGGAACCCTGCAAGCCAGCCCATCGCGATCCAAGCTACCGCCGCGACGCCGATACTGCGCACCGCGTAAAGCGTAGCGAGTTCGGGCGGCGCAACACCATAATAGGCATCGAGATGCGGGGCACCGACAAGTTGCGGCGCAGCGATTGCGACCGTCCCGAGAAGTGCCGTCCCGAGGTTACGCCCGAACCCGAGAAGCGCCACGCCGGACACTGTTCCCAGTGCAGCAAAGAGCCACCACGTCTGACGCGCGATGAGACCGGCTGAAGCCGTGCCAGGAAGCTCGGGCGGAAGACCGAACGCAGGCGCGAGGTTCACCGCAAGAAACCCTGCAAGCCCCCAGATCATTCCCGTACGTGCATCAATCCGCTTACCGAACTTTTGCGCCAGCAAGAAGGCGGCAACCATGATGAGCGCGAACCCCGTATAGGTCACGAGGTTCGAACCAAAGGTGCCGAAATGGCGTGCAAGCTCGCCCCAGATTTCAGGTGCGAGACGCGGTGATCCGATTTGCCCATCACTAAAATGAACGCGCTCGGAAAACTCGTATAACTCGCCTTCCATCAGGAGCGGGACAACGAAGGTGAACTGCAACAGGGCCGCGAGCGCCCCCGCAGCAAGACCAGCGATCAACGCGCTGGTAAAAACCTGTTTGAACATCAGTCTATGCGCTGCCGACTTAGTGGCAGGGGAAGCCGATTGCGTGACGCGAGTCGTGCGCGATGTCGTGCGCGGTCGCCGAATGGCTGAAGCCGGCTGCAAATACGAGACCGAAGCCGAGAACGACAGCGGAAACGATTGCAAGGATTTCGGTATTTGCGCGAACGGCAACAAGTGCTTTGGTCATATTCTTTTCTCCTAACCCGTCACACCCGACGGGAATTGGTTTCAGTTCACAAGGTCGGTCTCCTGGCTCGCGGGTCGTAGCGCTGTCCCCGCCTTCCCGGTTTCCCAGTGGCATAAAGGGGGCGCTCACCGCATACAGTCGCGGGGGCGGCTGTGGACTCTGGCCTCCTGTCTGGATCTGCCGTTACCACATTCCCGGTTATCCCCTGACTCGCTTTGCGAATACTTGCGGGGCACCATGTCACTCCGTTGTCGCTTTGGGGGGGCTTACCGTCAAGTCCGAAAATCGTCTATTAATGCTCTGCTTTCGACACATCCGCGCTTTCCAAGGCTTGGCAGCGACGCGAGGAGAGGCCATTGTGCCCCAAAGTCGCGAATTGGTCTGGAATTCAGGCCCAAAAACCGCCGCCGGATTCGGTCGGCCAGCAAAAGGATACCGCGTTGACGCCTCGGACTCTCAGGATCGCGCAAATCGACATTGCGCGCACGATTGCTCTGATTGCAATGGCGGTGTTCCATCTCACCTTTGACCTTGAAGCGTTTGGCTTTGTCGAACGCGGCACGATGGCAAGCACGCCTTGGATCATCTTTGCCCGCCTGATCGCAGGGAGTTTCATTTTTCTGTCGGGTATGAGCCTTGTCATCGGATCGCTCGACGGGCGACCCGATATTCGCAAAGTGCTCAAGAGGCTCGGTATGATCGGCGCCGCGGCTGTGGTTGTCAGCATCGCAACCTATTTCAGCATCGGCTATGCCTATGTGCGCTTCGGCATTCTGCACCATATGTTCGTCGCGAGCCTTCTGGGGCTTGCGGTTCTTGGCTGGAACTCTATCGCTCTTGCCGCATTTGGTGCGCTGATCCTGTCTTTTCCCCATATCCTCCCTTGGCCCTTGTTCGAAGGGACGGGGTGGCTCTGGCTTGCCCGCACGACACCCATGCCGCCCATGGTCGATTATGTGCCGGTCCTCCCATGGTTCGGGGTGTTTCTCTTCGGAATGGCGACCGCCAAGATGATCCAGTCGGCCATCGGCTGGACGGTTGTCGCTGGCATGTGTGATGCGCAGGCAAGGCCCATCCGTATTCTATCATGGGCAGGGCGGCACAGTCTCTTGGTCTATCTGATCCATCAGCCCATCCTCTTTTCGGCCGTCTTTGCCGCTCGCTATTCCATCGGTTAAGCCTGAATGATCGAAATCTTCTTACAAACACTTCCGTTTTTCCTGTTGATCGGCTTCGGCTTCGGCGCAGGAAAGACGGGTTTTTTCTCGCCCGATGCGACGGCAGCGCTTACGAAATTCGTCTTTTATTTCGCTCTATCGGCTCTTCTGTTCCAGTTTTCGGCACGGCTCGAATTCTCGGATATTCTGGACTGGAATTTCATCGCCGCCTATTTGACGGCGTCTTTGGCGATCTACCTTGTTGCAACGATTGTGGCCTTTGCGCGCAAACTCCCGATCGAAGAAGCCGCAATCGAGGCCCAAGTCGCCGTCATCGGCAACGTTGGCTTTCTCGGCATTCCGATGCTCGCCATTCTCCTCGGAGACCGCGCGGTTCTTTCCGTGATGGTCATTCTGAGCGTCGACCTCATCGTCTTCTCCTCGCTCGTCGTTATTCTTGTCCACGGCTCGCGCGATGGGCGCATGTCGTTTGCGATCCTGAAATCCATCGGCAAAGGGCTTCTGGCGAACCCGATGATCGTTTCGATTGTTCTGGGGCTCAGTGTTTCGGCGCTCGACATTTCAGTGCCCAAGCCCGTTGGTCAGTTTCTCGGCATTCTGGGCGCTGCCGCCACGCCGGGCGCTCTCTTTGCAATCGGTGCCTCTTTGGCCACCAAATCGGCGGAGCGGGTTGCGGTGGCGGGTTGGCTTTCGTTCTGCAAACTGATCCTGCACCCCGCAGCCGTCGCCTTTACCGCGCTCTATGTTTTTGATGTCGATCCCTATGCAGCAGGCGTGATGATCACGGCATCGGCGCTTCCCGTCGCAGGGAACGTCTATATCCTTGCCGCGCATTTCGGTATTGCCCCGACGCGCGTGTCCGCTTCGATCCTGATCTCCACTGCGATCAGTATTTTCACCGTTTCGGCTGTCGTGGCTTGGGTCACGCCGTTCATGCCGATGTAACAGACAGGAGAGCTGTGATGAAAACCATTTCCGAGAACAAATGCTTTGGCGGCATTCAGGGCGTCTACTCCCATCCGTCCAAGGTGTGCGGCGTCGAAATGACCTTTGGGCTTTTCCTTCCTGCCGAGGCAAAGGACGGCCCCGTTCCCGTGCTTTGGTATCTTTCGGGCCTGACCTGCACCCACGAGAATGCAATGACCAAAGCGGGGGCACAGGCATGGGCCGCCGAGCAGGGCATCGCGCTTGTCTTTCCTGATACCAGCCCGCGCGGCGAAGGCGTTGCAAATGACGAAGCCTATGACCTTGGCCAAGGCGCTGGTTTCTATGTGAACGCAACCCAAGAGCCTTGGGCCCCGCATTTCCAGATGTGGGATTACATCACAGAGGAGCTGCCGCGCGTCATCACTGCGAACTTCAACATCGACGAAGAGCGCCAGTCCATTACTGGCCACTCGATGGGGGGACACGGCGCATTGACCATCGCGATGAACTTACCGGGGCGCTATCGTTCGGTCTCGGCCTTCTCGCCGATCTGCAATCCGACACAAAGCGATTGGGGCCGCAAGCAGCTCGCCGCCTATCTGGGTTCGGACGAGAGTAAATGGCGCAAACACGACGCCTCGATCCTCATGGAAGACGTCGGGTTCGACGGTCCCGTTCTGATCGATACGGGCTCGAAAGACCAATTCGCCGACCTTCTGAAGACCGAGGAGCTTGCAGCCGCAATTGCAAAGCGACGCCAGCCCGCGACGCTGCGCATTCAAGATGGCTATGACCACAGCTATTTCTTTGTCTCGACCTTCATCGAAGACCACGTCGCCTTCCATGCCGAGGCGCTCTATTCGTGATTTACGTCGATGCAGATGCCTGCCCCGTCAAAGACGAGGTCGAGCGCGTGGGAACGCGCCATGGCACCAGAATATTTATCGTCTCGAACGGGGGGCTGCGGCCCTCGCAGAATCCGCTTGTTGAAACGGTGATCGTTCCAGAGGGGCCCGATGTCGCCGATATGTGGATCGCCGACCGCGCCACCAAAGGCGACGTCGTGATCACGGGCGATATTCCCCTTGCCTCAAAATGCGTGGCTGCGGGTGCGCGTGTGCTCAAACACAACGGCGAAGCTCTCACCGAAGCCAACATCGGAAATGTTCTTGCCACGCGCGATCTTATGGCCGACCTTCGGGCCGCCGACCCCTTTCGTCAGGGCGGCGGCAAGCCATTCTCGAAAGCGGACCGCTCGCGGTTCCTCGACGCGCTCGAGCGCGAAATGCAACGGATCAAAAGAGAAACCAAATGACAATCGAAGCAGTCGTTTTTGACATCGGCAACGTCCTCATCGAATGGCACCCCGAACGGTTCTATGACAGCGCCATCAGCGAAGAGCGCCGCCGCGCCATGTTCGCAGCGATCGACCTGCACGGCATGAACGACAATGTGGATCGCGGCGCGAACTTTTCGCAAGAGGTCGCGGCGATGGCCGATCGTCACCCCGAATGGCGGGAAGAAATCCTTCTGTGGGAGAAGAACTGGCTCGACATGGCTTCGCCTGTGATCCCGCATTCGGTCAGGCTCCTCCGTGCGCTCCGCGCAAAAGGCGTGCCCGTTTTTGCCCTTTCGAATTTCGGGATCCAGACCTTTGACTATGCCAAGTCGGTCTATGATTTCCTGAGCGAATTCGATCGCCCCTATATCTCGGGACATATGGGGGTAATCAAACCCGACGCCGAGATTTACGAGATGCTCGAGGATGATTGCGGCGTTGCACCCGAGGCGCTTCTTTTTGCCGATGACCGTATCGACAACATCACCGCGGCCATGGCGCGCGGCTGGCAGACACATCTCTTCGACGGCCCCCAAGGCTGGGCGACGCGCTTGGTCAAAGAAGGCCTGCTCACCCCGTCCGAGGCCCTGTGATGGTCGATATCGTTCCCTTTGACGCCGAAGCGAAACTTGACTGGATCGCGCTGACCGATGCCTTTGCCCATGGACACACACTCCCCAAGGCGGAAGTCGAGGACGTGTTCCTCTATCGGGGCAAAGATACGCTCTTGAACCGTAGCGCATGGATCGACGGGCTTGGTCTGGCGGTGAAATGCGCCACGATCTTTCCCGAGAATTCAGCCGTTCAAAAACCGACCATCAACGGCGCGGTAAATCTGTTTTCCGATCAAGACGGCACGCTTGAAGCGGTCGTCGACTTCCATTTGGTGACCAAATGGAAAACCGCCGCGGATAGCCTTTTGGCTGCGCGCAAACTCGCGCGTCCCGACAGCCGCAACATTCTGATCATCGGCGCGGGAACGGTGGGACGAAGCCTGAAAGAGGCTTATTCCGCAGCCTTCCCCGATGCAAAATTCACGATCTGGAACAGAAGCCGCGCGGGTGCGGAAAAGTTTGCGGTCGAGCTCCACGATGTGCGGGTCGCAAGCGATCTCGAAGCCGCTGTGAAAGAGGCGGACATCATCACGTCTGCCACGATGGCGACCGAGCCCTTTATCGATGGAGCGTGGTTCCAAGCGGGGCAGCATATCGACCTTATCGGCGCCTATCGCCCAGACATGCGCGAGGCGAACGATACCGCTCTTTTGCGCTCCAAAGTCTTTGTCGATAACCGTCACACGACGGTCGGCCATATCGGCGAACTCAAAACCCCGATTGCCCAAGGCGTGATCCCCGAAAGCCATGTCATCGCCGACTATTACGATCTGGACAAGTTCACCCGCACAGCCGAGGACATCACGCTCTTCAAGAACGGTGGGGGCGCTCATCTCGACCTGATGACCGCCCGCTATATCGTCGACGCTTGGCGCGCCTAGTTGGTCATCAGTCCTTCTAGGCGGCGTTCGCGGATCGGAAGATGGATGATCGCCGAAAACGCACCGACACCGACACCGACCCACCAAACGTATTCATACGTTCCGTAGATGTCATAGAGTGCGCCTCCGAGCCAAACACCGAGGAAGCTCCCGAGCTGGTGGCTGAAGAATACGATGCCATAGAGCGTGCCCATGTAGCGCAAGCCGTAGATATGCGCGACAAGGCCAGAGGTCAGCGGAACCGTCGCAAGCCAAAGCGCACCCATCGTCACCGAGAAGATGATGACCGTCGTAGGTGTCATCGGCGTCATGATGAACCAAGCCGCAATGATCGTGCGACCGAGATAAACACTCGCCAAAAGGTATTTCTTGGGGAAGCGCTTACCCAGCCACCCTGCGAGCAAAGTGCCCGCGATATTCGCGACACCGATCAATGAAATCGCAGCGGCACCGAGCGCGGAGGTGGACGAAATTCCGATACCGTCTAGGAAACCGCCCGCAGCAATAGGACCGCACATTTCGGTCACAAAGGCGGGAAAATGGGCGGTGACAAAGGCAAGCTGATAACCACAGGAGAAGAACCCGAGGAAGATCATCGTATAGGACGGGTCCTTGAACGCCTTCACAAGAATTTGGCCCAAGGACTCTTCCAACTCGGCGCGGGTTGCCATTTGCGGCGCACGCATCAAAGGAAGGAACACAAGCACACCGAGGATCATCGCCGCGAAAACCAGAAACACACTTTGCCATGGCATAATGGTCAAAAGCGCCTCGGCCATGGGAGCGCCGATCACCTGACCCGCCGAACCGGCTGCGGTCGCAATGGCAAGCGACATGGAACGATGCTCGGCCGATGACGCACGCCCGACGACCGCAAGAACAACGCCGAACCCCGTTCCTGCAACACCAAAGCCGACCAGCACTTCGTACATCTGGTGCTGGATGGGAAGCGTCGCTCCGGCAGAAAGGACAAGTCCCACGGCATAGGCCACAGCGCCCATGATAATCGCCTTACGGTCCCCGATCTTTTCGGCAATGGCGCCGAAAATCGGCTGCCCGATCCCCCACGCGAGGTTCTGGATCGCGATCGCAAGCGAGAAATCGGCGCGAAGCCAGCCGAACTCTTCCGCAATCGGAATTTGAAACACCCCGAAAGAGGCGCGAATGGCGAACCCCGTCATGACGATTAGAGAACCGACGATAAGAACGGGTGTGATAAGGGACGATGATTTTGTCATGGCGCGACATTGCGCGCGAACATCGGTCTCAGTCAATTGAGAAAACTTGCCCCTATCCGATGACGCGTTTGAGGGGTTTTGACCGATATCTTGTGGATAACTTGCGCGATATCCGCATTTTATTGTGCGTTTCGTTGACATGACGCGCCAAGCAGACCCAAAATTCCAAAGCGGGAATCAAGAGGGCCACGTGCGTTTTACCAAACTCAGACTGAACGGCTTCAAGAGCTTTGTCGACCCGACCGATCTTATGATCGCGGACGGGTTGACGGGTGTCGTCGGGCCGAACGGGTGCGGTAAATCCAACCTGCTCGAAGCTCTGCGCTGGGTCATGGGCGAAAACCGACCGACCGCAATGCGCGGCGGCGGCATGGAAGACGTGATTTTCGCGGGCACCGCGACACGGCCCGCGCGTAATTTTGCCGAAGTCGCCCTTTTGATCGACAACTCGGATCGTCTTGCTCCCGCAGCCTTTAATGACGTGGACCAACTCGAGATCGTGCGACGGATCACGCGGGACATCGGATCGGCCTATAAGGTCGGGACCAAAGAAGTCCGCGCGCGCGACGTCCAGATGCTCTTTGCCGATGCCTCTACGGGTTCCCATTCTCCCGCGCTTGTCCGTCAGGGCCAGATTTCGGAATTGATCAATTCGAAACCCAAATCGCGCCGCCGAATTCTCGAAGAAGCTGCAGGCATTTCAGGTCTCTATCAGCGCAGGCACGAGGCCGAACTCAAGCTCAAGGGCGCTGAACAGAACCTCGCCCGTGTCGATGATGTTATAGAACAGCTTGCAAACCAGCTTGGCCAACTTGCGCGTCAGGCCCGGCAAGCAGCCCGATATCGCGAGATCGGTGAGAACCTTCGACTGGCCGAGGGGATGCTTCTCTATCGGCGCTGGCGCGAGGCCGAAGAAAGCAGGCTCGCCGCGGTTGCCGAACTGCGCGAGCGCACTGTTGCCGCTTCGCGCGCCGAGGCAGACGCCCGCGCCGCAACCAAAGCCCGAACCGAACGCGAAGAGGCCATTCCGCCCCTGCGCGAAGAAGAAGCAATCGCAGCGGCTGTTCTGCAAAGGCTCGTTGTAGAGCGCGATGCGCTCAAAGATCAGGAAATCCGCGCCCTCGAAAAAATCGAAACGCTGCGGAACCGCGTCGACCAACTCACGCGGGACATGGAACGCGAAGCGGGCCTGAACAAAGACGCGGGCGAGACGATCGAACGGCTTGAATGGGAAGCGCGCGAAATCGCCAAGGCGAGTGCGGGACATCCCGACCGTCTTGCCGAAGCCCAAGAGATCGCCCGCGATGCGGCTGCGGTTTTGCAGGAACGCGAAAACGATCTGAGCCAGATGACAGAAGACGTGGCACGTCTTGCTGCCCGTCACCAATCGGTTCAGCGCCTTCTTGACGATAGCCGCAAGACGCTCGCCACGGCCGAAGAAAGTGCGGACCGCGCCAAGACCCAGATGTCGGAAGCGACCGTCGCTCTTGAACGCGCCGAGAGCGATCTCGAAGCGGCGCAAGATGCTGAAGCGATCGCCATCGCCACCGCTGAAAACGCCGAGGCGACGCTGATCGAAGCGGAAACCGCCCGCGCCGATACGCAGGCCCGCGAAGTCGATGCCCGCGCGTTGCGTTCCTCCGCCGAAGGCGAGGCGAATGCGCTTCGGGCCGAGGTCGCCGCTCTGGCCAAGCTGGTCGAGCGTGACACCCGCGAAGGCGGCCAGTTGATGGACCTTCTGACCGTCAAAAACGGTTACGAAAAGGCGCTTGGCGCCGCTCTGGCCGATGATCTTCGCGCGCCGGTGATCGATGGTGACGGTCTCTCAGGTTGGGCCGCGCTTCCTGCATACGACGCACCTCAGGCGCTGCCTCAAGGGATCAAAGCGCTCACCGATGTGGTTAGCGTTCCCGACGTCTTGGTCCGCCGCATGAGCCAAATCGGTCTTGTGGATGTCGAGGCCGCGCCCGCGCTCCAATCCGCCCTCAAACCCGGTCAACGGCTCGTCAGCCTCGAGGGCGATCTCTGGCGTTGGGACGGCTTCCGTGCAAGCGCCGAAGACGCCCCTTCTGCCGCCGCGCTACGCTTGCAACAGCTCAACCGTCTGGTCGAACTCAAGCGCGACCTCGAGGAGCTCAACGCAAAAGCCGAGGGCGCGGCACAAGCCCATGAAGCCCTGAGCCGCCGCCTTGCCGATCTGACCGAAGCCGACAAAATGGCCCGCAATGCGCGCCGCCAAGCCGACCAGATGGTCGCCGAAGCGAACCGCGCTGCGTCACGCGCCGAGGCAGAACGCAATCTGGCCGAGGGTAAACTCGAGAATGCACGGTTGGCGCTCCGCCGTCACCAAGAAGACGCCAACACCGCGCGCCGCGCTTTGATCGAAGCAGAGCGGAGCTTTGAAGAGCTCCCTGATTTGGGGGACTCCCGCGCCTCGGTCGAGGATATCAAAATGGCGGTCGAGGCCGCGCGTATGACGATGATGACCAAGCGAAGCTTGGCGGACGAGCTTCGCCGAGAAGGAGACGCCCGCGTCAAGCGCTCGCAAGAGATCACCAAAGAAATCAGCGGTTGGCGCCATCGTCTCGACACGGCAACGAAACGGAGCGAAGAGCTTCTTGAACGTCGCGAAAGCACGCTCGAAGAGCTCGAGATTGCCCGCGAGGTGCCCTCTGAAATCGCGGAAAAACGCGAAGAGCTGATGGAGTCGATCGAGGTCGCAGAAGAGCGCCGCAAGCGTGCGTCCGATGCACTTGCCCAAGGGGAAAACGCGCTCCGTGACGCCGCAATCGCAGAGCGCGAGGCCGAGCGCAGCGCATCGGAAGCCCGCGAGGCGCGTGCCCGTTCCGAAGCCCGCAACGAGGCTGCTCGGAGCAGTGTGGCCAATGCAGCCGAGCGCATTCGTGAAGCCCAGGACATGGCCCCCGAAGAACTGCTTGCCTCTCTGGGAAGCGAGGTCGACAAGATGCCCCCCTCGGAGGCCATCGAAAATCAGGTCAACTCGCTCAAACGGCAACGCGACGCGCTTGGGGCCGTCAACCTGCGCGCCGAAGAGGACGCAAAAGAGGTTCAGGAAGAGCACGATACCCTTTTGTCCGAGAAACAGGATCTCGAAGACGCAATCAAAGCGCTTCGCTCCGGTATTTCGTCGCTCAACCGCGAAGGGCGCGAGCGTCTTTTGACTGCGTTTGACGAAGTGAACGTGAACTTCTCGAACCTCTTCACCCACCTCTTTGGAGGGGGCGAGGCCAAACTGATGCTGATCGAAAGCGACGATCCTTTGGAAGCTGGCCTCGAAATCATGTGTCAGCCCCCGGGCAAGAAGCTTGCGACGCTTTCGCTGCTTTCGGGCGGGGAACAAACGCTCACGGCAATGGCTCTGATCTTTGCGGTGTTCCTTGCGAACCCCGCTCCGATCTGTGTTCTCGACGAGGTGGACGCCCCCCTCGACGATGCGAACGTGACACGCTTCTGCGATCTTTTGGACGAGATGACCCGTCGGACCGAAACACGGTTCCTCATTATCACCCACCACGCAGTCACGATGAGCCGCATGGATCGTCTGTTCGGCGTGACGATGGGCGAACAGGGCGTAAGCCAGCTTGTCTCGGTCGACCTCAAAAAGGCCGAAGCACTGGTTGCCTGATCGACCTAAGCAGCCTCAGTTGGCGGACGCGCGAATTTCCGAAAGCGTCTGACCCGCCGTCAAAGCCTCAGGGTCGACCAGAAGTTCGATCACAGCAAGTTTGCCAGAGGCATGCGCCCGCTCGAAGGCATCGGCAAACGCGGATTGCGTTGTGACGACTTCCCCCTGCCCCCCATACGCGACAGCAAGAGCGGCGAAATCGGGATTGGCAAGTTCGGTGCCCGAAACGCGGTTTGTGAACCGTTTTTCCTGATGCATGCGGATGGTGCCGTATTGGCCATTGTTCACGACGATGACAATCGGCTTGGCGCCATGCTGGATCGCGGTGGACATCTCGTTGAGCGTCATTTGAAAACAGCCGTCCCCCGCAAGGCAGACAACTGTCTTATCAGGAAAGCGCAAAGAGGCAGCAACCGCAGCGGGGAACCCATATCCCATAGAGCCCGAAGTCGGAGCAAGCTGGGTGCGGAACCCCTTGTATTCGAAATAGCGGTGGAGCCATGCCGCATAGTTGCCCGCCCCGTTCGTGACGATCGCCGTCTCGGGGAGATGGTCCGAAAGCCAGCGAACGACCTGTTCCATTTTCACGTCGCCGGGGGTCGGCTTGGGGGTGATCCAGCCGGTATAAGCAGAACGCGCTTTTTGCTGCCAGTGGAGCGATCGTTCCGATAGTGCCCCGTGCCGCGCAAGCGCCGATACGAAATCCATTGCGGTGGCAGTCACATTAAAATCGGCTTGCCAGAGGTGTGAAATTTCATCGGGGTCCGCATGCACCTGAAAGAACCGTTTGTCCGTCGTGACAGGATCGACAAGTTCAAAGCCGCGGGTTTCGATATCCCCAAATCGGGTTCCCAGTAGAAGGACTCGGTCGGCCTCGGCCACTATCTGACCAAGTGCGGGGTTCATACCGACGTTCAGATCGCCGCAATAAGCGGGATGACGGTTATCGAGATAATCCTGTCGGCGGAACGAGAGAGCGACAGGAACCCTTTGGGCCTCGGCGAACTGGGCAAGCTCACGCGCAGTCTCTGGCGACCAATGGGGGCCACCCGCAACGATCAGGGGGCGCTCCGCCTCACCAAGCCATGCGATGCAACGCTCGGCGGCCAGGTTCAGATCACCCGCGAGGAGCATTGCAGGACCTTTGCAATCCTGAACCTCTGCCTCGGACGACAGCATGTCTTCGGGCAGGGCAAGCACGACAGGTCCAGGGCGTCCACTCGTGGCAACGGCAAAGGCGCGCGCGATATATTCGGGAATACGCTCGGTCTGGTCGATCTCGGCCACCCATTTCGCAAGAGGACCGAACATTGCGCGGTAATCGACTTCTTGAAAAACTTCACGATCGCGATGGTCCCGCGCAATCTGTCCGACAAAAAGGATCATCGGGGTCGAATCCTGACGTGCGACATGCACCCCTGCCGAGGCATTCGTCGCCCCCGGTCCACGTGTCACAAAGGCAATACCGGGCTTGCCCGTCAATTTGCCGTCGGCTTCAGCCATCATTGCAGCGCCGCCCTCGTGCCGACAAACGACGTTCTGAATCTTACTCCCGTGCAAACCGTCCAAAGCCGCGAGAAAACTTTCGCCGGGCACCGAAAACACGCGTTCGACCCCAAAGATCGACAGTTGATCGACGAGGATTTGACCGCCGTGGCGCATAGAAAACTCCTTTTGTTTCGTGGCGAGAGTAGCCTAGGGGAAATTAATGCGCAAAGTCCCTAGAGCGAGGCTTCGGGTTTGAATCCTGTTGGGACCCTATCGACACCATCGAGAATTAGATCGGCCATCACGTGTGCGACCTTGGGCGCCATTCCGAAACCGATCTTGAAACCACCGTTGGCAATAAAGGCCTCACGATCCAACGGATGACGGCCAAGCATCGGTGCTCGGCTTTTTGCTCGGGGGCGCACTCCCGCCCAGCGCTCGATGATCTTGGCACCTGCCAAAACGGGAAAGGCGGCGATGGCGCGACTGATCACGTCGTCAAGCTGCTCGTCGGTCGTATCGGGGGCATCGAACTCGCGTTCGCTTGTCGATCCAACGGCAACCGTGCCGTTCGCATGCGGCACGATGTGGAGACTGTCAGCATAGAGTTGGGGCGACGCTTCGGCTTTGAACTCCAAGAGCGCGGCTTGGCCTTTGACACCGTTCCCGATGTTTTTTCCAAGCGCTTCGGAGAGCGAAACAAGACCGCGCCAGCCTGTCGAATGAACCACCTGCCCCTTTACTTCCCCTTCTGTACGAATCTCTCCTCCAAGGGCGCGGATCGCATGTGCAAGGGCATGTGTTGCGTTGCGCGGGTGTATCCGCGCGGTTAGCGTGTCATGCACCAAAAGGCCCGTCGCGCTTTGCGGTGCCCAACCGCCATAGTCCGCAGAGGGCACCACGGACCAATCCGCCTGTCCTTGCCAAAGGGCACGGGCGCTTTCGCCGCGCACTCTTGCAGTGGTGACGGCACGCTCGTCAGCCAGCGGCTGCAAACGTCCCGAACGTAAATACC
This sequence comes from Marivivens sp. LCG002, assembly GCF_030264275.1. Taxonomy (NCBI): domain Bacteria; kingdom Pseudomonadati; phylum Pseudomonadota; class Alphaproteobacteria; order Rhodobacterales; family Paracoccaceae; genus Marivivens; species Marivivens sp. LCG002. The sequence goes on along the minus strand of NZ_CP127165.1, from coordinate 136,266 downwards.
CCGGATCTTGCCCCGAGATGTCATGCACCTCTTTCCAAAAACTCTCGGCCATCAAAAGGCTTTCAAGCTGGAAGGCTTTTTTGTCGTTCCAGTTTTCGGGGACATGCGGAGCAAGAGCCCCGACGAGCCCACCAGAGGACCCCGAGGCAACGCCGTTCGGATCAAGAACGCGAACCTTTGCGCCGCGCTTGGCGAGGGCATAGCCGACAGACAATCCAAAAGCGCCAGCTCCAAGAATAGTAATGTCTGGCGTTGCCATTCCCGTTTCCTTTCAGCAAAGTCGCGCTGAACCTAAGGCACAATCGAATGAACGACCAGCAGCAAGCGCAGCTCGAATGGCGAGACGGAAAAATCCCGATCTCCACGCAATTTGACGACCCCTATTTCTCGCTCGACAATGGCTTGGCAGAGACGCGGTATGTCTTTCTTGAAGGAAACGATCTTCCGAAACGGATCACTGGACCCTTTGCTGTCGGCGAATTGGGCTTCGGCACAGGACTTAATTTTCTCACCCTGTGGAAGGCAATGAACGATCACGGGTGCACAGGTCGCGTCACCTTTACAACCTTCGAAGCCTTTCCGATGAGTGCAGAGGCGATGCGGAAGGCGCTGGATGCGTTCCCCGAGGTCGCCGAACTTGCCCCGCTCTTGATTGCTTCGCTTGAAAAAGGCGGGCAGGTCCATGACTTCGGGATCATCCGTCTCGACATCGTGCTTGGCGATGTGCGCAAGACACTCCCCAAAAGCGATTTGGCCGCCGATGCATGGTTTCTGGACGGTTTTTCGCCCGCAAAGAACCCCGAAATGTGGGGCGCCGATCTCATGGCCGAAGTCGGTCGACATACCAAGACGGGCGGGACTGCCGCGACCTATACGGCGGCAGGCCACGTCAGACGCTCGTTGGAAGAAGCCGGCTTCGAGGTGGAACGCACGGCAGGATTTGGACGCAAACGCCACATGACACGGGCAAGGAAACTCTGATGCAACAGTCGAATGCCCGTCTCGGGATCATCTTGATGGTCGCCACCACTTTCGTCTTTGCGCTTCAGGATGGTTTATCGCGGCACCTTGCTGGGATCTATGACGTGCGCATGGTCGTGATGATCCGCTATTGGTTCTTTGCCGCCTTCGTCATCGCCATTGCCAAAAAGCAATCGGGCTCGATTTCAAACGCAGCCAGAACCGCGCAGCCCGTTTTGCAAATCATCCGCGGCGCGCTTTTGTCGCTTGAAATCTGTGTGATGGTCACGGGATTTGTGATGCTCGGTCTTGTAGAGAGCCACGCGATTTTCGCCGCCTATCCGCTCATCATTGCAGGGCTTTCGGGTCCTATTCTGGGTGAGAATGTCGGTTGGCGACGCTGGGCCGCGATCGGTATGGGATTTGTCGGGATCCTGATCATCCTCAACCCGGGACACTCGGTGTTCGACATCAACGCGCTCTGGCCTCTGACTGCTGCAATCATGTTCGCGCTCTACGGACTTCTGACACGCTATGCCTCGCGCAAGGACAGCACCACAACGTCGTTTTTCTGGACGGGCATCGTCGGCGCGGTGGTGATGACATCCATCGGTATCTGGTATTGGGAGCCGATGACCTCTCGCGATTGGGTCTTTATGGCGGCGCTCTGTGTCACCGGAGCGCTCGGCCATTACCTTCTGATCAAGTGCTATGAAGTGGCCGAAGCAAGCGCGGTTCAGCCCTTTGCCTATTTCCAGCTCGTCTTCGCATCCATCATCGGGCTGTTGGTCTTCGGCGACATTCTTCGGATCAATGTCGCCGTCGGTGCGGCCATCGTGGTCGGCGCGGGCCTCTTCACGCTCTGGCGGGAAAACGCCCGAAAACGCGCCTAGCGTCCCCTTGCCCGAGGCCTAAGGCTCGTGGCAACTGCATCGCCAGCCTCGAGCGAAGGCGACGTAGCAGGCACTTGGACCGTTTCGATAGAGCCGTCCGACCTCGATTTGGGGCGGACCAACGGTTTGATACCGCGCAACAGCTCCGTAAAGCGGATCGGTCCGGCCTCACCCGTCAAGCGCGCCTCGTAGATCGGGATAGCCTCGGTGACACGCTGGACATAATTGCGGGTTTCGCGGAACGGGATCATCTCGACCCAGTCGATAACGTCAACTTCGCCCAAACGCGGATCACCCCGCTCGTCCATCCAAGTTTTCGGACGGCTCGGCCCCGCGTTGTAACCCGCTGCGATCATCACTGGCGAAGGCCCGAATTCCTCTTGCAACATCTCGAGGTAGCGCGTGCCGATTTGCGCATTATACCGCCAATCCGATGTCAATCGGGATTTCGAGAAGGCAAGCCCAAGATCCCCTGCCACTTCTTCCGCGGTGGCAGGCATAACCTGCATCAGGCCAAGCGCGCCTACAGGGCTTCCCACGACTTCGTTGAACTCACTTTCCCGCCGCGCAATCGCAAGAGCGAGTTCGTGGTCGACGGGGATGTCCATCTTGGCGAGATCATGAAGCGGAAAATAGCTGTCATGAATGATGATCCCGCGCGTCACAGCGGTCTTGGCGACAAGCACCTGAAAAAACGGCTCGTTCATATCGCGCAGCATCGCGCCGAGCTGACCGATCTCTTCTCGTTCTAGCGTCTGAGCCAGTTTCATCACGAAAAGCACCGCCGAGGACCTCTCGCCTGCGGCCAAAAGGGTCAGGGCCGCCCGACTTGTTTCTGTCTGGAGGAAAGGGGCGCGTTGCCAATCAGGAAATGCCTCGGTGCCGAGAAGCTTCGGATCAAGCGACTGCCCCAAACGCTCGGCCGCCAAAAGACCGTAATAGGCGGTCTGGTGTTTCGCCGCCGCTTCGTAAGCCACTCGGGCGCTTGCCGCATCTCCAAGGACATCATAGGTCCGCCCGAGCCAATACCCCGACTGTGCCAAGGAAATCGGACTTTCGACCGCATTCAGACCCGCTTGGAAATGGGAAAGCGCCACTTCGGGCTTGTCCAGAAACCGAAGCGCGACGAACCCTGCGATCCATTCAAGATCGACATAATTGAATCCGTCCTCGGGCGACATAAAGTGCCTTGCCGCGAGCTCATAGGCTTCCTGATATTCGCCCTCCCGCATTTTCCAACGCGCGAGAGAACGGCGCCACCCCGACCAACGGAACGGCTGTTCGAGCTTTTCTGCACTACTCGAATAGGCCTTCAGGATAGCGATCGCCTCGGTTCTTTCCCCTTGATCCGAAAGCCAATTGTATCTGTCATATTGAAGTCCCGCATCAGACCTGAGGCCGCTCGGCACCGCTTCATACCGCTGTTGCGCGTCACCGGATTTGCGAATGAAGCCGATGCGCGCCGCAATCAATTTCCCGTCGTCTTCGGGCAAGAGCGGCAACAGGCGCTCTGCATCATCGGTCTTCCAACGCCACAAGAGCGCCTTGGCCCGATCAAGATGATAGGGCGCGAGCAAAGCGCCGAACTCGGCAATGAGGCTCGCGAACTCTTCGTCTGTGGTTCCGACACTCAGCCAAGCTTCGGACAGATACACCGAAAGATCGGTTTGGCGACCGAGCGCCTTCAACGCCCGAGCATAGGCCAGAACCCCTTCTCCTGTATCGGGTTTTTCTGTTTCGAAATAAGCAAGGATCGCCTGCGGATCGGTCACCTCGGCAAGGCTTGCCTCGCCCGAGGAATGAAGTCGGTCCAAACCGGGCCAATCTGGATGACTGGCAAGAAAGTCACGATACTCGGAAAAGTCCCCTTCCCCCTCGCGAAGTCGGGTCCAGGTCAGAAGATCCCGCGTAAGCGAATCCGCTTGCGCGACGCTTGCCTCGGCTTGGTCCCAATCTCCATCGCGGCCAATCGCAACCGCGTCTCTAAGTGACTGAATTTGGTCCGAAACCTGCCCGACAGCAGTGGAATAGCTGCTCACCACGAATGCCAGCGCCAAGGTGCCTGTTCGAAACATTATGTTTTTCTTTCTGCTCATCTTGAAACAAAGGTATCGTGAAGTAGTCACAACTCAACTCACAAACTTGGCAATCGGCGGAAAGACGTCTAGGTTCCGCCCGATTTCATCGGGGCCGACTCAATGCCCCCAACACGACAAAGGAAGTGCGTCATGATCAAAGGGTCTCTCCCTGCTCTGGTTACGCCGTTCAAGAACGGCCAAGTGGATCTGGACACACTCAAAAAACTTGTCGAGTGGCACATCGAGCAAGGCAGCCACGGTCTCGTTCCGGTCGGCACCACGGGTGAAAGCCCGACGCTCAGCCACGAAGAGCATGATCTGGTCGTCGAAACGGTGGTCAAGGTTGCTGCGGGCCGCATTTCCGTGGTGGCAGGTGCCGGCTCGAACAACACCATCGAAACCGTGCGTCTTGTCGAAGCCGCAAAAGCTGCGGGCGCCGATGCTGCGCTTGTTGTGACGCCCTATTACAACAAGCCGACCCAAGCGGGTCTGATCGCGCATTACACCGCTGCGGCCAAGTGCGGCCTGCCGATCGTGATCTACAACATTCCCGGTCGTTCGGTCGTCGATATGACCCCCGCTACAATGGGCGAGCTTGCGAAACTCCCCGAGATCATCGCGGTCAAGGACGCTACGGGCGATCTGTCGCGCGTGCCCAAAACCCGCATCACTTGCGGCACGGATTTCATCCAGCTTTCGGGCGAAGATGCCACTGCGCTCGGCTTCAACGCGCATGGCGGCGTCGGTTGCATTTCGGTAACGGCCAACATCGCGCCGCGCCTTTGCTCGGAATTCCAAGAGGCGACGCTTGCTGGCGACTATGCCAAAGCGCTTGACTATCTCGACCGCCTAATGCCGCTCCACGAGGCCGTGTTCCTTGAGCCGGGTGTGTGCGGCGCAAAATACGGCATGTCGCTGCTCGGCCTTTGCAGCGACGAGGTCCGCTCGCCGCTGACCCCCCTCAGCGACGCCACCAAAGAGCGCATCCGCGCAGCAATGGTTCACGCCGGCCTTTTGAACTGATGCGGATCAGCCCTCTCTCGGGGCTCAACGACAATATTCGGGGCAGCCTGTTTATGGTTGCCTCGATGGTCGGCTTCACACTTGAAGACAGCTTGATCAAACATCTGACCGCGACCATGCCGCTTGGTCAGATCCTGATGATGATCGGCTTCACGGGGGTCGTCTTCTTCGGGCTTCGCGCGCGCAGCCAAGGCGACACTCTTTGGACAAGGTCCTATCTTTCAAAACAAATGCTCTGGCGGTCGTTTTTCGAAGTCACGGGACGACTGAGTTACACCGCCTCCCTGATGCTTGTCCCCCTAACGCTTGCGACAGCGATCTTGCAGGCAACGCCGCTTGTTGTGGTCGCGGGCGCTGCAGTTTTATTCGGCGAACAGGTAGGTTGGCGACGATGGAGCGCGATTTTCGTCGGGTTCCTTGGCGTTCTGATTATTCTCCGACCGGGGCTCGAGGGCTTTACCCCGCTCAGTATCCTGTCTCTCATCGGGATGATCGGATTTGCAGGGCGTGATCTTGCGACGAGGGCTGCGCCGCCCCGTCTTTCGAACATGCAACTGGGGATCGCGGGGTTTAGCGTTTTGTCCGTCGCGGGGTTCATCCTGTCCTTTACTGGCACAGGAATGGTGCTGCCATCCTGCGAACAATTCGGCACGCTTGGGCTCACCGCCGTTTGCGGGATTGCCGCCTATCAATTCCTGACCATGGCGATGCGCACGGGAGAGGTGTCTTCGGTGACACCGTGGCGCTACTCGCGTCTCATCTTCGCAGCCATCGTCGGGTTCTTGATGTTTGGCGAAGCGCCCGACAGCTTCACCATTCTGGGCAGCGTCATGATCGTTGCAAGCGGTGTCTTTACACTCAAACGGTCCGCCAAACGCGGCAAAGCCTAGCCGGCCTTGGGTCTAAGTGCCTGAATTTGGTTCATCCGGATAAACCGCAGGGTTTCGACCATAACGGCTGTCACGACCCCGATATTCACCAGACCGTTTGTCGCTGCCAAACCGCCGAGCAGCCGCCATTCTTGCGGCAACAGGACATCACCGAACCCCAATGTGGTAAAACAGGTCAGAGCGAAATAGACCGAAAGCTCCAGTGATCCGAAAAGATCGAGCCACCAGAGAAGCCCTGCCCACATCCAGACGCTGACCGTCACTTGCCCCAAAATCGCGATAGACGAAACGATCAGCGCCATCACCAGCTTTGGCCGATGAGGACGCCGCGTCATCCATCCACCCGCTTGCGTAAGAAAGTGCTCGAGGAGCCAAAACGTCAGCGCGGCAAACGCGATCGAGGCAACCAGCATGAAGGATCCGACGGCGATCTGGGTAAACATGGAAGTGCTCCGTTATGTGTTGCGCCGAAGTCTAACCTGCCGCCAAGCTTTGACCAGAGGCAACGCGACACCTTGCTCCTTTGGGCGTCCTAACCTATCTGGTTGATTACTATGGCCAAGAAACCCGAAAACAAGAATTACAAGGTCATCGCCGAAAACAGGCGTGCCCGCTATGACTACGCTATCGAAAGCGACCTTGAGGTCGGGATCATTCTCATGGGTTCCGAAGTCAAATCGCTTCGCGTGGGCCAGTCGAATATCGCCGAAAGCTATGCCTCGGTCGAGAACGGCGAGCTTTGGCTGATCAACGGGTATATCGCGCCATATGAGCAAGCCAAAACATGGGGCCACGAAGAACGGCGCAAACGCAAGCTGCTGGTGAGCCGCAAAGAGCTTTCGCGCCTTTGGAATGCCACCCAACGCGAGGGCATGACGCTTGTTCCCATCGTGATGTATTTCAACGATCGCGGTCTGGTGAAACTCAAGATCGGGGTCGCTAAGGGTAAGAAAAACCACGACAAACGTGAAACCGAGGCCAAGCGAGACTGGGCGCGCCAAAAGCAGCGTCTTTTGCGTCACGGGGATTGATCCGCGCTTGGGTTGCGACACGTTCGCCCCACGCTTCAACTTCGCTCATATCACGGGCTGTTTCCCTTGCCAGCAAGGGCTTACCGCGTTAGACACGCCGCCGATCCACAAGGCTTTTGAAGCAGGCCCCAAAGGGGATTCCCATGGCAAGCAAGTTCGAAGACGACCCGAAGACCCTGGTATCCACCCAGTGGCTCGAAGATAATCTCAAGGACCCCGACCTCAGGATCCTCGATGCATCGTGGTATTTGCCGACCCAGGATCGCGATCCCAAGGCCGAATATGATGCAGAGCACATTCCGGGTGCGCGCTTTTTCGATATCGACGAAATCAGCGACCTGCGCTCGGACCTGCCGCACATGGTGCCCCCCGTCGAAAAGTTCATGAGCCGCATGCGCGCCATGGGCATCGGCGACGGCCATCAGGTTGTGGTCTATGATGGGTCGGGGCTTTTCTCGGCGGCGCGGGTCTGGTGGCTCTTTCGGTTGATGGGCCAGACCAAGGTTGCGGTCCTAGATGGCGGTCTTCCCAAATGGAAGGCCGAAGGACGCAAGACCACCGATGCCGAGCCGATCATCCGCGATCGCCATATGATCGTGGATCGCCAGAACCACATGGTCAAGGATGTGACCGAAGTGGCGCGCGCATCGAAGCTCGACGATCATGCCATCATCGACGCCCGCGCACCCGAGCGGTTTCGTGGCGAGGCCCCCGAACCCCGTGAAGGGCTTCGTTCGGGTCATATCCCCAATGCGCGCAACGTCTTTTACAAATCGCTTCTCAACGCAGACGGCACGATGAAACCCGTCGAAGAGTTGCGCACCATTTTCGAAGCGGCGGGTGTGGATTTGTCCAAGCCAGCCATTACCACCTGCGGGTCGGGGGTCACGGCAGCCGTGCTTTCGCTCGCTCTGGAGCGGATCGGCAAGACCGACCACTCTCTTTATGACGGCTCATGGTCCGAATGGGGCATGTATGCCGATCTTCCCATTGCAACCGGAGAAGCCTGATGCTCGAGCATCTCAAAGAACAACCCGCCGACAAAATCCTCATGCTGATGCAAACCTTCCGTGAGGACCCGCGCACGGACAAGATCGACCTTGGCGTTGGCGTCTACAAAGACCCGACGGGCAACACCCCCGTCATGCGCGCTGTGAAAGCGGCGGAAAAGGTCCTTCTCGAAACGCAGGCCACGAAATCCTATGTCGGCCTTGCGGGCGATCCCGCGTTTTCCGACGCGATGATCGGGCTTGTTCTCGACGGCGCAGTTGCCCGCGAGCGCGTTGCGGCAGTCGCCACCCCCGGTGGCACAGGCGCGATCCGTCAGGCTTTGGAACTTATCCGCCTCGCCTCGCCCGAGGCAACGGTATGGCTGTCCGCTCCGACTTGGCCGAACCACCCGTCGATCATCAAATATCTCGGCATGAAAATGGCCGAATACCGTTACTTTGACGAAGCAACCCGCGGCGTTGATTTCGATGGCATGATTGCCGACCTCGGCGCGCTTAAAGAGGGCGATGTTGTTCTGCTTCACGGCTGCTGCCATAACCCGACCGGCGCGAACCTGAACGACGAGCAGTGGAAAGAGACCATCGCTTTGATCAAAGCCAAAGGCGCAGTGCCGCTGGTCGACATCGCCTATCAGGGCTTTGGCGACGGTCTCGAAGCAGATGCGGCCGCAACCCGTCTCGTTGCCGCTGGTGTAGACGAATGCCTTATTGCAGCCTCGTGCTCCAAGAACTTCGGCATCTACCGCGAGCGCACGGGCATCCTGATGGCGATCGCCCGCGATGCAGGCCAGACCAAGCTTGCCCAGCAGAACATGAACTTCCTGAACCGTCAGAACTTCTCGTTCCCGCCGGATCACGGTGCGCGTGTTGTGACCACCATTCTGACCACGCCGGAACTGCGTGCAGACTGGGAAGCGGAACTCGAAGAAGTGCGCAACACGATGCTTGGCCTTCGCAGCCAGCTCGCCGACGAGCTGCGCCGTCTGTCCAACTCGGATCGCTTTGATTTCATCGCGCACCACCGCGGTATGTTCAGCCGTATCGGCACGACCCCCGACAAGGTCGAAACGATGCGCGCCAACAACGGCATCTACATGGTTTCCGACAGCCGCATGAACATCGCGGGGCTCAACACCGAAACCGTGCCGCTTCTGGCAAAGGCAATCATCGACGCCGGCGTCTAAGGCGACCGCGATCCAATAGGCAAAGGGCGGGGATTTCCCCGCCCTTTTTCTTTTGCGTATCCACAAAATCAAAAAACCCGGGCGCGAACGCCCGGGCAGTTGAGTGAAATGCCAAGTGGAAGGAACTTAGCCTTTCGAGAACTCGGGATAAGCTTCCATACCAAGCTCCGCCTTATCGAGACCGTTGATCTCGTCCTCTTCGCTGACGCGGATGCCCATGGTGACTTTGAGGAGGAACCAGAGAACCGAGGAGACCACGAAGGTGAAGATACCGACGACAACGATACCGTAGAGCTGGGTGCCGAAGGATGCATCGGAGTTGGTGAAGGCCACTGCGATGGTGCCGTAGATACCGCAGACAAGGTGCACGGGGATCGCGCCGACAACGTCGTCGATCTTGAGCTTGTCGAGCATCGGAACAACGAGAACCACGAGGATACCGCCGAATGCACCGATCAGAGTAGCTGCGCCAAGGGTCGGGGTCAGCGGTTCAGCGGTGATCGAAACGAGACCAGCCAGTGCGCCGTTGAGAACCATGGTGAGGTCGACTTTCTTGTAGAGAAGCTGGGTCAGGATCATCGCGGCAACCGAACCACCTGCAGCAGCAGCGTTGGTGTTTGCGAAGATACGGGAGATGTCAGCTACGTCACCTACGGTGCCCATTGCGAGCTGGGATGCGCCGTTGAAGCCGAACCAACCGAGCCACAGGATGAATGTGCCGAGCGTAGCAAGCGACAGGTTCGAGCCGGGGATCGGGTTGATGCGGCCGTCTTTGTACTTACCGATACGCGGACCAAGGATGAGCACACCGGCAAGAGCTGCCCAGCCACCGACCGAGTGAACAACGGTCGAACCGGCGAAGTCGAGGAAACCTGCAGCGTCAAGGAAACCGCCGCCCCACTTCCACGATGCCTGAAGCGGATAGATGATCGCGGTCAGAACAACAGTGAAGGCAAGGAAGGGCCACAGCTTGATACGCTCTGCGAGGGTGCCCGAAACGATCGAAGCCGTGGTCGCACAGAACATGAGCTGGAAGAAGAAGTCCGAGCCGGTCGACGCATAGCCGTAGTCGTCAGCGCCATCACGGGCAACGCCAACAGCTTCGAGAGCGGCGGTGGACCAAACGCCCGAGAGAACGCCGTCGATCGACCAAGTGCCGAGCGGATACATCAGGTTATAACCGATGAGGTAGTAGAAGATCGCAGCAAGCGAGAAGAGCGCAACGTTCTTGGTGAGCTGCATCGCTACGTTCTTGGTGCGGACAAGACCGGCTTCGAGCATCGCAAAGCCAGCTGCCATCCAGAACACAAGGAAGCCGCCGATAAGGAACAGAAGCGAGTTGAAGATAAACATCGAGTCAGTCGAAGCGTCGACGCCAGCAACAGCTTCGGCTTCCTGAGCAAAGCCCATAACCGGTAGCGCAACAAGCGCAGCGGCCGGGAGGAGTTTCGTGAGTTTCATTGGATTTCTTCCCCTGAGAACGCCTTAGAGCGCGTCGTCGTTGGTTTCGCCGGTGCGCACACGAAGAGCGCTCTCGACATCGAGAACAAAGATTTTACCGTCGCCGATTTTGTCGGTCTTGGCGGTGGACGCGATGGTCGAAACGACCTGCTCTACCATGTTGTCGGGCACGACAATTTCGAGCTTGACCTTTGGAACGAAGTTCACGGCATATTCAGCGCCACGGTAGATTTCGGTGTGACCGGACTGCGAGCCAAAGCCCTTGATCTCGGTCACCATCATGCCGCGAACGCCGGCGGCGGTCACAGCCTCGCGGACCTCCTCCAGCTTGAACGGCTTAATAGTTGCGATGATGAGTTTCACTGTCTTCCCCTTACGAGTTGTTCCCGGACGACCAGCTTCGGCCGTGCACAGTGGTAGAAGCGCGGAAATCAGGGGGGTTCTCAAGAAAACCCAAGCCATCCGAGAACGAACCACGCAACAATTTGCACAAATTTTGCACAAATTGTGCAACTTGATTAAAAAATAGGCTGAACAAAAACGCGTTGTATCTGCTCAGAAGCGCTCAACATTTGAGCGAGCAGCAAGTATGCTGGCAAAAAATGAAATGAACGGCAGAGCAGGCAAATGGCAGGACCGGGACGCAAAAGCCCCCCTTTGGTGGCTGAAAAACGCTACGATTCCAGTGGCAAAGCCCCAAAACCCAAAGCGGCACCCGCAAAAAAGAGCGCGCCCGCTCGTAAATCGCCCCGCAAACCGCGCGGACCGATCGGGCTGATTCTCGGCTTTTTTACCGGAATCATTCGTTTCATTTTCCGCATCATCTGGGGGATCAGCTGGCGCGTCGGTTTGATCTTTGCGCTGATTTTGGGCGCCAGCGTCTATTACATGTCCACAACGTTGCCCCCGATTTCCGAAATGGTGGACGGGCGGGCACGTGGCTCCGTGACCCTCCTTGATACCAACGGGACCGTCTTTGCGTGGCGAGGCGATCAATTCGGGGGGATGATCACCGCCGATACGGTTTCGCCTTATCTGCACGATGCGGTTGTCGCCACAGAGGACAAACGTTTCTATTCGCACTTCGGCCTATCACCGCGCGGCATTGCCTCGGCCATTCGGATCAACATGCGCGAAGGACGCGGCCCCCTGTCGGGCAACGGCGGCTCGACCATCACACAACAAACCGCAAAGCTTCTGTGTATCGGCACGCCTTATGACCCCGAAGTCTGGAAGTCCGAGGCCGATTACGAAGCAGACTGCCGCCGCTCCACGCTTTGGCGCAAAGCCAAGGAAGCCATTTATGCGATGGCGATGGAGGTCAAATATACGAAAGAGGAAATCCTCACGATTTACCTCAACCGCGCCTATCTCGGTGCAGGCACGCGCGGGTTCGAAGCTGCGGCGCAGCGTTATTTCGGGATATCGGCGAACCAGGTCGATGCCTCGCAAGCTGCAATCCTCGCCGGTCTTTTGAAAGCGCCTTCGACCTACGCACCGACATCCAACCTTCAACGGTCTTGGGACCGCGCGAATGTGGTCATCGGCTTGATGGAAGAACAAGGCTACCTCTCGGCCGCCGAAGCCGCCTATGCGCGCGAAAATCCGGCAGGACTCTCTGAAGCAGCCAAAGCGCGTTCAGGCGGCTATTTTGCGGATTGGGTCATGGAGAGCGGACCCGAGTTCTTTACCCGCTCGACCACCGAAGACGTGATCATCCGCACAACGCTCGACCAAAAGATCCAAGCCGCCGCGGAAGAGGCTCTGGTCTGGACCTTCGAGAACAAGGTCAAAGAAGGATCGGAAGCCCAGGCCGCAATCGTTGTTATGTCCGCAGACGGTGCGGTTCGCGCAATGGTCGGAGGACGCAATCTTCAAGCCTCTGGCGCATTCAACCGCGCGACACAGGCCCTGAGGCAGACAGGTTCACTCTTCAAACCTTTTGTCTATGCCGCCGCACTGGAGCTTGGTCACTCGCCGCTCGAAGTGATCAACGACCAACCGCTTTGTCTCAATATCGTTGGATCGGGGGAATGGTGCCCCCAGAACTATGACCGCGAATTCAAAGGCAACATCACCCTCACACAAGCGCTCTACGAGAGCAGGAACATCCCCGCTGTTCTCTTGTCCGAAGCCGTCGGTCGCGAGGCTGTTCGATCCGTCGCGACGGGTTTCGGTATCGACCGAGATTTGGCAGATGGCCCCGCCCTTGCTCTTGGCGTGTCCGAGAGCACGCTGCTCGAAATGACTGCAGCTTATGCAGGTATCCTCAACGGCGGGTCATCGGTTGCCCCTTACGGGCTTGTGGACTTGCGTCTCCAAGGGGAAAGCGACCCGATTTTCGGTCAAGGCGGCGGTATTGGCGAGCGCGTCATCAGCGACAACTCGGCGAAAAAGCTCACTTGGATGATGTCCAAAGTGATCGAACAGGGCACAGGTCAACGTGCACGCATCGACGGCTGGCAAATTGCGGGAAAATCGGGCACCACTCAGGCGTCACGCGATGCATGGTTTATCGGGTTTACGGGCGAATTCGTGACAGGCGTCTGGATGGGCTATGACGACAACAAGCCGCTCAGCGGTGTTACGGGTGGCGGACTTCCTGCCGAGATTTGGCGCGAGACGATGTCCCGCGTTCTCTCGGATCGGATTCCCGTGCCGCTCCCGATGACGGCACCCGACGGAAGCGAACCTGCGGGCGCGGTCATGAGCGAAGATCAAGCGGATCGACTTATCCAGCTTCTCCTTCAAGAGCTCCAAAGCGCTGCGGGCAATTGATCATTCGATCTCGCTGCATTTTTCGTAAACGAAGGCATAGCCATCCCAAACCATGATGATGCCGTCCACATCATAGGACTTCATCAGCAATGCACGTTCGGTCCATTGATCCTCGTCGCCCGAACACTGCATGGTGTAAAGAGTGGCCTCCATATTCACAACCTGAACAGGGCGGGTCATGCGGCATTGATTATGCACACCGTAGAAAATGCCGTTCCTGATCTCGAGCGCCCCACCCGACTCTCCTACTTTGGAGCAATCAGAGGTGAGAGCTTGTTTATAACGCCCCTCGAACCCCGCAGCGGCAAGGGACGTGGGCAAAAGGAGAAGAAGCAAAAGCGACCTGGAAAAGACAGACATTTCAACCTCAAGACTAAAATAATCATGCAATTCTAATCTGGGGTTATTCATTTTGCAGTAACGCCAAGGGAAGTAAACGTTACAATAAGGAAGTAGAGAACTAACCTTTTGGATGAGTTCAAGGACCTTCAAACCACCTCAATGAGTGCGGGGACCCAAGTGCAAGCAACCACGATCAAGGGCAAACGAATCCTGATGGCCACGATGCGCAAGAACAGCGCGTTGATCTGGTCTGCTGCCCTATTCAGCCTTGTGGTGAACGTCCTTATGCTTAGTGGACCGCTCTATATGCTGAGCGTTTACGACCGCGTTCTCGGATCTCGCTCGGTCGAGACGCTGGTCGCATTATCAATCATCGTCGGATTTCTCTACCTGTGCATGACTCTGCTCGATTACGTGCGCGGCCGCATCATGGCTCGGGTCGGGGCACGTTTCCAAAGTGCGCTTGATCCGGTCGTCTTTCGCACGGTTCAGGAGCAGGCTCTTCTGAGGGGCAACAGCGGATCTGGCGGGCTTCGTGACCTTGAGGCGGTGCAGCGGGCGCTAACCTCACCCGCTGTTGTTTCGGCTTTCGATCTTCCGTGGATGCCCGTCTTCTTTGTCGGGATTTTTATCTTTCACCCGTGGCTTGGATGGCTCTCGGTCGGTGGGGCCGCATTGCTTATGGTCCTCGCCATTCTCAATCAGTCCCGCACCCGTGATACCGCGAGCCAAGCCGCCGAGACGACGGCGCGCGCCGAACGGTATAACCAGACCCTTCAGGAAAGTGCCGAACAGATCCGTTCCCTGGGAATGACCACCGCGACCATGGGGCGTTGGGCAAAGATGCGAAATGCATCGCTTGGTTCCACGATGACGTTCTCGGATACATCGGGCCTTTATGCAGCGGGATCGCGCGGCGCGCGATTGATGCTGCAATCGGCCATGTTGGGACTTGGGGCCTTTCTGGTGCTGAGGGGAGAAATGACCGCAGGTGCAATGATCGCGGGTTCGATCCTTCTCGGCCGCGCCCTCGCACCGATCGAATTACTGATCGCGCAATGGGCCTTGATCGAACGGGCAATCGACGGTTGGGGCAATCTTACAAGGCTTTTGTCGGTATCGCGCGAGATGCCCGAACGCACACCGCTCCCCGCTCCTGAGGCAAGGCTTTCGGTCAGCCAGTTGACGATCGTTCCACCAGGTCAGGCGACTCCAACCCTGAGAATGTTGTCGTTCGAACTGTCTCAGGGGCAGGCGTTGGGGGTGATCGGTCCCTCGGGCGCAGGGAAAACGACTCTTGCCAAGGCGCTTGTAGGCACTTGGACCCCGACAGGGGGAACGATAAGGCTCGATCGCGCGACACTCGATCAATACGATCCCGAAGTCTTGGGCCAATACGTCGGATACCTGCCTCAGCGCATTCAGCTCTTTGACGGGTCGATCACCGAAAACATTGCGCGGATGTCCGAAACGCCCGATACGGGCAAAGTCGTCGCGGCAGCGCAGATGGCAGCGGCCCACGACATGATCCTGAAGCTTCCCAATGGCTATGACACGCAAATCAACGCAACTGGCGGGAGCCTCTCGGGTGGGCAAATCCAGCGCATCGGTCTTGCTCGGGCGCTTTATAATGACCCTGTGATCGTGATCCTTGATGAACCGAACTCCAATCTCGACAACGAAGGGAGCATGGCGCTCAACGCTGCCATTCGTTCCCTCAAAGCCTCGGGCAAAGCTGTGATCATTATGGCGCATCGCCCCGCAGCCATTCAGGAATGCGATCTGCTTCTCGTGATCGAAGACGGGCTCAGACGCGGCTTTGGCCCAAGGGATGATGTCCTCAAACAAATGGTCCAGAACCATCAAACAATCCAACAGGACTCCACAGGTGGAGGCGTGCGATGATCTGGGCTGCCAATCGTTTTCTCGCGATCGGGTTCGCGACGCTTGTCGTCTTGCTTCTTGGGTTCGGCGGCTGGCTTGTCGGCGCGACAATCAAAGGGGCGGTCGTGGCCTCGGGTCATGTCGAAGTCGAAAAGAACCGCCAGATCATCCAACATCCCGATGGCGGGATTGTAGACGAGATTTTCGTAACCGAAGGACAAACCGTCGCGCAATCCGATATGCTCATTCGGCTCAACACTGCGGAATTGAGTTCGGAAATTGCGGTGATCGAAAACCAGCTTGCCGAACTATCTGCACGAAAGGCGCGGCTTGTCGCAGAGCGTGACAACGAAACGGTTCTCGATACCGCGCAGGACCTGTCGGCAAGCTATGAGCCACTATTCGCCTCGCAGCAAAACCTGCTCACTCTTCGGCTCGAAGCCGAAGGGCGGGCCGCAGAACAGCTTGCCCAACAGTCCAATCAGATCAGCCGCCAGATCGACGGGATCGACGCACAGCTTGCGGCGATGAACGAACAACTGGTTCTTCTGGATGAAGAGCTCGCCACCCAACAGAGCCTTTTGGAACGAGGCTTGTCAGAAGCCCCACGTGTTCTCGCACTGCGCCGCGACCGCGCTGCGCTGGTTGGACAGATCGCTGAAACGCAAGCCGCCCGCGCCGTCGCCACCGAGCGCCAGAGCGGTATCGCTCTCGAACTCCTGAGCCTTGCAACCACTCGCCGCGAAGAGGCGATGGCAGAGCTCAGGGATATCGAACCACGCGAAACTGAACTGGGAGAGAGGTTACGCACTCTGCGCAACCGACAGGATCGCGCTGTCATCCGCGCGCCTCTTGCGGGAACCGTTTATGATCTTCAGGTGCTTGGCGCTTCGGCTGTCGTTCGTGCGGCTGAACCCTTGATGTATCTGATCCCGAATGATCGCCCCGTGGTGATCACGGCACAGGTCGCATCGCGCGATATTGACGAGGTCTATATCGGTCAGGCTGCGACGGTTAGGTTTACAGCCTTTGATCTGCGTAGAACCCCCGAACTGTTCGGAACAGTGCTCAATATCTCTGCGGACACGTTTCAAGATCAGCAGACAGGCCGTTCATACTATCGGATCGAACTCGGCCTTGGCGAGAGCGAAATCGACAAACTGGATGCGGACCAAAAACTCATCCCCGGGATGCCTGTCGAAACCTTTCTCGCGACGCGCGACCAAAGACCGATCGATTACCTGCTGAAACCGCTTGCGGATTATTTTACCCGCGCGTTTCGAGAAGGTTGACGATTGCAGCGCAGAGGCCCTCGGGCTAGCGTCACGGCACCTACAATTCGGAGCGACACAATGAGCGACACAATCGAAACCCGTCTCGCCGATCTTGGCATCACTCTTCCCGATACGGCGCCCGCCGTTGCAGGCAATTACGTTGCCTATGTCGTGACAGGAAACCTCGTCCATGTTTCGGGCCAGATCAGCCAGCGTGACGGCAATCTGATCAAGGGCAAGCTCGGCGTTGATTTCGACCTCGCTCAGGGCGCCGACGCTGCCAAAGCCTGCGCCGTTTCTCTCCTGACCCAAGTCAAATTCGCCTGTGGAGGGGATCTGAACCGGTTGGTGCGCGTGGTCAAACTCAATGCCTTTGTGAACTCTGCCCCTGATTTCACGGACCAGCCCAAGGTCGTCAACGGCGCATCGGACTTTCTGGTCGAAGTGCTCGGTGACGCTGGGCGCCACGCCCGCTCTGCCGTAGGTGTTGCCGCGTTACCGCTTGGCGTCGCAGTAGAGATTGACGGCGTTTTTGAAATCAAATGACGCTTCCCCGCGCCTTTCTTGACCGTCCGATTGCCCATCGCGCCCTCCACAACAAGGCCGAGGGAAGGCCCGAAAACTCGCGCGAGGCTGTGATGGCTGCGGTCGAGAGTGGATACGGAATAGAGATCGACATTCAGCCGTCGAAAGACGGTGTTCCGATGGTCTTTCACGATTACGCCTTGACCCGACTAACAGGGGTGCAAGGACCAATCGCGATGCGCACCGCAAAAGAGCTTGGCGAAATGCCTCTCTTGAACGGGCAAAGCGGTATTCCCACCCTCGCAGAGGTTCTTGAAATCGTTGCGGGACAAGTGCCGCTCCTTATCGAGATCAAGGATCAGGACGGGCGCATGGGTCCAAATGTCGGACCGTTGGAACGTAGTATCGCCGACCTGCTTGGCACCTATTCCGGCCCAGTCGCGGTTATGTCGTTCAACCCACATTCTGTTGCGAAAATGGGGGAACTTTGCCCCCAGATACCGCGCGGGATCACAACTTCGGCATACAGCGCTGAGGATTGGCCGACCCTTCCCGCCGAAGTGCGAATGCATCTCAAAGCTATTCCAGACTTTGATCGCACGGGCGCCTGTTTTATATCGCACGAAGCGGCAGATCTGGAGTCCGGGGACGTCGCGAACATCAAAGCAAAAGGTGCTCCGATCCTCTGCTGGACGATCCGTTCGGCTGAAGCCGAAGCAAAGGCACGCGAGATCGCCGACAATATCACATTCGAGGGCTATCAGGCTTGACGACCGCAGCGGCGCACACAGGTATTCCGACATGAGCGACGCATTCGAAGTCACGAGCCACAGCAGCATAACCGAAATCGGCCAACCGATTTGGGACGCTTGCGCTGTGCCCGAAGGCGGGCGGCCCTTTGATCCTTTTACAACCTATCGCTTTTTGAAAGCGCTGGAGGATTCGGGATCGGTTGGGGGACGAAGCGGATGGCAACCACGCTATCTTTCGGTGCGCAAGAACAACGAGACGATTGCCGTCGCACCGCTCTTTGCAAAGGGCCATTCGCAAGGGGAATACGTCTTCGATCACAATTGGGCGCATGCTTATGAAAATGCGGGGGGGCGATATTACCCCAAGCTTCAGATCGCAGCGCCTTTTACGCCCGCAACGGGGCGGCGCTTTTTGACCAGACAGGGCCACGAGGCCGATGGCATGGCCGCACTCGTGCAAGGCGCGGTTCAATTGGCATCGAACAACGGCCTATCATCGCTTCACATTACCTTTTGCACCGAAGCGGAAGCCATCGCAGGCGAGGCGATGGGATTGATGCGCCGTGTCGGCCAACAATTCCATTGGGCCAACGAGGGCTACCAAAGTTTCGAAGACTTTCTAGCCGCTCTTTCGAGCCGCAAGCGCAAGACAATCCGCAAGGAACGCGCTCAGGCTCAATCCTTTGGTGGCGAGATTGTCCAATACACAGGCAAGGACATTCGCGCCGAGCACTGGGATTATTTCTGGGCGTTTTACCAAGACACAGGAAGCCGCAAGTGGGGCACGCCCTATCTCACGCGTTCCTTTTTCGACCTGATCGGTGAAACGATGGCCGATGATGTGTTGCTTGTCCTTGCGGAAAAGAACGGCCGACCGATTGCTGGCGCATTGAACTTTATCGGCCGCGAGACCTTGTTCGGACGGTATTGGGGATGCACCGAGCATCACCCATGTCTTCATTTCGAGGTCTGTTATTATCAGGCGATCGATTATGCGATTGCCAACGGACTTCGGGTCGAAGCTGGCGCCCAAGGTGAGCACAAGCTTGCGCGCGGTTATCTTCCCGCCCCGACGCATTCGCTCCATTGGATTGCCGATCAAGGGTTTGCGCGCGCCGTCGAAAACTATCTCGAGCAAGAGCGCGCTGCCATAAACGAGGAAATCGAAATCCTCACCGACTATGGCCCGTTTCGCAAAGTGGACCAAGAGGAACAGGACTAATGGAAAAACTCTCACCCGACGCCCGAGCCGCGCTGATATCGGAACTTTCACAAAATGGCTGGAGCGAAGTCGAGGGCGAGGATGCCCTCCAAAAAACCTTCAAATTTCGGAACTTTATCTCGGCCTTCGGGTTTATGACCAAGGTCGCGCTCTATGCCGAAAAATGGAACCACCACCCCGAGTGGTTCAATGTCTATAACCGTGTGGACGTGCGACTTACGACACATGACGCAGGCGGCTTGACAGAGCTTGATGCGAAACTCGCAAGACAGATGGACAAATTACAAGAAGACTAATGGAACAAATTCTTTCGACCCAAGTATGGAACGGCAAGACTGTCGGCGATTATCTCACCGTTGAATTTCTGGCAGGACTGGCAGGCGATATTCTCGCACTCATCGTCATCGTTGTGCTTGGACTTTGGGTTTCGAGCTGGATCAGAAACCGGATCGTGAACATCGCTGCGGGCAATCGGCATCTCGATGATACGCTGTTCAATTTCCTCGGAAACATCGCGAGCTATGCCGTCCTTGCCTTTGCGGGGATATTCATTCTCAACACCTTCGGCATTCAAACGACGTCCATCGTGGCGGTCATCGGTGCAGCAGGTCTTGCGATCGGTCTCGCTTTGCAGGGAACGCTTTCCAATGTCGCTGCGGGCGTGATGATCATCCTCTTTCGCCCCTTCAAGAACGGCGATTTCGTGGAGGTGAACGGGGTCAGCGGCACGGTCAAACAAATCTCGCTCAACTTTACCGAGCTTTCAAGCGTCGGAAACGTGCAGGTGATCGTTCCCAATTCCCAAGTCTGGGGCAATACGATCACCAATTATTCGGCGTATCCTACCCGCCGTGCCGAATGGATTTTCGGTGTCGGCTACGGTGTCGATCTTGGCAAGGCCGAACAGGTGATCCGCGATACAATCATGTCCGACCCAAGGTCCAAAACAGAGCCCGAACCCTTTATTCAGGTAAACGGCCTCAACGACTTTTCAGTCGATTTTCTCGTCCGCGTCTGGGTCAATTCTTCGGACTATTTCCAGTATCAGGCCGATATGAAACGCAAGGTCAAAGAGGCATTGGACGCCAACGGGATCGATATTCCATTCCCAACCCAGACACTTATTCAATCCCAATAAAGACAAAGGGCGCCACTCGGGCGCCCTTTGATTTTAGATCTGGTCGAGCAGTGTCTCGCCTGCGGAAATCTCGCAAGTGCCGGGAGAATCCTCGGCGTTGAGCACTTTGACGACGCCGTCCTCGGCATAGAGCGAGAAGCGCTTGGAGCGGTCGTAAAAACCGACCGGCGGTGCGGTGAAATTCATCCCGATCGCCTTGGTGAATTCGGAAGCGGGATCAGCAAGGAACGTAAGTCCTGCCTCGCCTGCGCCGGTCGAATCCGACCATGCTTTCATCACAAAGGGATCGTTTACCGAGACACAGATAATCTCGTCGACACCTTTGGCGTCGAACTGCGACTTGGTGCGGATAAAGCTTGGAACGTGGGCCGAGGTGCAGGTGCCGGTATAGGCACCGGGGAGGCCGAACAATACAACTTTGCGGCCGCTCAGCAGATCGCCAAGTGCAACCGCCTCAGGTCCATTGTCTCCCATCCGATACAAAGTTGCCTCGGGGAGCTTTTCACCTGTTGAAATGGTCATCTTATTTTCCTCTTTCGGAATTGCATGCAGCATGGGCCTAGATATAGGGTCCGCCAGAACCAAAGCTATCAAAAAAAGGGAAAAAGCCGATGAAACATTTCGTTGTGGTCGGTGCAGGGCAAGCGGGCGCCTCGGTGGTAGCAAAATTGCGGTCCGAAGGCTTTGACGGCAAGATCAGCCTGATCGGCGCAGAGACTGTTGCGCCCTACCAGCGCCCCCCTTTGTCCAAGGCTTACCTACTTGGCGAAATCGGAGTGGATCGACTGCTTCTTCGCTCGGATGACTGGTATCAAGAGAACAACATCGAGCTTCGTTTGAACACGCGCGTGGTCGAGATCAATCCCGCAGCGCAGACCCTGACGCTTTCGGGCGAAGAAACGATGGCTTATGACGCGCTCGCGCTCTGCACAGGCTCGCATCCGCGCACGCTTCCTGCCAAGGTCGGCGGCGAGCTCGACGGCGTTTACACGGTGCGCGATCTTCTTGACGTGGACACGATGGCACCCGAGTTCGTCGAAGGTCGCAAGCTTTTAGTGATCGGCGGGGGCTATATCGGGCTCGAGGCTGCGGCGGTTGCTGCGAAAAAAGGGCTCGACGTGACCCTTGTTGAAATGGCACCGCGCATTCTTCAGCGTGTGGCCTGCGAAGAAACCTCGACCTATTTCCGCGATCTGCACACCGCCCACGGGGTCAAAATCGTCGAAGGTGTCGGGCTCGACCATCTTATCGGCGAAGAGCGCATATCTGGCGCGAAACTCACCGACGGCACCACTTTGGACGTGGACTTTGCAATCGTCGGCGTCGGAATCATGCCCGCGACAATTCTGGCGGAAGCCGCAGGACTGGTCTGCAACAACGGGATCGACACAGACCATCAGGGCCGCACTTCGGACCCGCATATCTGGGCGGCGGGCGACTGCGCCAACCTCACATTCAAAGGGCAAAAATTGCGGATCGAAAGCGTCGGGAACGCGATCGATCAGGCAGAAATCGTTGCCCAGAACATGATGGGCAAAGGCATCGATTACACTCCCGCTCCGTGGTTCTGGTCGGACCAATACGATACCAAGCTCCAGATTGCGGGGCTCAATATCGGCTATGACAAGGTCTATGTAAAAACCACAGATGACCCCATGGTCCGCGTGCATTGGTATTTCAAAGGGGACGAGCTTATCGCGGTTGATGCGATGAACAGCGCCAAGGATTACATGGTCGGCAAGCGCCTGATCGAAGCGGGAAAGTCTCCTGCGCCCGAAGTGCTTTGTGACCCCGAAACCAACATGAAGGCTCTGCTGCGCTAGTGCGGATCATCGGGGGCACGCATCGGGGCACAGCCCTTGCCGCTGTCGGCAAAGGGGACATGGGCGCACATCTGCGCCCGACCACCGACCGCACACGCGAAAGTCTCTTCAATGTCTTGAATGGTGGCCGCTTCGGCGATCCGATCCAAGACGCCAAGGTTCTCGATCTCTTTGCGGGCACGGGCGCGCTCGGCCTCGAGGCATTATCGCGCGGCGCTGCCTCGGTCACTTTTGTCGATGACGGCCGCGTTGCGACCAAGCTCATCCGCGAGAATATTGCCAAGCTCCGCCGTCAGGAGGACTGCACCCTTGTGACGCGCGATGCGACCAAACTCGGAGGAGGCGAGCCGCATTCACTTGTGTTTCTCGACCCGCCCTATGGGCGTGACTTGGGCGCCAAGGCGTTGGCCGCGGCGCTGGCAGGCAACTGGATTGCGAAGGATGCCTTAATCGTTTGGGAGGAAAACGCGCCCCAGACCGCGCCGTCGGGCTTTGCGCTTCTGGAGCATCGCCGATATGGAGACACGCACATTTCGTTTATGGAGTTCACAGGATGAAAACCGTCGATCTTGTTATTTTCGACTGCGACGGCGTGATCGTGGACAGCGAAGGTCTTTTGAACGAGATCGTGGCCAAGAGCCTTACGGATCACGGCCTGCCGATTTCTGCTGAAGAGTGTCACGAACGGTTTGTCGGCGGCACGATGTATATCCTTCGGGATCGCGCGATCGAAGCGGGCGCGAAACTTCCCGAGAACTGGGTAAACGAGATCTACGCCGAGATCTTTGAACGCTTGAGACAAGGCGTCGACGTGAGCAAAGGCTTTGTCGAGCTGATCGACACCCTTGAGGAACACGGCGTCAAGATTGCTGTGGCCTCCAATGGCCCGATGGACAAGATGCGGGCCTCTCTCGGCCCTTCGGGTTTGTTCGACCGTCTGGACGGGCGGATCTTCTCGGCCCATGACCATAACACCGCGAAACCCGAACCAAAGCTTCTTGAACTTGCGGCTCAGGCCGCAGGCGTTGCAATCGAGCGCGCGGTGATGGTCGACGATAGCCCCGCCGGTGTCGGCGCGGCGCGCGCGGCGGGAATGCGGTTCATCGGTTATGCCGAACACGGCAACAAGGACAAACTCACCGAAGAAGGTGCCGACATCGTCTATTCGATGCAGGAATTGAAAGAGCGCCTCTCGGCGCTCTGATCATCCATAGGTCGGGTGGAATTTACCCGCAGGCGAAAGCGTGAAAATCTCTGCCCCGTCTGCCCGTATCCCGATCGAATGCTCGAACTGCGCCGAAAGTGATTTGTCACGCGTGACCGCAGTCCAATCATCGGCAAGAACTTTTGTCTCAGGTCGGCCGAGGTTCACCATGGGCTCGATGGTAAAGAACATGCCTTCTTCGAGCACTGGCCCGGTCCCGGGGCGCCCGTAGTGCAGAACATTGGGCGGCGCGTGGAAAACCGTGCCAAGACCGTGGCCGCAGAAATCACGCACGACGCTCATGCGGTTCGCCTCGACATAGGTCTGGATCGCATTGCCGATATCGCCAAAGGTGTTTCCGGGCTTTGCCGCTTCGATCCCGAGCATAAGAGCGTCATGCGTCACCTGAATGAGACGCTCGGATTTACGGCTGAGATTGCCCGCCACATACATGCGGCTTGTATCGCCATACCATCCGTCAAGGATTACGGTCACGTCGATATTGAGGATGTCGCCGTCCTTGAGTGTCTTGGGACCGGGAATTCCATGACACACCACATGGTTCACACTGATGCAGGAGGCATGCTGATAGCCGCGATAACCGATGGTCGCAGAGGTCGTTCCCGAGGCCGTGACCATATCGGTGATGATACGGTCGATTTCGGCCGTGCTTTGACCTGGGAAAACATGCGGCGCGATATCGTCAAGGATTTGAGCCGCTACTTTTCCAGCAGCGTGCATTCCCGCAAAATCGGCATCCTCGTGAATGCGGATACCATCTTTGGTCAAGCGGCCATTGTGTTTCGTCAAAGTCTCGGTCCTTCTAGCTTCTTGCTCCACATAGGGTATCTCAACCCAAGGCGCTAGACCTCGATCACCAAGGAGCGACCCAAAGCCACCCCAAGAGGCGATATGGCAGTGTCGTAGCAGATCACCTCGACACCCGCCTCGCGCGCTTTAAGAAACGCAGCGTGATAGGCAGGATCAATATCCGAGGCGAGCGTAAAACGGTCGCAATCGGTGCGTTGAACCAGATAGAACATCACTGCGCGGTTTCCTTGTTGCACCATCTGCGCAAGCTCGCTCAGGTGCTTCGTGCCACGCGCAGTCACGCTATCGGGAAACTCAGCCAAGCCGCTCTGTCGGGACAAGGTGACGCTCTTGACCTCGACATAGCAGTCGGGGCGACCTTCACCGCTCAGAAGGAAATCGATCCGGCTGTTCTCGCCATATTTCACCTCGGGCCGCACAAGGTCATAACCGCCGAGTTCGCGAACCTCGCCGACACTCAAAGCAGCCTTGAGCGCCTTGTTGGGAACTGCGGTATCGACGCCAGTGAAATGCCCGTTTTCATGATCGACCAAGCGCCAGCCGTATTTCAGCTTTTTCTTGGGATCATCATTGGGTTCGAGCCATACCTTTGTCCCCGCAACCGCAAGCCCCATCATGGACCCCGGATTGGCACAATGGGCTGTCGTTTCGGTCCCGTCCTCAAATCGCACATCGGCAAGGAAGCGTTTGTAGCGACGAATGAGCCTAGCGGGAACAAGAGGTGTGGAAAACTTCATGGCCCAGTCCTATACCCAAAGAAGTTCCAATGGAGAAGAAAATGTCGAACCCCACCGCAGCTATGATCGTGATCGGCGACGAGATCCTGTCAGGGCGCACCCGCGACAGCAACATGCACTTTCTCGCAGGCAAGCTGACCGAAGCGGGCATCAACCTTGTCGAAGCCCGCGTGGTCAGCGACGATCGCGCCGCGATCATTGCAGCCGTCTCAGAGCTGAAAGAGCGGGTCGACTACGTCTTTACCTCGGGCGGGATTGGCCCCACGCATGACGACATCACGGCGGACTGTATCGCCGCCGCCTTCGGGGTTTCGATCGACGTGCGCGACGATGCACGCGCGCTTCTTCAAGCGCATTATGACCGTTCGGGTCAGGAATTGAACGAAGCGCGACTGCGTATGGCGCGCATTCCCGACACTGCGATCCTGATCGAAAATCCCGTAAGCACCGCGCCCGGCTTCAGGATCGGGAATGTCCATGTGATGGCAGGTGTCCCGAGCGTCTTTGAAGCGATGGTCGCCTCTGTGCTGCCGACCTTGACGGGGGGCAAGCCCCTGCTCTCGCAAACACTTCGGATCGATCGGGGCGAGGGCGACATCGCGGGGCCGCTTACCACGCTTGCACAGGAGTTCTCGGATCTTTCCATCGGGTCCTATCCTTTCCAGCGCAACGGCATTTACGGTGCCAACATCGTCATTCGCGGCACCGATGGTGCCCGTGTCGAAAGCGCTATGATCAAGCTCCAGAATTTGTTCGCAGAATGACTCCCGATATCTTTGACCTCTATGACGTGATCGATGCGACCTGGCCCGCAGCGTCCTATCAAACGTTGGGCCATTGGACGATCCGAGAGGGTCAAGGCGGCGGAAGCCGTGTAAGCGCGGCAACCCATGACCGCAGCCAGGACTATGATCCTGATCCGGCGATCCACGCCATGCGCGCGCTAGAGCAAACCCCGATCTTCATGATCCGCAAAGACCAAGAAGCGCTGGACCATATGCTGGAAGAGCGCGGGTTTGTGATCAAGGACCCCGTGAACCTCTATGTGGCTCCGATCGAGCTCATCGCGACCGAACGCCCCAAAGCGGCAACCCAGTTCGTCGCCTTTCCCCCTGTGGCGGTCCAGCGCGAGATCTGGTCCGAGGGGGGCATCGGGCAAGCTCGGCTCGACATTATGGATCGCGCACAATGCCCAAAAGCAACTTTTCTGGGCCGTATCGACGAAAGGGCAGCAGGCACGGCTTATGTCGGCGTGTCGAACGGTGTCGCGATGTTGCATGCCTTGGAGACACGGCAACAGTTCCGCAGACAGGGGCTCGCCCGCAACATGATGCGATCCATGGGGTTCTGGGCGCGCGACAATGGCGCCGAGCATTTCGCGCTTTTGGTCACGCAGGCGAATATTGGCGCAAATGCGCTCTATTCTTCACTAGGAATGGAGATCGTCGGGCAATACCATTATCGCGTGGTTTCCTGATACGAATTGCTCGCATTTGATGTTTCGCTTTGCCCCTTTGTTGTTGATGTTACCGCTTCAGGCCGGAGCGTTGACGCTTGATCTGCCTGCAAACGCCGTTCAATCCGTTGAACCACTTACCGAATTGCGGAGTTACGAACTCCCGCTCGGACCTTGGAGCGACGAAGGATTTCCGACCGAACGGCTCGAGGGGAGCGTAACGCGCCAGATATTCCGCATACCGTCCAACGGCCTCACACCGTTCCAGATCATGACCCCGATCAAAGAACAGCTCTCGTCCCAAGGCTGGGAGATTTTGCTCGACTGCGAAACCGAGGACTGTGGCGGGTATGATTTCCGATTTGCCACCGAAGTCGCGCGTGCACCCGAAATGCAGGTGGCCATCGGCAATTTCCGCTTTCTCTCTGCGCGGCGAGACATTGAAGCTGTCTCGCTTTTTGTGAGCCGCACCGCCCGAGAGGTGTTCGTTCAGTTCACCCATCTTGGCCATGATGACTTCGATGTCGCCACGACGATCCCCGCGCCACAAGCGACGTTCGGTCCCGAGATCGTATCGGGAAGCCTCGCGGATCAATTGGAAAGCCGAGGACATGTCGTGCTTGATGATCTTAGTTTCGAGACAGGCTCGGCCCAACTCGGCCACGGCGACTTTCTCTCCTTGACCGAAATCGCCGCATATCTTGCTGAAAATCCCGGCCGGCGGATTGCTCTGGTCGGTCATACGGACGCGTCCGGATCACTTGAGGGCAATATTTCCCTATCCAAGCGGCGGGCAGGTTCCGTTCTGGAACGTCTCGTCACCGATCACGGAGCCAACCGTGCACAGCTCGATGCGGAAGGAATGGGATATCTCGCGCCACTGACAACCAATCTTACCGAAGACGGACGAACCGCGAACCGCCGCGTCGAAGCGATTTTGCTGAGCACAGAATAAAAAAACGCGGCCCGAAGGCCGCGTAAAGTCGGTGGGGATGAGAGCCCCAGAGGCATAATCAGTAGGCGGATACGGACTGATTATTCTGTCACCAATTGTCCGGTCCTTTGTCGGCAAAGGAATGAACAAGGAAATCTATAAAGGCGCGGACCTTGGGCTGTGTAAAACGCCCGGGAGGATAAACCGCGTATATCCCTTGGGTGTCGATCGGCAGATCGGGGATTGCCTCTTCCACAAGACCCTTTTCCATCGCATCAGCATAAAGGAACGACGGAAGGTAAGCGATCCCGAGGCCGCTGATACAGGCATTCAAAAGCGATTGGCCGTCGTTTACCGTAAGCCAGCCCGCCGTGCGGACCTGACGTTTTTCGCCCGAAGGCGCGGTGATCTTCCAAACGGCAGAATTGGCCTGATTGGAATAATGGAGCAGCTTGTGTTCGTTCAAATCGTCGATCTTCATCGGTCGACCGTGTTTCTGGAAATAGGACGGCGACGCGATCATCCGCCTGTTGGTTTCCGTCAACTTGCGGGCGCGTAGAGTGCTGTCTTCCAGCTCGCCGATCCGTATGGCCATATCAAAGCCTTCGGAGATGAGTTCGACATAGCGGTTATTCAAAACCATGTTCACCGTGATATCGGGGAACTCCTGAAGGAACTCACCCAAGACGGGAGAAAGATGATTGACGCCGAAGTCGGTGGCAACGCTGATCCTCAAAAGTCCCGAAGGCGCAGATTGCATCGAGGTCACCAAAGCATCCGCCTCGCCCGCGTCATTGAGCACGCGGCGCGCACGATCATAATACGCAAGACCGATTTCCGTCGGGCTGACACGCCGTGTGGTTCTGTTGAGCAGACGCGCACCAAGTCGCGCTTCGAGCGCGGACACATGTTTGGAAACGGCGGATTTCGAGATCCCCATTTTCTTTGCTGCGTCGGTAAACCCGCCCTGATCTACGACCGTGGCGAAGGCCTCCATTTCCGTGAGCCGATCCATAATCGTCCCTTCAAAATGACTTCATTGAGGACGGTTATCGGGATCAAATCGGGCGAGACTTGGGCCTCGCCCTGACAATATCGGGGTTTTCTGGGGATTTGATCAGGGCACGGAAACAACTAGAGCGCGTTCGCCACACGAGTGCCTTGATCAATGGCGCGCTTGGCATCGAGCTCGGAAGCAAGGTCTGCGCCGCCGATCACGTGAACCGATTTTCCCTTGTCCAAGAGCGCATCTGCAAGGCTACGCTCGGACACCTGTCCCGAACAAAGGACAATCGTATCGCATGCGATCAACTCGGGACTTCCGTCTCGCGTGATCCAGAGACCCTCGTCGGTGATTTCGTCGTAACTCACGCCGCCGAGCATCCGCACGTTTTTCATTTGAAGCGAAGCGCGGTGAATCCAACCTGTCGTCTTGCCCAAACCACGGCCTGGTTTTTGGGCCTTGCGCTGCAAAAGCGTAACTTCGCGGACCGCCGGCTCCGGTTTTGGCCCCTCGGCAAGAAGGCCGCCACGTTCTTTTTCGGGATCACCGACGCCCCATTCCAAAAGCCATTCGGGCAAGTTCAAAGTCGGACTTTCGCCCGTCACCAGCTTTTCGGCGACATCAAACCCGATGCCGCCCGCGCCAACGATTGCAACCCGATTTCCAACCGGAGCATTATGGCGCAGCACGTCGATATAGGAGAGGACATTCGGCCGATCCTGCCCTTTGATCTCCGGATCGCGCGGAAGGACACCCGTCGCGATAATCACCTCGTCGAAACCGTCCAGATCTTGCTCTCCGACCTCGGTATTCAACTTGATGGAAATGTCGGCTGCGGCCAGAGCGGCTTCGAAATAGGCAACTAGCCCGTGGAACTCTTCCTTACCCGGCACCATTTTGGCCATGTTAAGTTGGCCGCCGATTTGGTGGGCTTTGTCGAACAGCGTGACGGTATGGCCGCGCTCGGCCGCCGTCAAAGCAGCCGCAATGCCCGACGGTCCCGCACCGACCACGGCAACTTTCTTGGCCAAAGCGGCCTTGGCCGTCGCCAGTTCGGTCTCGTGACAAGCGCGCGGATTTACCAGACAGGAGGCCATCTTCAAACTGAACGTATGATCAAGACAGGCTTGGTTGCAGGCGATGCAAGGGGCGATCAGATGGGCCTTTCCGTCCGCTGCCTTTGCAACAAAGTCGGGGTCGGCCAGAAACGGTCTCGCCATGCTGACCATATCTGCACACCCATCAGCGAGCACCTCTTCGGCGACTTCGGGCGTATTGATGCGGTTAGAGGTGATCACCGGGATCGAGACTTTACCCATGATCTTTTGGGTGACCCACGCCCAAGCCTTTCGCGGAACGCTCGTCGCGATTGTCGGGATGCGCGCTTCGTGCCAACCGATCCCCGTATTCAGAATAGTCGCCCCTGCCTCTTCGATCCTTTGGGCGAGCTGGACGACTTCGTCATGGGTTGAGCCGTCGGGGATAAGATCGATCATGGAAAGACGATAGATCACGATGAAATCTTGCCCCACCGCGGCCCGCACCCGCTTTACCGCTTCGATCGCAAAACGCATGCGGTTTTCATAGCTCCCGCCCCAGTCGTCGGTTCTGCGATTGGTATGCGTCACCAGAAACTGATTGATAAGATACCCTTCGGACCCCATCACTTCGACACCGTCATACCCTGCCTCACGGGCGCGGGCCGCCGCTGTGGCAATGTCGTTCAGTTGCTTTTCGATGCCTGCGGCGTCGAGTTCGTGCGGCACAAATGGGCTTATGGGGGATTTCACGGCCGAAGGCGCGACACATGTCTTGCCATAGGCGTATCGTCCCGCATGTAGGATCTGCATCGCGATCTTGCCACCTGCGTCATGGACGCGGTCGGTGACGACCTTGTGGTTGGCGATATCCGCTTGTGTGAAGAGTCCCGACGCACCAGGAAAAACTGCGCCTTCGGCGTTTGGCGCCATGCCCCCCGTCACGATGAGAGCAACACCCCCGCGGGCGCGCGCGGCATAGAACTCGGCGACACGGTTCCAGTCCTTGGTTTCCTCAAGACCTGTATGCATCGAACCCATCAAGACGCGGTTCTTCAGAACCGTGAACCCGAGATCGAGCGGAGCAAAAAGATGCGGATATGCGGTCATGAAAGCCTCCCTTTGCTAGGGAGATAGCGCGATGTTTACGCGCACGTCACCTTGAACGCCACGTCAGGTCACATCGTTTCGACACAATGGCGGCGGAAGGCCCGCTTCAACAGATCGAGTTCGGCCCGCAAAAGACCCACTTCGGTCCGAAGATCGTCGTCGAACACCTCACCAGCCAACAGGGTAAAGTTACCAAGCACCAAATTCGTGACCGGATCGGAAATCAGCACGGTCTGGACCCCGTCCGAGATCGCCGCAAGCGGCACAGGGATGGTCACACGCCATCCGTCGTTTTCAGGATCGGCTTGGACTTTGATACCCTCGACCACAAGATTGTTATGTGTGACCCGCAGATCGGGAACGTCCCCCCCGAGCGCAGGTCCTTTCAAGATGCCGCTCCAAACGCCTTCGATCAGCTGGAGTTTCGTGAGTTGAATGTCTGACATCGGATCCCCCTTAGAGGTCGGCACGCGGGAAGCGGCTAAAGGTCATATCGCGAATTGTGACCTGATTCATTTCGGGTCCCTCGAAGATCAAGTCGAGCCACATGCGTTCCACTCTCTTTTCATTGAGCTTGGTATAGGCAAGGTCGAATTCAACAGCCAGATCGTCCTGATGAAGCGGCAGCTCGCGGACAATCTGTTCGGTGTTCGGCCCGTGACGGATATTGAGACGGGCAAAAATCTCGAGAGGTTTTTCAAGCTCGATAATCGTATCGAGACGGATGAGATGGCGCTTTTTCAATCCCGCGCAGGCATCATCGGGAATATCGACGGCAAGAGACAGGAACGATCCGTCGAAACGGAACACATCCATGCTGAGCCCGAACGGCGCGAGATCCTGTTCACGCTGATTGCGGAGCTGACGCAGATTCAATTCGGAAATGCGGCAATCGTGAAAGAGCGTAACCTCGTCCCCGATCATGGTTTTACTCTGGATGCTAACTACGCCGCGTTCACGCAGCGAACCGCGCCAGATTTGCGGCCGCCAAGACCAGTCGGTACCTTTGGGACGGGTGAACGTATTCGAGCCGATCCGAGGGAGGGCCAGTCGATTGTCGGCAATCTCTACAAGTTGGTCGAGTTCATCACGAAGCTGACGCGCCCGAAACCGGTTTTTCCGAAGCAAATCGAGTTCATCGAACCGAGCGCTGGATCTGGCTTTTTTCCAACGGCGAAGCGCAAAACGATAGGACAATGCGTCCCAAAGACCGAACCCTCTGCGCTTCATGCCTTGCCTGCCATTCCGAATTTCATTGTTTCCAAATTATACCCGCTAAGGCGGTATCTTGGTGATTATTTACAAGAAAGGAAACAGTGAAGGGTTAATATTTTTGCCGTTGGACGCGATCACCCCTCGATCCCCTGCGCGATAGAGGTCAGGATCGCATACCCGCGGTCAGCCCCCACAGGATTGAGATAGGAGCTTCTCAGGCGGATTGTGACAAGTCTGTCGCCTTTGTCTACGAAAACGCGCCATTCGCTGTCCTGAAGACCGACGACCCGAAAATCACCGCCATCCGCGAAATGCGCGCCGACGATGCCGTCATTGCCCCACACTTCATCAGGTGTCGCGCCCATCAGTTTGGCGCCGCCCTCGCTGCTGAGATAGGTCACAAGATCGCTTTCCTGATCTCCGACAATCGCGCTTCCTTTTTCGCCGATCTGCACGGTCGCAATCCCGGGCGGGTTCTTGCGCGACACATCGGCAATCACCGAACCACAGCCTGCAAGAACGGCAAAGCCTTTGGAGGGTTCGCTTGTCTCCAGATCGATGCAATAGCCGCTCGGCGCACTGAGCGTCACGGCATCCTCTAAAAGAGCCAGTGACTGCACGGGTTTCTGTCCACCGGTCTGGACACAGGCGCAAAGCCCCAAAACTCCGACAGCCGCGAAAATGCGCGTCCTGTGCTCAAAGCCCATTGTTCATTCCTCATCCCAACTGGTTTTGGGGGATATTCGGTGCAACTTCGCGGTGCAACCCTGCTTTCGTTTTATCGAATGAAGCTAGGGTTGATTGCATTTCTTCGTGCTGCGGCTTATTTCGGTTCTCGTAACGTCAGAGGCTACGGCATGAACTGGATCACGAACTACGTCCGCCCAAAGATCAACTCGCTCTTCTCGCGCCGTGAGGTGCCCGAGAATCTTTGGACAAAATGCTCTGAATGCGGGACGATGCTCTTTCACCGTGAATTGAGCGAAAACCTCAATGTCTGCACAAATTGCGGACACCACATGCCCATCAGCCCGCGTGCGCGGTTCGAAGCACTCTTCGACGGCGGTGTCTTCAAGGAAATCGCGGTCCCCGAACCCATCGAGGACCCGCTGAAATTCCGCGATCAGAAGAAATACACCGATCGCCACCGCGCGGCCCAGAAAACAACGGGCGAAAAAGAAGCCATGCTTGTTGCCGAGGGCGAGATGGGTCGCACTCCGATCGTCGCTGCGGCTCAGGACTTTTCGTTCATGGGCGGTTCGATGTCGATGTATGTCGGCAACGCGATTATCGCTGCGGCAGAACGCGCCGTCGAAACCAAGCGCCCGCTCGTTCTGTTCTCGGCTGCGGGCGGCGCTCGTATGCAAGAGGGCATTCTCTCGCTCATGCAGATGCCGCGCACGACCATCGCGGTCGACATGCTCAAGGAAGCAGGCTTGCCCTATATCGTCGTTCTGACCCATCCGACCACGGGCGGTGTGACGGCTTCTTATGCCATGCTGGGCGACATCCAGATCGCCGAGCCGAATGCGCTCATCTGTTTTGCGGGCCCCCGCGTGATCGAGCAAACGATCCGCGAAAAGCTCCCCGAAGGCTTTCAGCGGGCCGAATATCTTTTGGACCACGGTATGCTGGATCGCGTGACCCCACGCGGCCAGTTGAAAGACGAGCTTGTCACGATCCTGCGCATGATGCTGGGCCTTGAACCTGCGGTCAAAGGCGATTTGCCCGCCCCCGCACTCGTTCCCACCCAAGAGGACAAGGTTCCCGCTCCTGACGCGAAGGCCAAGGAAGAGGCACCCAAGAAGTGACGAAACCCCAAGCGTCCGACGTAATTCTTGCGCGGATGATGTCGATGCACCCCAAGGTGATCGACCTCACACTCGATCGTATGCTCGGGCTTTTGCCTGCGCTCGGCAATCCGCAAGACCTGCTTCCGCCCATCATCCATCTTGCGGGCACGAACGGGAAAGGCTCGACCCAAGCCATGATCCGTGCGGGCCTCGAAGCCGCAGGGAAAAAGGTGCACGCTTATACTTCGCCGCACCTTGCGCGGTTTCACGAACGCATCAGGCTTGCGGGCGAACTGATCTCAGAAGAGCATCTCACAGAAATACTGGATGAGTGCGAGCGCTCGAACAACGGTGCGAACATCACCTACTTCGAGATCACCACTGCCGCCGCTCTTCTGGCGTTCAGCAGAACCAAAGCGGATTATACACTTCTCGAGGTCGGTCTCGGGGGTGAATTCGACGCGACCAATGTGTTCGAAAAACCTGCCCTGACCGTCATAACGCCTGTCTCGATCGACCATCAGCAATACCTTGGCGAAACGCTTCGCGAGATCGCTGCCGCGAAGGCAGGCATTATCAAGCGCGGTGTGCCTTGTGTCGTCGGCCCCCAGCTTGATGACGCAATGGATGTGATCGAAGCCAAGGCCGCACGGATGGGCGCGCCGCTCATCGCTTTCGGCCAGCACTGGCATGTCGGCGAAGAGCGCGGACGCATGATCTATCAGGACGAGCGTGGTCTGTTGGACCTGCCGCTTCCCAATCTCCCTGGCCCGCACCAGATCCAGAATGCGGGCGCGGCGCTTGCCGCATTACGCCACCTCGGAATGGACGATGCCTCTTGCGAGGCGGGCGTCACCAAGGCCGAGTGGCCCGCACGGATGCAGCGGCTCAAACATGGCCCGCTGGTCGATGCGGCAGGGCGCGCCGAGCTTTGGCTAGATGGTGGGCATAACGCAGCAGGAGGCGAAGCCATCGCCGCAACACTTGCCCGAATGCCCGAAAAGCCGACCCACATGATCTGTGGTATGCTGAACACCAAGGACATTGCGGGCTATCTTCGCCCCCTTGCCAAAGTGACCCAGAGCCTTCACGCCGTTTCGATCCCGGGCGAGATGAACACCCTCCCCGCTCAAGAAACCTGTGACGCGGCACTGGCCGTCGGGATGACGGCAACGACCGCCGATAGCGTTCTGGAGGCGATCAACGACATCACCGCGAAAGATGCGAATTGTCGAATTTTGATCTGCGGTTCCCTTTATCTTGCCGGCGGAGTCCTGCGCGAAAACGGCTAGTTCTTAGGCTATCCGCCATTTCGATACGAAAGAGATCGTCTGATTCGCATTTTGCGAATCGAAGTCTCTTGACCGCGAATCACCCCTATCCTTATGTTTGGATCAAGTTTGCGGTGGCAAATCAGCCTCCGACACCTCTTTGGCAGGGCGGCGGGGCGAGCGAATAAAAATAGTGGCTCGCCTCACTGTCATTTCCCTCAGACGCAGGATTGGGAAATTGACTTGCCGATTCGTTCCATACTACAACCTGTATAAGAAAACCAAAGCACCACTGCCGCCAGCGTTGCAGTCAATATGTGGTGCAATTTGCTTGGGGGAGCAGATGATGGTGCGTATTGGCGCGTTGATCGCAGCCGTGGTGACTTTTGCTTTTGCAACGGGAACGTCGGCCCAGACAGTGAAAATTACAGAGGACAAGGCCAGCGTGAGCTTTGTGCTCAACGGTCAGTCATACACGATCGAACGAAACCAGGATGAAAACGCGACGCTCGAAGCCGAGTTCACAAAAACGTCGCGCAGCTGTCCGCCGTTTTGCGTTCAACCCATTTCCATAGCAGAAGGCGTGGAAACCTATGGCGAACTCGAGATCCTCGGTTTTCTTGAAAACGAGGTCGCAGGCGGCACAGGGCTTCTCGTCGATGCGCGCCTGCCCGAATTTTACGTCAAAGGCACCATTCCGGGAGCGTTGAACATTCCCTTCTCGGCCCTCTCTGCAGATAACCCCTATCTGACCGACATTCTCAAGGCACTTGGCGCCAAGGATGCGGGTGGGTCACTTGATTTCAGCTCTGCCCTACAACTCGCGCTTTTCTGCAATGGTCCGTGGTGTGGGCAATCGCCACGCGCAATCACCGAATTGCTTGATGCGGGCTATCCTGCAGAGCGGATCAAATATTATCGCGGCGGAATGCAAGACTGGCTCGGTCTTGGGCTTTCGACCATTATTCCCAATCAATAAAGCGAGGGATTTGTCATGATCCGTTTAGTCCTTGCCTTTGTCTCCCTCGCCATTGCTGTTTGTGGCTTCATCGTCTTCATGCCGTTCGGCTCTGAGGAAACCCCGACCGACGCTCAGGTCACGCGCGCAGCAACAGATGCGACGATCTCCTCGCTGATGCAGGACGCCAACCCGACAGCGCTCGCGGTGGCGGCGGCACCCGCACCGATGGGCAACAGCACAGCGGCCAAAATTCTGGCCGCTACGGGCGGCGGCGTCCAGCCGGAGCAAAAGATCAAGACCGACAACTCGACATTGGCTGAGACCTCCGCCGCAGTGCTTGCCGCGCTCGGGGTGCAGAATGCCGATACGACCGTCACGGACGGCGGCGAATTCCAGGAGGTCACCGCCTCGATCCTTGCAGGGATCAATGGCGTCACGGGCAAGCCCCAAGAGGTCGCCCGCCCTGCAACGGGTCTTCAATCGCTCGTCGCGCAAGCCCTCAAAGAAGGCCAATCGGATTCCTACATCGACGCTCTTTTGAATGAAGCCGCGGTAGCGGGCGAAGTTGCGGTTCCCGCGATCCTCGTCACCTCGGACGGCAAAGTGGATACGGCAACTCTACTCGCCTCGATCGTCGCGGATGCTCAGACCCTTGCGGGAGGCGCAGCACCAGAGGTCCCCAACGTCCCGATCGGTGATGGCACAGGCGTCGAAGTTCGCGTTGTTCAAACCGCGACCGACACGAAACAGTATCGCTTCTATACTGTCGGCACGGGCGACAGTCTCGGGTCGATCGCCATCAAGTTTTATGGCTCGGTAGCGCATTATCCCCGCATCTTCGAGGCAAATCGCCAGATTCTTTCGAGCCCTGATCGCATCCAGACGGGCCAGCGTCTGATCATCCCCGATATCTCGTGAAATAAAGGCGACCAAAAGGTCGCCTTTTATTCCTCGCGGCCCCAGTCGGCGCCCTGCATCTCGCGCAGTCGGCTGGCTGTGCGCTCGAACTCGAACGCGCCCTCGCCCTCGACATAAAGCCGTTCGGGAATATCCGCAGCAGAACAGATCAACCGAACCTTGGCCTCATAGAGCGCGTCGATCAACGTGACAAACCGCTTGGCCTCGTTGAAGTTGTGACGGCTCAGGCGGGGAATATCTTCCAAAATGAGCACCCGAGCGGCTTCGGCGATTGCGATATAATCAGCGGGCCCAAGCATCTTGCCGCACAAGTCAAAGAACGACGCACGGGCCACGCCGTTATAGAAGCCGGGAAGCTCCACATCGCGGGCTTTGATCCGAAGCACCAAAGGCTTTGCCTT
Organism: Marivivens sp. LCG002; assembly: GCF_030264275.1. Classification (NCBI taxonomy): domain Bacteria; kingdom Pseudomonadati; phylum Pseudomonadota; class Alphaproteobacteria; order Rhodobacterales; family Paracoccaceae; genus Marivivens; species Marivivens sp. LCG002. The sequence goes on along the minus strand of NZ_CP127165.1, from coordinate 99,127 downwards.
GCCTTGGGTGAAATCGTCCCAAATAGACGCGATCGCGGCGCGCGCTTCGGGTGAGATCGGCGCGAAATAGGTCTTTTCCCCGGCAAGCCGCCCTTGACGGTGGTCGGTTCTACTCGCGAGCTCGCGCACCTCGAGCTTTTCTTTGATCAGCTCGATAAAGGGCAAGAAGAGATTGCGATTCAGTCCATTCTTGTAAAGGTCATCAGGCACACGGTTCGATGTCGTCACAACGGTGACGCCTGCTTCGAAAAGCTTTTCGAACAGACGCCCGACGATCATCGCGTCGGTGATGTCGGTAATCTGCATCTCGTCAAATGCAAGGAAACGGACACGGGCGGCAAGATCGTCCGCGACAGGTTTGATCGCGTCATCGACGCCTCGCTTGCGCGCGAGGTTCATTTCCGAATGGACCCACTGCATAAAGGCGTGGAAATGGCTGCGTTCCTTTGGAACGTCGACGATATTGAACAAAAGGTCCATGAGCATGGACTTGCCACGCCCTACGCCACCCCAAAGATAGAGCCCCTTTACAGGTTCGGGTTTCTTGCGGAAGAGCCCCCTTTTGATCGGGCGAGACAACTCCTCGCGGACACGTTCAAGATCATCGAGCACCGAAAGCTGAGCGGGATCGGACTTGATCGTCCCCGCCGCAACAGCGGCATGATAGGCCTCGTGAATTGTCATCTTTGGGCAATCCCTATCCAAACAGCCATTAGAACATCACTCTCTGTGATAGGGCGATCCCGAGAGGATCGACGCCGCGCGATAAAGTTGCTCGCTCAGCATGACCCGAACAAGCATATGCGGCCAGACCATTTTACCAAAGGAAAGCGCAGCATCTGCTTTGGCACGGAATGCAGGATCGATGCCATCTGCACCGCCGATGACAAAGGCGACATCCTGACGGCCTTGGTCACGCCAGCCGCCAAGCTGCTCGGCAAAGGCGGGGGACGTCATGACTTTGCCGCGTTCATCGAGGATACAAATCAAAGAGCCGCTAGGGATGGCGCGCTCGATCAAGCTCGCCTCGGCAGGCATGCCGCCGCCTTTCTTATCCTCGACCTCGATGATATTCGCTGGCCCGAGCGCAAGCGCCCGACCGGTGCGGTCAAATCGCGTCAGGTAGTCGTTGATCAGGTCGAACTCGGGGCTCGCCCGAAGGCGGCCCACCGCAACGATATGGACGCGCATCAGCCTGCGGTATGCGCTCCGGACGGGAGCCACATCTTCTCGAGCTGATAGAACTCGCGCACTTCGGGACGGAACACGTGAACAATCACGTCACCCGCATCGATCAGCACCCAGTCACCGATTTCGGCGCCTTCGACTTTGCACAGAATACCGAACTCGGCCTTGAGCTTTTCGGCAAGCTTTTGCGAGATCGAGGCAACCTGACGGGTCGAACGACCAGAGGCGATCACCATATGATCGGCGATGGAGGTCTTGCCGCGCAGATCGATCTGCACGATGTCTTCGGCTTTATCATCATCGAGAGATGCAAGGACAGAGGCGAGCGTATTATCGCTTGTCGTCATGGTAGCGTTCGCCGTCATTTACGGCCTCGCAGTTGCGGCGCGTGCCGCAGTATATTCGAGAGACAGGTCATTGTCCTCCGGGGGTTGCGCGTCGCCTCAACTCCCCGACGCTGGGACTATTTTAAAAGTAGCAGTGAAAGCTCCCGTTTTCAACAAAACGCGTCCTTTCACTTAAGCAGAGCGGCATTTGGCGCAGATTGCGGCAAAGCTCAACAGCTAAAAGTCATAAACGCTGTGCCGTAGTTCAATCAACTCGGCATTTTCCGGGTGGTTATCGCATGAATTGATTTTGGCACGGTCTTTGCAAGGAAACATCATAATATTTCAATGATACCCTAAAATGCTTTCAACCAAAGTCGTTACTACGCTCAACACGCGCGTAGTGTGGAGTGGATATTGTCATGTTGGCTTTTATTTTTTTCTTACCCCTGTTTGCTCTGGCCGGCCTTGTGACCGGACAGCCGACCGAGGACTCGGATGAAGACCAGCTCCCTCAAGCCGATGATTCCCTTGATACCGATGGGCTGTTGAATAACGACATCATCAACGCCCCCGACACCGTAAGCGCAGACGACAACCTGATCAGGGTCGCCACAAACCAAAGATTTTGGGGCTCCGACGATGGCGAAGAAATCACCGGCCACGAAGGCAACGACATCATCGGCGGTATGGGCGGCAACGATTTCATTGACGCAGGCCGCGGCGAAGACCTCGTTTATGGCGGCAACGGCAATGACGTGATCAACGGCGGAGCAGATGACGACCGACTTCTCGGCGGGGATGGCGACGATCAGATCTTCGGTGGCCTCGGAAACGATATGCTTTACGGCGGCAGAGGCACCGACACCTTGTTCGGTGATCTTGGCGATGACGTCCTCTCGGGCGATGCAGATGACCTTCTCTATGGCGAGGACGGTTCGGATGTGCTGCGCTTCAACGAAGGCGGCACAGGCGGTGTTGCATATGGCGGCTCGGGTGACGATGTTCTCTTCTCTGGCGGCGGCGGCGTCATCCTGTCGGGCGGCGCAGGAAGTGATCTTTTCTGGTCCTCGTCCCAAGACGATCCCATTTCCGCGAACGGCGATCTGAACGATGTGATCGTGTCGGACTATGATCCGAACGAAGACATCCTTGTTCTTCAACTCACCAATGGTCCGGATGACAATCCCGCACATCTGGAGCAGATCACCCCCGATATGTTCAGCTTCACCGTCACCAATGTGACGACGGAGCTTGGAACCGCTGCGCGCGTCGATCTCTATTTCAATGACGGCGGTCTCGATCTTTCGAGCGTAACCAAAGGCGGGAGCCTCACTCTCGTGGGGATCGACGCCTCGGAAGTGAACACCGACGAGATCTACGTTGTCATTCGCGACGAAAATGCCGCACTCGAAGCGCAGGTGACCGCGCCGATAATCAGAGCCGCGCACGCCTGACACTTGCGAGACTCAGGCGCAGGGTGTATCTGGCCCCTATGAATATGGTATTCGACATGGCCGATCGGTCGCGCCTGCCCTGGAGGTTCTTCGGCGCAACCCACACCATTCTCGCCCGACTTTGATCGCGGCGTGCGCTTTTGCGCGACCAATTCCTACTGTCAAAATCCACGATACATTGAACGGGAGAGGACCATGTCCCCCAAGACCCTCTATGATAAAATCTGGGACGCACACGTCGCCCACGAAGCAGAAGACGGCACCTGCCTTCTCTACATCGACCGCCACCTCGTCCACGAAGTGACCTCGCCGCAGGCCTTCGAAGGTCTGCGTATGGCTGGCCGCAAGGTGCGCGCACCTGAAAAAACCATTGCCGTGCCGGACCACAACGTTCCGACCACGCTCGACCGTGCCAACGCGTCGACGATGACCGAAGAGTCCCGCATCCAGGTCGAGGCCCTCGACAAGAACGCCAAGGACTTCGGCATCAACTACTATCCCGTCTCCGACGTCCGTCAGGGCATCGTGCACATCGTCGGACCCGAGCAGGGCTGGACCCTTCCGGGCATGACCGTTGTCTGTGGCGACAGCCACACCGCGACCCACGGCGCATTCGGCGCATTGGCCCATGGTATCGGCACTTCGGAAGTGGAACACGTTCTGGCCACCCAGACCCTGATCCAGAAGAAGTCCAAGAACATGAAGGTCGAGATCACCGGCAAGCTCAAGCCGGGCGTAACCGCCAAGGACATCACCCTTGCCGTGATCGGCGCAACCGGCACCGCCGGCGGCACCGGCTATGTCATCGAATACTGCGGTGAAGCCATCCGCGACCTTTCGATGGAAGGCCGTATGACCGTCTGCAACATGGCCATCGAAGGTGGCGCACGTGCAGGTCTCATTGCTCCCGATGAAAAGACCTTTGCCTACTGCAAAGGCCGTCCCCACGCCCCCAAAGGCGCCGATTGGGACAAGGCCGTAGAATACTGGAAAACTCTCTTCACCGACGAAGGCGCGCACTTCGACAAGGTCGTCACGCTCAAAGGCGAAGAGATCGAGCCCGTTGTAACCTGGGGCACCTCGCCCGAGGACGTTCTGCCGATCTCGGCCGTCGTTCCCGCGCCCGAGTCCTTCAAAGGCGGCAAGGTCGAAGCCGCCAAGCGCGCCCTTGACTACATGGGTCTGACCGCAGGTCAGAAGCTCACCGATATCAAGATCGACACCGTGTTCATCGGCTCCTGCACCAACGGTCGTATCGAAGACCTTCGCGCTGCTGCCGAGATCCTCAAAGGCAAAAAGATCAAGGACGGCCTGCGTGCTATGGTCGTTCCGGGTTCGGGCCTCGTCCGCGCTCAAGCCGAAGAAGAAGGCATCGCCCAGATCTTTATCGATGCGGGTTTCGAATGGCGTATGGCCGGTTGCTCGATGTGCCTTGCGATGAACCCCGACCAGCTGGCCGAGGGTGAGCGCTGCGCTTCGACGTCGAACCGCAACTTCGAGGGCCGTCAGGGCTACAAGGGTCGCACCCACCTCGTTTCGCCCGCAATGGCTGCTGCCGCTGCAATCACTGGCCACCTGACCGACGTTCGGGAGATGATGTAATGGAAAAGTATCAGAAACTCACTGGCATTGCGGCCCCGATGCCGCTCGTCAACATCGACACCGACATGATCATCCCCAAGATCTTTCTCAAGACGATCAAGCGGTCCGGTCTCGGTGTGAACCTCTTTGACGAGATGCGCTATGACCGTCAGGGCAACGAGATCCCCGATTTCGTCCTGAACAAGCCCCAGTATCGCGATGCAGAAATCCTGATCGCAGGCGACAACTTCGGCTGTGGCTCGTCGCGTGAACACGCGCCTTGGGCGATCGCTGACTTCGGGATCAAGGCCATCGTTTCGACCTCGTTCGCAGACATCTTCTTCAACAACTGCTTCAAGAACGGCATTCTGCCGATCGTTCTTCCGCAGGACGTTGTGGATGTTCTGATGAAGGACGCCGAAAAGGGCTCGAACGCCCGTATGACCGTCGATCTTGAAAACCAGACCATCACCACTTCGGACGGTCAGGAATTCAAGTTCGAAGTCGACGCGTTCAAGAAGCACTGCCTTCTCAACGGTCTCGACGACATCGGCCTGACGATGGAGCATGTTTCCGCCATCGACGCCTTTGAAGCCAAGAATAAAGAGGCGTTCCCCTGGGCCTAAGCCCTTGGCGATATAACCGACACAAAGGCCCGCTCTTTCGAGCGGGCCTTTTGCGTTAGGGCTCCGTAGTCGTCTCGGACTCCACACCTACTAAATACGGTATTTCAATAGATTATCGCCGAACAGAGGCCGCCAAATGGTTGCATTCTCGCACCACCTTTGCCCCAAAACCGCCCAATAGATTTCGTCCTGTTAACCCACGAGTTGCGAAGGTTGGGAAAAATGGGCAACATTATGACAAATATGAGGCAGTCCGTCACAATTGGGCGGAATCAAACTGGGAAAAGGTCACGGCAACGTATCGCGACCGACCGGATTGAGGAAAAGAGAGCAGTGATCAAGCGAATTGCAGGAGCAATTGTGCGTACTATTCTTGTGGTGTTGCTGGTTGCAACGCCCTCGATTGTCCTGCCCGAAACGCATTCTGACACAGCACTTCTTATTGCGCTCATCGCAGTTGTCGCAGCGATATTCACCTTTGCCGAATACAATTCCGAGTATCCGAGCCTTGTCGAATTCCGCGATGCCCCGCCCTTTAACCGCATCCGCTTTGTCGCATTGGGGATCACGGTTTTTGCCCTTTCGCTCATCTGCCTTGGAACCGAGAACCCGACGACCCTCACCCAACTTCTCGGCTCGACGGGCGCACGACTTGGCGAGCTGATCGACTTCCCCTATTCGCCCGTGCGTCTCGTGCTTCTGGTTCTGCCGACCGATGCCCCCGCCGAATCCGTTACGACGCTGCGCACGGCTGCGGGCGTGGCCTATTTCTTCTCGATTGTCTCGCTTGCCTTCTTCGTTCTGATGGTGCGGTTCAACGGATGGCCCACCAAACCCGGCGGCTTCAATGTCTGGACCAATCTTCCGACCTTCGACCCCACAGCAGGGGGCGATATCGTCGAACGACTGAACCGTGACGGTCAGATTAACATTATCTTAGGCTTCCTTCTGCCATTCATCATTCCGGCTCTGGTCAAATTCGCGTCTGACACCTTCAGCCCGATCAGCCTTGAGAGCCAGCACACGATGATTTGGACCGTTACGGCATGGGCTTTCCTTCCTTCCTCTTTGATCATGCGCGGCACCGCGATGGGCCGTATCGCACAGATGGTCGAAGAAAAGCGCAAACGCTCGCACGAAGCCGAAGAAGCCGAGAACTACTTGCCTGCTTAATCTCGGTCTGGCTGGGCTCCCCCCTCGCGTCCGAGAGCATCAAAGTCGCAACCTTCGCCGCCCCTCTAAGCCGCGAAGGTCCCGGACTTCTGCTTCGCGATCTAGTCGAAGCGTCGGATGACCAGATCACCGCCATCGAACTTGTGATTGCCCAAGCCGACGCTGATGTCCTCGTCCTGACCGACTTCGACTTTGATACGAACAGCCACGCTGCCGATGCGTTGATCGCCAATCTGGAACATCACGGCGCGTCCTATCCACATTCTTTCGCGCTCGAACCCAATGCAGGACAGGCAACGGGTCTCGACCTTGATGCAAACGGCAAAAAGGGGGAGCCACGCGATGCCCAAGGCTATGGCCGATTTCTTGGGGATGGGGGGCTCCTTGTTCTTTCGCGCTGCCCTCTTGCTCTTGCCGAGGACCACTCTGCACGTCTCTGGCAGGACCTACCGCAAACCCGAATGCCGCCCGAGACGCCCGATGCGATCAAAGCGGTTCAACGCTTGCCCTCTTCTGGGCATTGGGTCTTGGATGTCGACTGCGGTCCCACCTTCCAACTCGCCGTTTTTGCTGCGACTCCACCCGTTTTCGATGGCGAAGAAGAACGCAACGACAGACGCAATGCCGACGAGATCACACTTTGGACCACTTGGGCATCACTCAGGCCCACGCCCTTTGTCATCGCAGGAAACGCCAACCTCGACCCTCAAAAGGGCGAGGGTTATCATGAGGCGATTATCTCGCTACTCGAGCTGCCGACACTCCAAGATCCCCTGCCCGACCTCGACACCGCCTTTTGGCCTCCCGAAAAAGGCGGAAACCTGAGGGTGTCTTATGTGCTCCCCTCAAAGCATTTCGATATCTTCGACGCGGGAATAATACATAACGCGCAAATCGGAGCGCACGCACTGGTCTGGATCGAAATCTCGGCAGAGACGTCAGAAAACAAGAGAGCCGAGACGACTCTTTCACCTTGATTTCTTGACCATTCGAGACGTTCGGTTTAGGCGAGTGCAACCTCGTTCAGACAAGGAAAGACCAGATGTCCAACCCCTCGATCCTGATCCTCGCCGGCGACGGCATCGGCCCCGAAGTTATGGCCGAGGTCAAGAAGATCATTAACTGGTACGGCGACAAGCGCTCTATCAAATTCGACGTTTCCGAAGACCTCGTCGGTGGCTGCGCCTATGACAAGCACGGCACCCCGCTTCACGACGATACCATGGCCAAGGCTCAGGAAGTCGACGCTGTTCTTCTCGGTGCCGTTGGTGGCCCGAAGTACGACGATCTCGACTTCTCGGTGAAACCCGAGCGCGGTCTTCTCCGTCTTCGCAAAGAAATGGACCTCTACTCCAACCTCCGTCCGGCACAGTGCTTTGATGCTCTTGCCGACTTCTCGTCGCTCAAGCGTGACGTGGTTGCAGGTCTTGATATCGTTATCGTCCGCGAACTGACCTCGGGCATCTACTTCGGTGAGCCGCGCGGCATCATCACCGAAGGCAACGAGCGCGTCGGTATCAACACCCAGCGCTACACCGAGTCGGAAATCGCGCGCGTTGCCCGTTCGGCCTTTGAACTCGCTCGCCGCCGCAACAACAAGGTCTGCTCGATGGAGAAGGCCAACGTTATGGAATCGGGTATCTTGTGGCGTCAGGTCGTGACCGAGATCCACCAGAAAGAATATTCGGACGTCGAGCTGTCGCACATGTATGCAGACGCAGGCGCTATGCAGCTTTGCCGCTGGCCCAAGCAGTTCGACGTGATCGTCACCGACAACCTCTTCGGTGACCTCCTTTCGGACGCTGCTGCCATGCTCACCGGTTCGCTCGGCATGCTGCCTTCGGCTTCGCTCGGCGCTCCCATGGCCAATGGTCGCCCCAAAGCGCTCTACGAGCCCGTACACGGCTCGGCTCCCGATATCGCAGGTCAGGGCAAAGCGAATCCGATTGCGTGTGTTCTCTCCTTTGCAATGGCGCTCCGCTATTCGTTCGATCTCGGCGACGAAGCCGACCGTCTGGAAAAGGCCGTGGAAAAGGTTCTCGCCGATGGCGTGCGCACTGCCGACCTCCTCGGAGAAGAGGGCGTCACGCCCGTCAGCACCTCCGAGATGGGCGACAAGATCGTCGAGGCATTGGACGCATCGCTCGCGTAACTCTTGCGACAAAACATGGGAAAAGGGCGCTCTCGGGCGCCCTTTTTTTGCGGGCATGCAACTTTTGGCAAGTCATAGCGTTGACCAATTTCAAACAAGCGCCCAAGGTGCATTTGCACGAATATGTTTGCGCTACCAGAGGACCCAAATGGTTGAAGTCGTGAAAAACAACGTCGTAGGCGCGCTTTATGCACTCTTGGCGATGGGGATATATGCGACCCATGACGTGGTCGTAAAGCTGCTTGGCGGGACCTACTCTGCGGTGCAAATCGTATTCTTCGCTGCGCTCTTCAGCTTTCCCATCGTGACGGTCATTCTGATGAGCGACCGCGAGCGGGACAATCTGATGCCGCGCCACCCCTATTGGATTGCACTGCGCACCGTTTGCACGGTGATCACGGGCGTATCGGCTTTTTACGCGTTCTCGACGCTTCCTTTGGCGCAAACCTATGCCATCCTCTTTGCCTCTCCGCTTCTGATCACGATCCTTGCCATCCCGATGCTTGGCGAAAAAGTCCGGATTCGTCGCGGTCTTGCCGTTGTCGTCGGTCTTGCTGGGGTGATGGTCGTCCTCAACCCATCAGTGACAGAGTTCAGTCTTGGGCACCTTGCCGCGCTTGTGGCAGCCGTGTGCAGCGCCTTTGTCGCCGTGATTGTCCGCAAAATCGGCAATGAAGAACGCAGCGTCGTTCTGATGCTTTATCCCATGATTGGCAACTTTGTCGCCATGGGCGCAGCGCTCCCGTTCTTTTACGTGCCGATGCAGATCGAACATATCGGGCTTTTGCTGATCATTTCGGTATTCGGGATCATGGGCGGCTTTTTGGTGATCAAAGCCTATCGCGCGGGCGAAGCGATGATGGTCGCGCCCATGCAATACAGCCAGATCCTCTGGGCCACTGCCTATGGCTATCTGTTCTTCGGCGAGTCGCTCGAACTCAACACCGTGATCGGTGCAACAATCATTATCGCTTCGGGCGTCTATATCGTCCTGCGCGAAGGCAACAGCGATGCCTCTTCAACGCAACCTGTGCTGCAAAGCCGCCTTCGCAACGAGACCGTCACCTCGCCTCGCGCAAGCATCCTGAGCCGCGTCTGGTTCGGTAAAACCGTTCGGTCGAAGTCCTAGCGAAAAAGCAGTGCCGAGGCCCTTTCCGGCCTTGCCAAACACCGCGATAGCTAGTAACTCGCGGACCACGGTCGGAGCGTAGCGCAGCCTGGTAGCGCACCTGCTTCGGGAGCAGGGGGTCGGAGGTTCGAATCCTCTCGCTCCGACCAAATTCCCGATTTTCGGAAAAACAAAGGCGCGGAAATATCCCGCGCCTTGTTTCGTTTCAAAGGTTGCGAATTCTAGCGATCTTCTGCAGGCAATTCATCGAAATCGCGTCGCAGAATGCGCTCGGCATCGCCATCTGGATCATCATACTGGCTGTTGTGCATGGTCCAATAGAACCCAAGCAACCCGAGAATCCCGAGCCCGATCGAAACGGGTATCAAAATGACTAGCACATCCATCGTTATCGAACCCTTAATGCATTAAGGGAAACTATAATCGAAGACGTCGACATCGCAATTGCCGCAGCAAGCGGAGTTGCAAAACCCATGAACGCAATGGGCACCGCTATCAAATTGTAGACAGCCGCGACGGCAAAATTCTCCAGAATACGCGTTCTTGCAGACTTCGAGAGGCGCATGGCACGCCCGATATTCGACAAATCTTGGGACACCAGAACAAAATCCGAAGCGACTCGGGTGGCTTCGAGCGCCGAGGCAGGCGCCGCCGACACATGTGCCGAAGCAAGCGCAGCGGTGTCATTGAGGCCGTCCCCGATCATCAAAACCTTGGCACCCTTGGCCTGAAGCGACTGCACAGCCGCAACCTTTTCATCGGGCATCATGTCCGCCTGATAGGCGGGAATCCCAAGATCACGGGCAAGATCGGCAACAACGGCCTCGGTGTCACCGGACAATAGGGTCATCGGAATCCCGCGCTCGCGAAGCGTTTGGACAAGTTCCCGCGCACCGGGTCGTAGCGCATCTTCAAAAGAAAGCTGCACGGGTTCATGGCCTTCAACCATGAACATCGTGCCCTTGCTCTGGGGAGTATTCGTCACCCAGCTTGCCCGGCCAAGTCGGACAGTCAGCTCCTCCCACTGACCCTCAACGCCTTGTCCGGGCAATTCGGTGATATCCGACAAGTTTACCCAAGGTAAAGACATGTCTTTCGTCACTTCTACGATCGCTTTGGATCGCGGATGCGCCGAACTTTGGGCCAAGGCGTGCATTATCGCAAGAGATTCTTTGCTCAATTGATGTGCGCTATGAAAACTCGGCCGTCCGAGGGTCAAAGTGCCCGTTTTGTCAAAGACCACGTGGTCCACTTCGGCAAGCCTTTCGAGCGCGCTCGCGTGTTTGACCAAGAGCCCCGCTTTGAACAAACGTCCCGAGGCAACGGTCGAAACCGCAGGCACAGCGAGCCCAAGCGCACAGGGACAGGTGATGATGAGAACCGCAACCGCAATATTCAGAGCGAGCCGCACGTCACCATGGCTGAGCCAGAGCCAAAGCCCGAAAGCGACCAATGCCAGCAAATGCACCAAAGGCGCGTAAATGCGGGCGGCGCGATCCGCGAGCGAGTTATATCGTGACTTGGCCTGCTCGGCGACCGAAACCAGATCGGCCAAGCCGTGAAGCAATGTATCTTCACCGACGGCATCAGCACGGACTTCGATAGCACCGGTAAGGTTCACCTCGCCTGCACGGATGAAATCACCTACACCAGCAGGAACAAGGTCCGTCTCACCCGTGAGAAACGCGCGATCAAGCTCGGTTGCGCCTTTGATGATGGTGCCGTCTACGGGCACACGCGAGCCGGGTTGAACAAGGAGAATATCTCCAACGACCACATGTTTGAGGGCAATCGTCTCGGCATGACCATTCCTCAACCGAAGCGCCATCGGCGCCTCCATAGCGGCAAGTTCGGTCGCCGCTGACCGAGCCACACCGCGCATTCTCTGATCCAGATAACGTCCGGCAAGCAAGAAGAACGTCAGCGACAAAGCAGCATCGAAATAGGCGTGCGCACCACCCGACATGGTTTCGAACACCGACATGACCGAAGCCAAGAAAATGGCGAGCGAGATCGGAACGTCCATGTTCAGGCGTCCGACTTTCAGAACAGACCAAGCGCTTTTGAAAAAGGGTTGCGCCGCGAACACGATTGTCGGAAGCGCGATCCCGGCGGAAATCCAGTGAAAGAGATCCCGCGTCGCATCGGTAGCGCCCGACCAGACAGCGACCGAAAGCAGCATGACGTTCATCATCGCAAAGCCCGAGACGCCGAGCCGCATGGCCAGATCCCGAGACGCGCGGTCGGATTCCCCCGCGGTCAGCGTGGCCATATCCAGCGGCGAGGCCTGATAGCCGAAAGAGGCGATGCGCTCCACGATGTCTTCGACCGAAATCCCCGCAGAGACTTTGACGGTCGCGCGTTTGCGTGTGAGGTTGACGCGCACATCTGCAACGCCGTCAGTGGCCATCAAGCCATTCTCGATGGCCGAGATACAGGCCGCACAATGAACCGTCGGCAACGAGAGTTGAAACTCCTGATCCGCAGTTGCCGCTGTGCCCTTGGCCCGCTCGATGGCCAGAGGGGTCGCGATACAAGCCGGACAAGCGGCGACTGAGGGCACTTCGGAAACGCTCATGATCTCAGCTTTCTACGATCACAACCACGCGCTGTTTGAACAGGGTCCCGTCCTGGGCCAGCGCTTCGAAACGAAGGTTCCAGTTTCCCGGAGCGGTGGTCACAGGCGCACGATACATCGTTCCGTCAAAGACAAATGCGGGCGCTTGGTCGTCCCGCACACTCGTGGCACGGCCAAAGGTTCCGTTGACAGACTTTACCTCGACAGGCTTGCCGTCCGCATCGGTGATCATCAGATGAAGCTCGCCGTGCTGCACCCGCGCGTCGATGGTCCAGCCAAGCGCTTCCTGCGCTTGGCGATCTTTGTCGAAGGTTTGGCTCGCCACATAAGAATTTTTCACCTCGAGACCCGGAAAGGTTTTTACCGCGCTATAGGCCAGCACGAGATTGACCGAGATGATGACGACAAAGAACGAAGCGAAGATGGCGAAAAACTTGGGGCCGGTGATCGGGCCGCGGAAAAATGCAGTCATCCTAGTTCTCCCGTCCGTTGAAGATGGTTTCTTTGTAGGCGCGGTCATTGTTGGTCAGATCGGTGATCCAGAAGGTAAAGGGCGTGCGCTCTGCATGGGCAGCGTCGGAAGTCGCAGGGGCGTCGACATAGACGCGCACCTGATAGGTTTCGTCAGCAGGCACGGTAACCAGCGTGCCGTCAACACCTTCGACGTCGATGCTCAAATCGGACCCATTACTTACCGAGAGACCGAAAGGCCTTGCCTCACCATGCTTGTTCTGGAGACGGATGTCATAGACATTACGGATGGTGCCGTCGGATTGCACGATAAAGGTCGGGTTGCGGACAGGGGCCACGGTCATATTGATCTCGGGGCGGATAAAGAGCGCAAAGACAAGAGCAACACCGATAGCCGACCAGAGAGAGGTGTAGAGGATCGTGCGCGGACGCAGGATGTGCTGTAGGATCGGTGTCGGGGCCTGACCTGCACGCTCTGCCGCTTCGTCCTTGAGTGCGAGATAGTCGATCAAACCACGCGGCTTGCCGATCTTCTCCATCATGTCGTCGCAAGCGTCGATACACAGGCCGCAGGTGATGCACTCCATCTGTTGCCCATCGCGGATGTCGATGCCCATCGGGCAAACGTTCACACAGGCCATGCAGTCGATGCAATCGCCCTGCTCGCCCGTTTCCTGACCCTTCTTGAGCTTGCCACGCGGCTCTCCGCGCCATTCGCGATAGCCGATGGTGATGGTGTCTTCGTCCATCATCGCAGCCTGAATACGCGGCCAAGGGCAGGCATAGATACAAATCTGCTCGCGCGCGATCCCGCCAAAGGCAAAGGTCGTCGCAGTCAGGATCGCCATCGTCGTATAAGCGACGGGGTGCGCCGTACCATTCAGGAGAGCGGTGAAAAGCGTCGGCGCATCAGTGAAATAAAAGACCCAAGCACCACCCGTTGCGAGAGCGATCAGAACCCAGATGACCCATTTCGTGATGCGAAGACGGAACTTGCGTAGGTCCCATTTGGCATTCCACAAACGGACCCGTGCATTGCGGTCGCCCTCGACCCAACGCTCGACGAGGATGAACAAATCGGTCCAGACCGTCTGGGGGCAAGCATAACCGCACCAGACGCGACCAAGCGCCGAGGTAAACAGAAACAGCCCCAGACCCGCCATGATAAGAAGGCCTGCGACGAAATAGAACTCCTGAGGCCAAATCTCGATCCAGAAGAAAAAGAACCGCCGACCTGCAAGGTCGACCAGAACCGCTTGATCGGGCAATTCCGGCCCACGGTCCCACCTGATCCAGGGGGTGAGGTAATAGATGCCCAAAGTGACGGCCATGATGACCCACTTCATCGAGCGGAAAAAACCCGAGACACGGCGCGGGAAAACAGGTTCCCGAGCGGCGTAAAGGGACGGCGGTGTATCGGAGGAGGACATAAAGGAATCCTAAAATTTCAGATCTGTTCGCATGGTCCTTTTTGCACGGCTCCGAGTCACCTTCTTTGACCCAGATCAAGATTGTGCCAACTGTGAACAAAGGCCGCTGGAATGCGAAAACCTCCGGTGCGGGGAAAATTCCCGACCGGAGGTTCCGCCCTCTCGCCAGAGGGAGCCATCAGTCCTGCGTCATGCGCGAACAGGGGCTGGACCGATGGAACCGGGCGGCGTGGCTGCAACACGCCGCCGGGTATTCTGCTTGTGGTTACTCGCCGCCGCCGAGCTGATGGACGTAAGCCGCAACAGCGTTGATTTCGGCAGCCGTGAGGCCGACACCGGGGCGGAATTCTTCGCTCCATGCGGGCATCACGCCAAAGCGTGCTTTGGTGACGGTTTCCTTGAGCGTGTCGAAGTCACCGCCATAAAGCCAGATCGCATCGTTGAGCGTCGGTGCACCGAAGTCACGATTGCCTTCGCCTGCATCACCGTGGCACGAGGCACAGTTGTCGAGGAAAAGGGGCTCGCCTGCCGCTGCGAGGGTCGCATCGGCTTCTTGACCCGAAATCGAAAGGACATGGTTCACAACCGCGTCGATCTCGCCTTCTTCGAGGATGTCGCCAAAGGCGGGCATCTCGACCCAGCGGGCATCGCCCGACTGTTCGTTGCGGATACCGTGCGTGACCGTGAAAGCGATGTCTTCGATGCTGCCACCCCAGAGCCAGTCGTTATCCAGAAGGTTCGGATAACCCTTGGCACCTGCGGCACCCGAGCCGTGGCACTGCGAACAGTTGGCACGGAACACGGCGGCACCACCGTTGATGGCGAACTGATGAAGCTCGGCATTATCCGCAAGCGTCGTCAGATCGATCGAGGCAAGCTCGGTGGTCAGAGCGGCGTTCTGCTCTTCGACGGCTGCGATATCGGCGGCAACGTCCGCGCGGGTCGAGAAGCCGAGATAGCCTGCCGTCGCGCCCTTGAGCATCGGCCAAGCAGGATAGGCGATCGTGTACCAGATCCCCCAAACGATGGTCGCATAGAAGACCCAAACCCACCAACGCGGGAGAGGATTGTTGTATTCTTCGATACCGTCCCAGCTGTGGCCGGTCGTCTCGACTTCGTGTTTATCTTGCGTCTTCTTGCTCATACCCGAGCCTCCGCACCTTCGATGTTGCTGTCTTGGGCAGGCGCGTCCTCGTTGCGGAAAACAACCGCAGCGGCGTCATCGTGGGTGGCGCGGCTTCCCGGGCGCCAAGCCCAGAAAAACACGCCCACGAAGAAGAGGAACAGCGCCAGAAGAACCCAGCTGTCTGCGATTTCACGTAGGATGTGATAGTTCATCACGCCCTCCCTTACCGGCTTGCGTCGGGGGTAAAGGTCGAGAAGTCGACCAAAGTGCCAAGCATCTGGAGATAGGCGATCAACGCGTCCATTTCGGTCACGGCGTCTTGGCCATCAAAGTTGCTTACCACTGCACCCGGATAACGCTCGACAAGACCATCGTAGTCGCCGTCGGGATCGACTTGCACAAGGAAGTCGGCCTGGGCTTCTGCGATCATCTCTTCGGTGTAGGGAACGCCCACAATCGCATGCGTTTCCATCAGGTCTGTGATGTAGGTCGGCTCGATGACGGCATTCGCAAGGAAGCCATACTTCGGCATGACCGACTCGGGCACGACCGATTGCGGGTTTGTGAGGTGGTCGACATGCCATTCGTCGGAATAGCGACCACCGACACGTGCAAGGTCGGGACCCGTCCGCTTCGACCCCCACTGGAAGGGGTGGTCGTATTTGGACTCGGCTGCGAGGCTATAGTGACCATAGCGCTCGACCTCGTCGCGCATCGGACGGATCATCTGGCTGTGACAGACGTAGCACCCCTCACGGATGTAGATCTCGCGACCTGCCAGCTCCAGCGGGGAGTAGGGGCGAACGCCCTCTACATCCTCGATGGTGTTTTCCAGATAGAACAGCGGAGCGATTTCAACGATCCCGCCGATAGTGACCACTGCAAGGCTACCGATAAGCAGCAGAGTGGCGTTTTTCTCAAGAACCTTATGGCGATCAAGGATACCCATAATCAGTTCTCCTTATTCTGCGGGGGTGGCGACTGCAGCAGGCACGCGCTTGCTGAAGGCAGTCATCCAGAGGTTGTAGCACATGATGATCGCGCCGGTGAGATAGAGCACCCCGCCCATGCCGCGAACGACATACATCGGGAATTTCGCACTTACCGTGTCGGCGAAGGAGTTCACGAGGAAGCCCTGCGCATCGACTTCACGCCACATCAGACCTTCCATGATGCCCGTGACCCACATGGAGCCGGCGTAGAGCACGATACCGATGGTGGCGAGCCAGAAGTGCCAGCTCACAAGCTTGAGGCTATAGAGCGACTGGCGACCCCAAAGGCGCGGCGTCAGGAAGTAGAGCGCTGCGAAGGTGATCATACCGTTCCAGCCAAGAGCGCCGGAGTGGACGTGACCGATGGTCCAGTCGGTATAGTGCGACAGCGAGTTCACCGCGCGGATCGACATCATCGGGCCTTCGAAGGT
Organism: Marivivens sp. LCG002; assembly: GCF_030264275.1. Lineage (NCBI taxonomy): Bacteria > Pseudomonadati > Pseudomonadota > Alphaproteobacteria > Rhodobacterales > Paracoccaceae > Marivivens > Marivivens sp. LCG002. The sequence goes on along the minus strand of NZ_CP127165.1, from coordinate 82,467 downwards.
GGACATACCATAGAAGCCCAGCGAGAAGACCATCATACGGATGATCGGGTCGGTGCGGATCTTGTCCCATGCGCCCGAAAGCGTCATCAGACCGTTGATCATACCACCCCAGGACGGCATCCAGAGGATGATCGAGAACACCATACCGAGGGTCGAAGCCCAGTCGGGAAGCGCGGTGTAGTGGAGGTGGTGCGGACCTGCCCAGATATAGAGGAAGATCAGTGCCCAGAAGTGGATGATCGACAGCTTGTACGAAAAGACGGGGCGTTCGGCCTGTTTGGGCACGAAGTAGTACATCATTCCGAGGAAGCCTGCGGTCAGGAAGAAGCCCACAGCGTTGTGGCCATACCACCACTGGGTCATCGCATCCTGAACACCTGCCATCACCTGAACCGAGCGCGAACCGAAGATCGATACCGGAACAACGAGGTTGTTCACGACGTGGAGCATGGCCACGGTCACGATGAACGATAGGAAGAACCAGTTCGCAACATAGATGTGCGGCTCTTTGCGCTTGATAATCGTGCCGAGGAAGACGGCAAGATAGGCAACCCAAACAACGGTCAGCCAGAGGTCGACATACCATTCGGGCTCTGCATATTCTTTCGACTGGGTCGCACCGAGCAGATAGCCCGTCGCTGCCAGAACGATAAAGAGGTTGTAGCCCCAGAACACAAACCAACCAAGGTTGCCGCCCCAAAGGCGCGTCGCCGAGGTGCGCTGCACGATATAGAACGACGTCGCGATCAGCGCGTTACCACCGAACGCAAAGATCACCGCCGAAGTGTGCAGCGGGCGAAGGCGACCGAAGTTGCCGAAGCCTTGAAGAAATTCAAAGTTCAGCGCCGGAAAGGCCAACTGAAAAGCGATAAAGGTGCCAACCAGAAAACCGGCAAGGCCCCAAAAAGCAGTTGCGATAACACCATAACGAATGACGCCATCATTATAACCGGTCGGTGCAGGCACCGAAGGTTCTCCTGTGCGGCGGACAGTCCAGATGAACATGCCAGCAGCGACGGCCATCACGATCAACGCGTGGACCTGATACGCCAGGTCGCGCGCGAAGTTCGCGGCGAGTGCGGCCAGCAAGGCAATAATGCCAAAGACCGCGATCTTGATCCAATCCCACATAACAAGCGTTCCCTTATTTCGCCCACGCAGAATCGTGCGCAGGCTGTTCAGCTCTGGTTAGGGGTTTCACATTCGCGAGAGATCGCCGCCTTGATCCATGTCAAGTTTTCAGACGCCAAGCTCTGATAGTCCTTTTTCTAGTGAACGGAGGGGATTCCCCCATCCAATTCGTCGACTTGGGAGAGCAACCGATGGCTTACAAAACGATTTCGGTCGTAGTTACCGATCAAGAAGCCGACCATGATGCCCTGATGAGCGCCTTCAATCTCGCCGTTGCAGGCGGTGCGCATCTTGACGTGCACTGCATCGGAATCGATCCCGCCCGTTTCGAAGCCGTTCCCATCGGGAGCGCGGCAAGTCTTGCGGTGAACGCACTTGAAGACGCCCGCCAGAGCGCCGAAGAGCTTGCCGCTTGGGTGACTGCGCTTCTGCCCAAAGACTATGGTCCCTTGGCGGTCATTCCTTCGGTGGTGCCGCAAATGGGGATCGAGGCCATGGTTGCGCGGCTTGCGAGCTATTGCGACATCGTCGTTGCCGCCAAACCCTATGGCCCCCAAAAGAACCCGCTACACGTAACGGTTCTGGAAGCAGAACTCTTCGGGTCTGGCGCGCCCGTTCTGGTCATTCCGCACGGTGAGGTTCTTTCAGGAGAGCCCTTCCGTCAGGTTCTGGTCGCGTGGAATGAAAGCAGTGAATCCTTTGCCGCCATCCGTGCCGCCCTGCCCGTGCTCAAACAGGCGCACCGCGTCCATATCGTGATGGTCGACCCGCCTGCGCATTCTCCCGAACGCTCTGATCCCGGAGGGGCGATTTGCTTGATGCTTGCGCGCCACGGGGTCAAAGCCGAAGTCTCGATCCTTGCCAGAACGATGCCGCGCATTTCCGAGGTTCTGACCCGTTTCGCAATCGATCACGCTATCGATGCCATCGTGATGGGCGCCTATGGCCACTCGCGCTTCCGCGAGTCGATCCTTGGCGGCGCGACGCGGGATTTGCTCGAATATACAAAAATACCGCTCGTTATGGCGCACTAATGCGCCACAACGCGATAAAATTCGGATCAGGCGATCAGACCACCGTCCATATCGTCACCGGTCTCGGCGAGCAGCGCTTCAAAGTCCTCGACAAGGATTTTGCGCTTGCCGTCGAGCGTGATGATCCCCTCTCGCTTGAGCGCCGAAATCTGACGGCTCACCGTTTCGAGCGTGAGGCCAAGATAATCGGCCATCGCTTCACGCGTGAGGGGCAAGTTGATTTCGATACGCCCCTTGAGATTACCCATCGTCAAAGTGGATTCGCGTCGCGCGATGATGGCCAAAAGGCTCGCGATTTTTTCCCGCGCCGTTTTGCGCCCGAGGATCAGCATCCATTCGCGCGCTGCATCGAGCTCGTCCAGCGTCATGTCCAAAAGCCGTTCGGCAACATGCGGGGTAACGGCCATCAACTGTTCGAACGGACGCCGACGAAAACAGCAAAGCGTCACTTCGCTCACGGCTGTCACGTCATAAGCCGAGGCGCTGCGACCCGGTCGGCCGATAAAATCCGAGGGGAGCAAAAGCCCCAACATTTGCGTGCGACCGTCTTCGAGCGTTTGGCTCAGGGTCGCAACACCGCGAACCACGGAGCCGAGAAAGCTCATCTCGTCGCCCGCCCAGGCAATGGTCTGGCCCGCTTCATAGGTTCGATAATACTTGATCGCTTCAAGCCGTTCGAGCTCGTCGCTGTCACACTTCGCACAGACCGCCCGATGGCGGATCGGACACTCGCCGCAGTGGATTTCATTGGTCAGTGGTATCGTCAAACTTTGACCCTCGGTTCGCGCGTGCAGTGCCTTTACCTTAATCCATTTTGCCCGAGGATATGCAATGGTTTCTCATGAAAGACTTCGCGAATTGGGACTATTTGACGCCCGTGCGCCAAGATACACAAGCTATCCGCCTGCAAACCATTTTTCGAATGATGTCGCTCCAACGACAACCACAGAGTGGATCAGCGCCATTCCTTCGGGCGCAAGAGTGTCTTTGTATTTCCATATCCCCTATTGTCGGCGGCTCTGCTGGTTCTGTGCTTGCCGCACGCAAGGCACCTCGACGGATCGGCCGCTTGTGCCCTACCTTGCGCTCCTCAAGAAGGAACTCGAGCTTGTGGGAAGAAACCTTCGCAAGGATGTGATCATCAGCCAGATCCATTTCGGCGGGGGCACTCCGACTTTGTTGCCGCCCTATATGATCCGCGAGCTTGGGGCTGCGGTTCGGGCGTTCCGGCCACTAGCCGAGGATCTCCAGTTTTCGGTCGAGATCGACCCGACAGAAGTGGACCAAGCCCGCATCGACGCTCTGGCAGAGATCGGTATGACGCGCGCATCGATCGGGGTTCAGGACTTTGACCCGATCGTCCAGCAATCCATCGGTCGCGATCAAAGTTTCGAAGACACGCGCCGCGTTGTCGACATGCTCCGCGCCGCAGGGATCACCTCGCTCAACATGGACATTCTCTACGGCTTGCCGTTCCAAACCAAAGAACGGATGGCGGACAGTGTGCAGCGCGTTCTTTCGCTCAGCCCCGACCGTGTTGCGCTCTATGGGTATGCCCATGTGCCGTGGATGGCGAAACGTCAGGTCATGATCCCTGCAGACGAGCTGCCCAGCGCCGAACAACGGCTCGAGCTTTTCGATACCGCGCGCGAATTGTTCCTCTGGGACGGCTACGAAGAAATCGGGATCGACCACTATGCCCGCCCCGACGACAGTCTGGCGCTCGCCAACCGCAACAACACCATGCGCCGCAACTTCCAAGGCTATACGGACGACACATCGGATGTTCTGATCGGGATGGGAGCCTCGGCCATCTCGCGCTATCCCCAAGGCTTTGCGCAGAACGTCTCCGCCTCGTCTAAATATGCAACCCATATCGAAGAGGGCCATCTTGCGACCGAACGTGGCCATACGATGTCAGACGATGATCTTTTGCGTTCGGATATGATCGAAAGCCTGATGTGCAATTTTGCCGTCGACTGCAAAGCGCTTGCCGCGCGGCATCACAAGACGGAAAGCGAAATCTTTGCCATGACCGCACGGATGAGAGAGCGTTTTCACGACCAGCTTGTGATCGAGAATGGCGTCATCCAACTCAACGGAAGCGCGCGCCTTATCGCTCGGCTTTGCGCTCAGGAAGTCGATGCCTACGCGATGCCCGAAGGACGCCATAGTAGGGCTCTTTGACGCCCTCTCCGCAAAGAGCCTTGTTTTGGTCGAAATGTTGGGGATAGTCGCGCTCGAACGAGTTTTGAGGGCACAATGGGTAATCCGCTTTTTGATCGGCTTTTCGGACGCCATATCGGCAAGACTTCTACCTTTCTCATCCTTCCCGATGGTTCGAGGTTGAGCCATGGCCGGTTTCTGAAACTTGCCGCACGTTATGCCCATGCTCTCGCGGAACTGGGTTTGAAAACGGGGGACCGCGTCGCCCTTCAGGTCGAAAAATCGCCCAACGCCTTGGCCGTCTATGCGGCCTGCGCCCAGTCGGGTCTCGTGTTTCTGCCTTTGAACACGGCCTATACGGCACATGAAGTGGACTATTTCGTCTCCAATTCGGGGGCAGGTCTTCTAATCGGAGACCCCGAAAAAGCGGGAAACCTTTCGGATGTCGCGTCCCGCTATGGTGCAAAATTTCTTACCATGGACGAAAGCGGCAACGGGTCTCTGGCGGCAAAGGCTGCCGGCAAACCCGAAGAGTTCGAGACGGTCGAGCGATCACAGGACGATCTCGCTGCGATCCTTTACACTTCGGGGACGACAGGGCGCTCCAAAGGCGCGATGCTCTCGCAGCGCAATCTTTTGTCGAATGCCGAAGTGCTCTGTTCCGAATGGCGATTTGACGAAAACGACGTGCTGCTGCACGCGCTCCCGATTTTTCACACGCACGGGCTTTTCGTCGGAACCAACATCTCGCTTCTTGCGGGCGGCGCGATGATCTTTTTGCCCAAGCTCGATGTGGATGCGCTTATCAAATGGATGCCGACCGCAACGACGATGATGGGCGTTCCGACGTTTTACACCCGCCTTCTCGGCGATGCGCGTTTCACCAAAGAACTGACCAAGACCATGCGTCTTTTCGTGTCGGGGTCCGCGCCTCTGCTGGCGGAAACGCATCGGCGCTTTTTCGACCGCACGGGTCACAAAATCCTTGAACGCTACGGAATGACCGAAACCAACATGAATACCTCGAACCCCTATGACGGCGAACGTCGACCGGGGACGGTCGGGCTCCCACTCCCCGGCGTCGAGGTCAAAGTCTGCGACAGCGAAGGAAATGACCTTCCTCGCGGGGAAATAGGCACCCTCGAAGTGCGCGGCGAGAACGTGTTCCAAGGCTACTGGCAAATGCCCGAGAAGACGCGTGAAGAGCTCCGCGAGAACGGGTTCTTCATCACAGGCGATCTCGCCCAGCAGAGCGAAGACGGCTATGTGACCATCGTCGGCCGCGCCAAGGATCTCGTGATTTCGGGGGGGTTCAACATCTATCCCAAAGAGGTCGAAGAAGCGCTCGACACCCAAGAAGGCGTGCTTGAAAGTGCGGTGATCGGTGTGCCGCACCCCGACCTCGGCGAGGCGACCGTAGGGATCATCGTCGCCAGATCAGGTGCCACGCCCGACCTCGACTCGATCCAGCTCAACCTCGGGAACCGTCTTGCAAGGTTCAAACAGCCGCGCAAATTGATCCTGATCGACGCGCTTCCCAGAAACACGATGGGCAAAGTGCAAAAAGCCGCTTTGCGCGAAACCTATAAGGACCTCTTTGCATGACCGGCTTTGATCCTCAGCCTTCGATCTCGGGTTACGGCATTGCTATCGCACCGCTTTGCGAGGCGGACCGCGAGGGGCTTTTTGCGGCGGCGGCCCATCCCGAAGTTTGGGCAGGCCATCCCGCCAAAGACCGCTACAAACCCGAAGTGTTTCATCCCTATTTCGATTTTCTGCTCGAAACAGGACATGCGCTTGCCATTCGTGACGGCGCATCGGGCGAAATTATCGGAACATCAAGTTTCTACCCCGCGCCTGATCATGAAAACAGCATTTCCATCGGGTTCACATTCCTGACCAACAGCCGTTGGGGCGGGACCACGAACTTTGCGGTAAAGCGGCTCATGCACGAACACGCCTTTGCCCATTTCGATGAAATCTGGTTCCACATCGCGCCCGACAACATCAGGTCGCAAAAGGCCACGTCCAAGCTTGGCGCGCGGTTCCGATACGACGCCGCGCTCGAGATCGGGGGGCCTGCAAAGGATTGGAAATGCTACGCCCTGTCGCAAAAAGATTGGGAAGCCGTCGTGAAAGAACGTGCGTTCTGAGGAACTTGCGTTATCTAGACATGACTACGAAGTCTCGGGGAGGAGCTTTCGCATGCGTCTTGGCCTTATTGTTTTGATCGTCGGATACGGGCTGAGCCAGTTCTATCGCGCGTTTCTTGCTGTGTTCTCGGGGGTTCTGTCCTCTGATATCGGCGTTACGCCCGAAAGCCTCTCCACCGCGCTCGGGACGTGGTTCGTGATCTTTGCCCTGATGCAGATTCCCGTGGGGGAAGCCCTCGACCGGATCGGGCCGAGGATCACGACTTCCGTTCTTCTCGGTGTTGCTGCGGGCGGCGGGGCAATTGTCTTCAGCTTCGCGAGCACGCCTTGGCATGTGAACCTTGCGATGGCTCTGATCGGCATCGGGTGTTCGCCCGTGCTCATGGCCTCCTACTTCATTTTTGCCCGCGTCTTTCCGCCGGCAATGTTCGCAACCCTCGCAGGGGCAACGCTCGGTTTCGGCTCTTTGGGCAATATTGCAAGTTCGGCACCAACGGCTTGGGCCGTGGAAGTGATCGGCTGGCGCGAAACGATGCTGATCGTGGGCGTCCTGACCTTTGTCGTCGCAATCGTGCTCTTTTTCACCATCAAAGACCCCGAAAAGGTCGAAACCGCGCACCGCGGTTCGCTGCTCGATCTGTTGAAGATGCCCGTCCTGTGGCCGATCTTTGTCATGGTCGCCGTGAACTATATCCCTGCCGCAGGTATTCGCGGGCTTTGGTCGGGCCCCTATGCCGCCTCGGTGCTTGGGGCGGACACCGCTACAATCGGGAACATTACCCTTGTCATGGGTCTTGCGATGATTGCGGGGAACTTTGCCTATGGTCCGATGGATCGGCTCTTCGGGACCCGCAAATGGGTGATCTGGGGTGGAAACCTGATCGGTATGTTCGGGCTCATCGGTCTTGCACTCTTTCCCGCCAGCGGGATCGTTGCAGCCACCGTTATGCTTGCGATCGTCGGTTTCTTCGGCGCGTCGTTCCCGATGATCGTGGCGCATGCACGCGGTTTCTTCCCCGCCCATCTCACGGGTCGCGGGGTGACTTTGGTGAACCTCTTCTCCATCGGATCGGTCGGCCTGAGCCAATTCGCAACGCGTCCGTTGTTCGAGTCGTTTCAAGCCTCAACATCCTCTCCCGCCGAGGCCTATAGCCTTCTGTTTTGGTGCTTTGCGGGGCTGATCGGCTTTGGATTGGTCATTTATCTTTTCGCCAAGGACCGAACAGACTGACAAGGCACTTTTACTTGGTGCGCTTTGCCAGTATACGGCCCCCGTTTAAACCAAGGAGCAAGGCCAATGGGCTACAAAGTCGTCGTCGTTGGCGCCACGGGTAACGTGGGCCGCGAAATGCTGAACATCCTCGCCGAGCGCGAGTTTCCGGTCGATGAGATCGCCGCACTTGCAAGCCGCAAGTCGCTGGGGACCGAAGTCAGCTTTGGCGAGCGAACTTTGAAGACCCAGGATCTTGATGCCTTTGACTTCACCGGCTGGGACATTGCTCTTTTCGCCATCGGGTCGGACGCAACCAAGACCTATGCTCCGAAAGCCGCTGCTTCGGGCTGCGTTGTGATCGACAACTCGTCGCTCTATCGCTACGACCCCGACGTGCCGCTGATCGTTCCCGAAGTGAACGCGGACGCTGTTGTCGGCTACACCAAAAAGAACATCATCGCGAACCCGAATTGCTCGACCGCGCAGATGGTCGTTGCCCTCAAGCCGCTGCATGACCGCGCCAAGATCAAGCGCGTCGTCGTCTCGACCTATCAGTCGGTTTCTGGCACGGGCAAAGAGGCCATCGACGAGCTTTGGAACCAGACCAAGGGCATGTATGTCCCCGGTCAGGAAGTCGCACCCAGCGTCTATCCCAAGCAGATCGCCTTTAACGTGATCCCGCACATCGACGTGTTCCTCGACTCGGGCGACACGAAAGAAGAGTGGAAGATGGTCACCGAGACCAAGAAGATCCTCGACAAGAACATCAAGCTCACGGCCACTTGCGTGCGCGTTCCCGTGTTCGTCGGTCACTCGGAATCGATCAACGTGGAATTCGAAGACTTCCTCGACTGGGAAGAAGCAACCGACATTCTGCGCGAAGCTCCGGGCATCATGGTGATCGACAAGCGTGAAGCGGGTGGCTACGTCACTCCGATCGAATGCGTCGGCGACTATGCGACCTTTATCAGCCGCATCCGTCAGGACGTGACCGTTGAAAACGGCATCAACTTCTGGTGCGTTTCGGACAACCTCCGCAAAGGCGCGGCGCTCAATGCCGTCCAGATCGCAGAAGTCCTCGGTCAGCGTTGCCTGAAAAAGGGCTAATCGCCCAGATAGAATCAGACGGAAAAGCCTCACCTTAAGGTGGGGCTTTTTTGTTTTTGGAACGCATTGAACCCCACAACTCGTCTTATTGGGGAAAAATTTCTACAAATTTCCATCCTATAGGATAGGGGCAACCGCCGTTTGCGCTCTCCTATAATACAATGGCGATAGAGATAATTTCCACCTTTGCGGGTAGATTAAAGGTGTGGCGGGGCTGTCCCAATCCAGACCCGTCGCTTACCAACCTTCCTCGGTCCGGCGGCGGCTTCCCCCAATCCATCCGTCGCCGGCAACCGGAAGGGAATTCAAGTAAGACTTTAGGAAACTGAAATGGACCTTGCCTCCAAAGCACGCCTCGGCCGCATTACAGCTCTCAAGATCAAGGCTGCACGCGACGCTTCGGCAGACACTGGTCCGGACGCATAGTTAAAGCATTTTGAGCCTTTCGGGGTCGACTCCTCTCCTCCCTCGTGGTTGGCCCCGAAAATTCATCAAATCGCGTCAAAGGTTCCCGAAGCGGGGTGATAGCACTCGAGCGTGCCGTCTCCGATATCGTTCCAAAGACCGTGCAACGTCAGATCGCCGTTCTCGACAGCCTTCGAGACAAAGGGAAAGCTCATCAGGTTTTCAAGCGAAACGAGCACAGCCTCTTTTTCAAGATCGCGCGTGCGGGTTTCCTCGTCACCGTCTTTGAGGCGCTCGAAACCGGGGCGCAGGATGTCCATCCAACGGCCGATAAAGCTCGATTCCTCTTCAAGCTCGGGCGCATGACCCGTGCACATGTCGTAGCACCCTTTGACACCACCACAGCCCGAATGCCCAAGCACGATAAGATGCGCGACTTTGAGCGCCGTCACTGCGTATTCGACCGCAGCCGAGGTGCCGTGCTGAAGCCCGTCGGGCTTATAAGGGGGAACAAGGTTCGCGATATTGCGGTGGATAAAGAACTCGCCCTGATCCGCCCCGAAAATCGACGTGACATGGACACGGCTGTCGCAACAAGAAATCACCATCGCGCGCGGTCGTTGGCCTTCGTCTGCCAGACGGCGATACCAAGCTTTGTTTTCGGCGTGCGTCGTAGCCTTCCAGCCGGCATAGCGGCGAACCAGATACTCAGGCAGCGGTTTGGCAAATTGCATGGCATGTCCCCTGTCGCAGTTTCATTGTTAATATTGCGGATTTTCAGGAAATTCGAGGGATAAAATGCCCCACCGATAAAGAGGTTGGGAACCAAGTTCGGCGTATGACCGATCCATGCAAAAACTTGACCTGAAAACCAATCCTGCCCCCTCTTCGCCCAGCACAGTCGTGCAGCTGCGGTTCCACGAGCATATCGAATTCGATCCCAACCCCGTGCGCAGGCTCTATACCGACCTCGGCCACAAAGATGCAGAGGAACAGATTTGCGATGCCCTCGAAAACATCGCGCGACTGCTGGATCGCCTGCAAAGAGCGATCGGCAAAGATCAGTTCGAGCTGACCTCTGCGCTGGCGATGGATCTTGGCTCTTTGGCCGACGGGATCGGGCTGCGCTCGGTCGCCAAAGTCTCAAGCGCGCTGCGCACCGCCGCCATCTGCGGAGAGGCCCGTTCGCTCACCTCTATCTTTGCGCGGCTTAAACGCGTCGCTGAACCGTCGATGGTCGAGGTATGGTCGGGCCATGGCGGAGCCACTTGAAGGCAGGTTCAAGTCAGATACTGTAGGGCCAACACATCCCGAGGAGCCTGATCTTGAAATTCGCCCCTGCCGATACCGCCGCAACGCCCGTCTCGATCGTCACCCCCGACACCCTTGATGCGGTGCTGGATCAACTCGGCGAAACGGCACGCAATTGGGCACGGGCAAACGACTTCAAGGCCGCGGCAGGGTCGGTGATCGCTCTTCCCAATGCCCATGGCACGGTAGAGCACGCCCTCGTCGGCATCGGTTCGGCCCAAGCACAAAAGGCGGGGCGTTTCTGGGTTGCAAACGGGGCAAGCAAATTGCCCGAGGGCACCTATGCGATTGAGACCCCGCTCGCGCCGCGTGACATGGAAGAGGCTGCTCTTGGGTGGCTTCTCGAAAGTTATGTGTTCGACGCCTATAAATCGCAGCCGCAGACCAAAGCGCGCCTTGTCGCTCCGACAGGCATTGATCGCCACAAGATCGAATCCATCGCCAAAGGCGAATTCCTCACGCGGGATCTGATCAATACATCCTCAGCACAAATGGGGCCCGATGAGTTGGAGAGTGCGGCGCGTGCTCTTGCAAATGAGCATGGCGCTGCGATCCATGTCATAACAGGTGATGCCCTCATCCAAGAGAATTTCCCGCTCATTCACACTGTTGGCCGCGCCTCTGTTCGACAGCCGCGCCTGATCGATATGACATGGGGCAGCAAAGGGCCAAAGCTCACTCTGGTCGGAAAGGGTGTGTGCTTCGATACGGGCGGCCTCAACATCAAACCGTCAAGTTCGATGGGCCTGATGAAGAAGGATATGGGCGGGGCAGCGACCGTGCTGGGCCTTGCGCATATGATCATGGCGCTTGGCCTTGAGGTGCGTCTTCGCGTCTTGATCCCTGCCGTTGAAAACTCGATTTCCGGCAACGCCTTTCGTCCAGGTGACGTGCTGACTGCGCGCAACGGCAAAACCGTGGAAATCAACAACACCGATGCCGAAGGGCGGCTTGTTCTGGCAGATGCTCTGACCTTGGGGGCCGAGGACGCTCCCGATCTGATGGTGTCCATGGCGACCCTCACGGGGGCGGCGCGTGTTGCCGTCGGGCCCGATCTGGCGCCCTTTTACACCGACGCTGAACACCATGCCGAAGCACTCGCCAAAGGAGCCGCGCTCGTCAAGGATCCGGTCTGGCGGATGCCGTTCTACGCCCCCTATGAAAAGATGATCGAACCCGCGATTGCCGACCTGGACAATGCGCCTTCGGGCGGATTTGCGGGGTCCATCACGGCCGCCTTGTTCCTGCGCCGGTTCGCGGGCGAAAGCCCCTATATGCACTTCGACATCTACGGCTGGAATCCGTCATCTTCACCGGCTCGCCCCAAGGGCGGTGTCGGCCAAGGCGCCCGCGCGCTTCTCGAGGCATTGCCAGAATTGTTGAACCTCTGATGGACCGCCGAACGACAGCGTCAAACGGAAGGGTCGCGGCGCTCGATCTTCAGGGTTTGGTCAAAGCGGACCGCTTTGTCGAAGGCGAAGTCCTGAATGTCACGCGTCCTCTCGTCGACCTCCGCGCCGCCCCCGACGGTGCACGCGACAGACAGCTGTTGCTCGGTGCCTCTGTTCGGGTCTTTGAAGACCACGCGGGATGGAGTTTTGTGCGAGCAGAGCGCGACGGCTATGTCGGCTATGTCGAAAGCGGGGCATTGGCCCGAACCGCTGCACCGACCCATTTCGTGCAAAGCCTTGCGACGCATGCCTATCCCCAGCCCGATTTCAGAACCCGCGAGGTCGCATTCCTTACCTTCGGGGCGCGGGTCACGGTTCTCTTCGAACATCGCAAGTTCTGGGAAACCACGATCGGATTTATCCCCAAAAGCCATCTCAGACCGCTCGACATGCCGCTGGGGGATCCTGCGACCGTGGCGTCGCTCCATTTCGGAGTGCCGTATCTCTGGGGCGGCAACTCGACCTTGGGGATCGATTGTTCGGGCCTTGTTCAGGCGTCTTTGCTTGCCTGCGGTATCGATTGTCCTGCCGACAGCGATATGCAGTTAACGCTCGGCACCGATGCGAATGGCCTCGCCAAGCGGGGTGATCTGGTTTTCTGGAAAGGTCACGTCGCAATGATGGTCGACGATGAAACGCTGATCCATGCAAATGCCCATCACATGGCAGTGAAATACGAACCGTTCCAAAACGCCCGTCTCAGGATAGCGGCTCAGGGAGGCGGAGAGGTTCTTGCCATTCGGCGGCTTTGATCAGTCGACGGCGCGGATCAGCTTCCGTTCCAGAACACTCAGAACCTGTTTGAGGTCATTACCCCGCTTGAGGATCTGTCCTTCCATGCTCACGACGCTGTATTGACCTTGACGGTTGCGCAGCTTGGGGCGCTTTTCGATACGGTAGAGCGGGTTCTCGGCGGTGCGCCGAAAGACAGCAAAAACAGCCAGATCCTTGAGTGTCGATATCCCGTAATCCCGCCATTCGCCTGCCGCGACCATCCGTCCATAAAGCCCAAGGATGATCCCAAGCTCGGTCCTGTGGAACGCGACCTGCTCGTTCGGATCGGGAAAAGGTATCGGCGGCTGTATGGTCATTCTTGGTAGAGTTGCGCCTTTTGTTTCTCAAATCAAGAAGATGCAAAGCCCCTGAACACAAAAATGACACAAACTTTCCTTGCAAAGTTCATGTTTCGCACTCGCAATGGCCGCAATGAACCCTCAAAACACAACCATACGAAGTAAGTCCTGGCGCGGCGTACCAAGCCCCCACCCAGAGCGCGGCGTCAGGATTACTTCGTTGGTTCAACCAAAGTTGGTTCAACCACAATAGATCCGTTCGATGGTTTCTTCCCCAGACACCTCGAAGTTGATCCGCTCGGCGCGCATGTCCATCGTGACTGCGTCGCCAGGCCGGATCACCCGAACCATTCTCATGATCAAAACCTTTTCCAGTTCGGTCGCTGGCTGACCGACGAGCCCCGCATAATTCGCGGCTTCGCAGGTGTCGACGGCGGGCATGGACGCCGGTTGCGGCGAGGCAGGCGCCTCAGGCGGGACATAACCGCCCGAACAGGCCGCGAGAAAAACGGGAAGAACCAAAAACTTGCGCACAACGCATCCTTTCAATGAATTATTTTGAGAGATTTTAGCGCGATTCACGCAAAACAACAGAGACTAGAGATTGAGCTTTCCAGCGTGGACGCTACCCTAGCGCCAACCTAAACGAGGAGAGAGTCATGAGAACGCGCGCAGCAGTCGCACTTGGGGCGGGCAAACCGCTCGAGATCATGGAGGTGAACCTAGAGGGGCCGAAAGCCGGCGAGGTTCTGGTCGAAATCAAAGCAACAGGCATTTGCCATACAGACGAATTCACTCTGTCCGGTGCAGACCCCGAGGGGCTTTTCCCTGCCATTCTCGGCCATGAGGGGGCAGGTGTCGTGCTCGAAGTGGGTCCCGGCGTGACATCGCTCCAACCCGGCGATCACGTGATCCCGCTTTATACCCCTGAGTGCCGCGAGTGCGAGTATTGCCTCAACCCCAAGACCAACCTTTGCCAGTCGATCCGCTCGACCCAAGGTAAGGGACTCATGCCTGACGGCACCAGCCGCTTTTCCATGCTCGATGGCACCCCCATCCTTCACTATATGGGCTGCTCGACCTTCTCGAACCACACGGTTCTTCCCGAAATCGCACTCGCCAAAGTGCGTAAGGACGCGCCCTTTGAAAAAATCTGCTACATCGGCTGCGGCGTCACGACAGGCATCGGCGCAGTGATCAACACCGCCAAGGTCGAACTGGGGAGCCGCGCGATCGTCTTCGGTCTGGGCGGGATCGGTCTGAACGTTATTCAGGGTCTTCGCCTTGCCGGAGCGGACCAGATTGTCGGCGTGGATCTCAACCCAGGCAAAGTCGAGATGGCCAAGCGTTTCGGCATGACCGACTTTGTCAACCCGAGTGAAGTCAAAGGCGACCTTGTGGGTCATCTGGTCGAGCTGACCCGCGGCGGGGCGGACTACACCTTTGATGCGACGGGCAATGTCAACGTCATGCGCACCGCGCTCGAGTCGGCCCACAAAGGCTGGGGCGAGTCGATCATCATCGGCGTTGCTCCTGCAGGTGCGGAAATCAGCACCCGCCCCTTCCAGCTCGTCACGGGTCGCAGCTGGCGCGGAACCGCTTTCGGCGGGGCGCGCGGCCGCACCGACGTTCCGAAGATTGTAGATTGGTATATGGACGGCAAGATCGAGATCGATCCGATGATCACCCACACCATGCCGCTCGAAGACATCAACAAGGGCTTCGATCTCATGCACGCAGGCGAGTCGATCCGCTCTGTCGTGATCTACTGACAAAGTCGGGCGGGGATTTCCCCGCCCTTTTCATTCCGCTTGCAACCAAACCTCAAGGGTCTATTTTAGAATCATTCTAAAAGGAGCCAGTCATGATCCCCGGCATTCAGTCACGCCGCCGTTTCAAAGACCTCAGTGAACAAGAAATCCTCGCTCTCGCCATTTCTTCGGAAGAGGACGACGCACGCATCTATCGGATGTATGCCGAGCGACTGCGCGGGGAATTCCCTGCCTCTGCCGCTGTTTTTGACGGAATGGCCGAAGAAGAGGATGAGCACCGTCGCCGCCTGATCGACCTTCATACGCGGCGTTTCGGCAACGTTATCCCACTGCTCCGCCGTGAACATGTTTCGGGCTTTTACGCGCGCCGTCCGGTTTGGCTCATCGAGAATCTCGGTCTTGAACGCATGCGCGAAGAAGCCGAGAAAATGGAGCAGGACGCCGAGCGCTTTTACCGCACAGCCGCCGCGAACACCCAAGATGCCGCCACACGCAAACTCCTTGGTGATCTTGCGGCTGCAGAGGCGGGGCACAGCTACACCGCCAACAAGCTTGAAAACACGCATCTCGACACCGAGACCCGCGATACCGAGAAAGACACGGCTCACCGCCAGTTCGTTCTGACATGGGTTCAGCCCGGTCTTGCGGGCCTTATGGATGGCTCGGTCTCCACCCTCGCGCCGATTTTCGCAACTGCCTTTGCGACCCAGGACACCTGGACGACCTTCCTTGTCGGGGCTGCCGCATCGGTCGGTGCGGGCATTTCGATGGGCTTTACCGAGGCGGCCTCGGATGACGGTCAAATCTCGGGCCGTGGATCACCGATCAAGCGCGGCATCTCGGCAGGCGTTATGACGGCTGTGGGCGGCTTCGGCCACGCGCTCCCCTATCTGATCCCGCACTTCTGGACCGCGACGTTCATCGCGTTTGTCGTTGTCTTCATCGAGCTTTGGGCCATTGCATGGATCCAGAACCGCTACATGGACACCCCGTTCTTGCGCGCGGCTTTCCAGGTGGTGCTCGGCGGCGCTCTCGTCTTTGCAGCAGGTGCCCTTATCGGATCGGGCTAACGGCCATTTTTGGCCAAAACACACTTTGGACTGTTCCAAGCCTTACCCCCTTGCGCTATGAGAGGCGCGAGCAGAAGGAGCGTTGTTATGAGCCGACCCAAACCCGTAGTTCTTTGCATTCTTGATGGCTGGGGCAAGCGAGATGATCGCACCGGCAATGCGCCGCTCCTTGCGAACACGCCGACCTTTGACAGGATCATGTCGACTTGCCCCACGGCAGAAGTCATTACGCATGGCCCCGATGTCGGTCTTCCCACGGGACAGATGGGCAACTCCGAAGTCGGCCACACCAATATCGGTGCAGGCCGTGTCGTTGCGATGGACCTTGGCCAGATCGACCTTGCCATCGAAGACGGCTCGTTTGCCAAGACCCCCGCGCTGATCGATTTTGTAGGCAAGGTGAAAGCCGCAGGTGGCGCGGCCCATCTTATGGGCGTCGTGTCGGACGGGGGCGTTCACGGACACATCAACCACATTGTCGCCGCGGCAGAAGCGCTGACCGCTCAGGGCGTTAAGGTCATCCTTCACGCGATCACCGATGGCCGAGACGTTGCTCCCTCGTCTGCCAAAGACTTCATGGAAGAGTTGGTCGCTCGTCTGCCTCAGGGCGTGACCATCGCAACCGTCATCGGCCGCTATTTTGCGATGGACCGCGACAACCGCTGGGAACGCGTAAGCACCGCCTATGACGCGATGATCAACGGCAAGGGCGAAGAGGCCGCCGACGCCGTGGCAGCGGTCGCCCAATCCTACGCCAACGGGAAAACCGATGAATTCATCCCCGCAACCGTGATCGGCGGATATGCAGGCGTTGGGGAGGGGGACGGGTTCTTCTGCCTCAATTTCCGTGCGGACCGCGCGCGTGAAATCCTTGCTGCTATCGCTGACCCCGATTTCAGCGGCTATGACCGTGGAGCGCTTGCCCCCTTCTCGGCGCTCCTTGGAATGGTCGAATATTCGGCGGCCCACAACGCATGGCTCGAAACCGTTTTCCCCAAGCGCGAGATCGTGAACACGCTTGGCGAATGGGTGGCAAAGCACGGTCTCACCCAGTTCCGTCTGGCCGAGACCGAGAAGTATCCGCATGTCACGTTCTTCTTGAACGGCGGCAAGGAAACCCCCGAGGTGGGCGAAGACAGGCATATGCCGAAGTCGCCCAATGTCGCGACATACGATCTTCAACCCGAGATGTCGGCGCCCGAAGTGACCAAGGCTTTCGTCGAGGCGATCGAAAAAGGCTACGACCTCATCGTCACCAACTATGCGAACCCCGATATGGTCGGTCACACCGGTGATATCGATGCCGCGATCAAGGCTTGTGAAGCCGTGGATCAGGGGCTGGCACAGGTGGTCGCCGCGCTTGAAAAGGCGGGAGGCGCGATGGTGCTCACGGCGGATCACGGCAACTGTGAAACCATGATCGACCCCGAAACGGGTGGACCGCACACCGCGCATACCCTCAACCTCGTCAATGTGGCGGTCTTTGGTGCGCCTGCCGGTTCCAAACTTCGCAACGGTCGCCTCGCGGATCTCGCACCTACGGTTCTCGACTTGATGGGGCTAGAGCTTCCGCCCGAGATGACCGGTCGGAGCCTGATCGAAAAATGATGCGTTCGGCGGCCTTCGCCCTTGCCTTGCTTGCTACGCCTGTTGTCGCTCAAGATGGGGCGGCACAGGCTGCGCTCGCGGCGGCCAAACGGCTCGAAAGCGCTTCTGTCATGCTCGAAGGTGCGGGGTCCTCGCGTGACCGTGTTGCCGCATTGACCGAAACCATTCAGGCCTATGAAGATGGGCTTGTCGCAATGCGCGAAGGGTTGCGGAGTGCCGCGATCCGCCAGCAGGCTCTCGAACTCGAACTGAACGCCAAGCGCGATGAAGTGGCGCGTTTGCTCGGTGTGCTGCAAACGATGGAGCGAAGCCCCGGACCGCTCCTGTTGCTCCATCCAAGCGGTCCAACGGGCACCGCCCGAAGCGGCATGATCATCAGCGATGTGACCCCCGCGATCCAATCCGAAGTCGATAGGCTCAAGGCGCAATTCGAAGAAGTCACTCTCTTGCGCCAACTTCAGGCAGGGGCCTCCGAGACGCTCGAGAAGGGCCTGCAAGGCGCACAAAGCGCACGGGCAGAATTGAGCGCCGCCATCAGTGATCGCACCGATCTTCCGATGAAATACATCGAAGACCCCGTGCAAACCGCCTTGATCATCGCATCCGCTGAAACGCTTGATGCCTTTGCCTCGAGCCTTGTCGCGACAGAAGGCACCGAAGCGGGCAGCAATGCGACAGCCCAAAAAGGCGCCCTTGCGCTCCCCGTTCAAGGCAGGCTCCTGCGTCGCTTCAACGAAGAGGATCTTGCAGGCGTGAGCCGTCCGGGTCTTCTTATTGCGACGCGGCCTCGCGCTTTGGTCACGACGCCGATCGCCGCGACCCTGCGTTTCAAAGGCGACCTTCTGGATTATGGCAATGTGGTCGTGCTTGAACCCGCTGCGGATGTTCTTTTCATCATCACAGGGCTGACCGAGTCCTTTGGGACGGTCGGCGAAGTTCTTCCTGCGGGGGCGCCTTTGGGACTCATGGGCGGTGTTGCAGAGGCTGTTGACGATATTTTGAGCGATACTGGCGAAGGTATGACAGTAAAAGCAACGGAAACGCTTTATCTCGAAGTAAGAGAAGGGCAAAGTCCCGTTGACCCCGCGACGTGGTTCGCGGTCGAATGAGGTAGAAGAATGAAGAAATTCGCAATTGCAGCCGCAACCGGCACCATCCTTGGGCTTGTTCTGACCACTCAGGTTGCCGGACCGCTCCTTGCACAAGAGTCTGCGCGTAACACCACGGTGTACGAACAGCTTGATCTTTTCGGCGACATCTTCGAACGCATTCGCTCGCAATACGTCGAGGACGTCAACGAAGCCGATCTCATCGAAGCCGCCATCAACGGGATGCTCACGTCGCTTGATCCGCATTCGAGCTATCTTTCGCCGGATGATGCGCAGGATATGCGCGTGCAGACCCGCGGTGAATTCGGCGGTCTCGGCATCGAAGTGACGCAAGAAGAAGGCTGGGTCAAAGTCGTCTCGCCCATGGACGGCACCCCCGCCGATGCTGCAGGCATTCTTGCCGGCGATTATATCACCGCCGTTGACGGGGAAAGCGTCCTTGGTCTGACGCTTGACGAAGCCGTCGAGATGATGCGTGGCCCGATCGGGTCGGAAATCATCATCACCGTTGTGCGCGAAGGCACGTCCGAGCCGTTCGACGTCTCGATCATTCGCGATACGATCAAGCTCACCGCCGTGCGCGCCCGCACCGAAGGGGAATCGGTCGTGCTTCGGATCACCACCTTCAACGATCAGACCTTCCCCAATCTTTCTGACGGGATTGCAAAGCAGATCGAAGAAGCGGGTGGCATCGACAATATCAACGGTGTCGTTCTCGATCTTCGCAATAACCCCGGCGGTCTTTTGAACCAGGCGATCTTTGTTGCCGACGCCTTCCTTGATGCAGGCGAAATCGTGTCGACCCGTGGCCGCAACCCCGAGGACGGCGAGCGTTTCAACGCAACGCCGGGTGATCTAGCCGAAGGCAAACCGATTGTCGTGCTGATCAATGGCGGCTCGGCCTCGGCGTCCGAAATCGTATCGGGTGCGTTGCAGGATCATCGCCGCGCGATCGTCATCGGGACGAAATCATTCGGCAAAGGATCGGTTCAAACCGTCATGCCGTTGCGCGGTGACGGAGCGATGCGTTTGACAACTGCGCGGTATTACACACCTTCGGGCCGCTCGATCCAATCGCTCGGCATCCAGCCCGACATCATCGTCGAGCAACCCCTTCCGAAGCCGGCAACCGATGAGGAAGAAGAAGCACCGAAGTTCCGCTCCGAAGCCGATCTTCGCGGAGCACTGAACAACGATAGTTTGAGCGAGGATGAAATCCGCCAGATCGAAGAGGATGCCGCCAAGGCCGAGGCTACGGCAGCACTTCGCGAACAGGATTACCAACTTGCCTATGCGATCGACATCCTCAAAGGCCTGAGCGCCCTCGGCCCCAAGGAATAACCCGTGACGCCCGAAGAAATCGGCAAGCTCCCCTATCGTCCTTGCGTCGGCGTCATGCTCGCCAACGCCAAGGGCGAGGTTTTCGTCGGTCAACGCAAGGACTGGAAAGACCCTGCATGGCAGATGCCCCAAGGCGGGATCGACGAAGGCGAAACCCCGCTCGAAGCTGCAAAGCGCGAGCTTTGGGAAGAGACAGGCGTCACGACCGATCTCGTTACCATCGAGGCCGAGACAGGCGACTGGGTGAACTATGATCTGCCTTTCGATATCGTGCCCAAAATGTGGGGCGGCAAATATCGCGGACAGATGCAAAAATGGGTCCTGATGCGCTTTATCGGCACAGATGACCAGATCGACATCGCCACCGACCATCCCGAATTTTCCGAGTGGCGCTGGCTCCCTGCCGATCAGCTTCTTGATACGATTGTCCCGTTCAAACGCGCCGTCTACGAGGCGGTGCTGGCCGAGTTCAGGGACCTGCTTTGATACGGGCATGGGCTTTGGTGGCATTGGCGACAATGCTTGCCACCGAGGCCTCTGCCTTGAGCTGTCTTCGTCCCGATCCCGCGCGCAGCTTCAACGCTGCGGCGCATGCGACCGAGGTTTATCATGTATACTTAGGTGAGCTGACACTTACCGAGACCTTGCCGAATGGGGGATCGACCAAGGCTACGTTCCATGGCCAAGGTCTTCTCAAGCACGGCTTTTCCCCGATCTCGGATCGCGAATTCACGCTCGTCTCTCGCTGCGCAGCGGAATGGTGCGGAAGTATCGCGCCCCGAACCACTGCCCTCTTCTTTGCACGGGTGACGGACAGCGGCACGGTGGTGGACGTAGCACCCTGCGAGAACTGGATCTTTGTCGACCCGACAGTCGAGACCGTAAAAACGATTGAGTCCTGTATGCGCGGCGAGCCTTGTGAAGAAGGCCCGCTCTTTCGCTAGGACCTGCGGGTCCGTTTGACCTTGCGCTCGATCTTGGCGGCTTTGGCCTTTGCGGCGCCCACCTTCTTGCGCGGCGCTTTGCCTTTGGGTTTGCCCTTGAGACCGCGTTTGAAACGCCCCGATTGGGGAAGAACCGCTCCGTCGATCTCGACGATTTCGAGGATGAGACCGCCCGTCACGGGTGCCGCTTCGACGAGCTTTGCAATCACGCGCTGGCCCAAACCGATAACGCGGCCCGAGCTCGATCCGACAAGGCACTGCGCCTCGGCGTCATGGTTGAAATACTCTGCCCCCAGGTTCCGCATAGGCACAAGACCGTCGGCCCCCGTCTCGTCGAGCTTTACGAAAACACCGAATTTCGCAATCCCACTGATCCGACCGCTCAGTTCAGCACCGATCCGCTCGGACAGGAACGCCGCGAGATAGCGATCCGTCGTATCGCGCTCGGCCATCATCGACCGCCGTTCCGTATCGCTGATCTGTTGCGCGGTTTCGTCGAGCCGATCGATGTCCGCATCCGTAAGGCCACCGTCGCCAAAGTTGTTTGCGGTGATCAAGGCGCGATGCACGATAAGATCGGAATAGCGACGGATGGGCGATGTGAAATGCGCGTAATTCTTGAGCGCCAGACCAAAGTGCCCGAAGTTTTCGGGACTGTAATAGGCCTGAGTCATCGAGCGCAGAGTCGAGAGGTTGATCAACTCGTCGTGCGGGCTTCCCTCGGCCTGCGAAAGAAGCTGGTTAAGATGACGGGTCTGAAGCAACTGACCTTTGGCAAGATTGAACCCCGATGACTGCGCAACTTCGCGAAGCGTATCGATTTTGTCGGGGTTCGGTTCTTCGTGAACGCGGAAAAGCAATGGCGTGCGTTTGGCGAT
This sequence comes from Marivivens sp. LCG002, assembly GCF_030264275.1. NCBI lineage: Bacteria > Pseudomonadati > Pseudomonadota > Alphaproteobacteria > Rhodobacterales > Paracoccaceae > Marivivens > Marivivens sp. LCG002. Next base: position 60,701 of record NZ_CP127165.1, on the reverse strand, counting down.
CAATTCCTCGGCCGCGGCGACGTTTGCCAGAACCATGAATTCCTCGATCAAACGGTGGGCATCGAGCCTGTCCTTGAAATTGATCGAAGCCACATTGCCGTCCTCGTCCAGCACGATCCGACGCTCGGGAAGATCAAGTTCGAGCGGCTGACGCGCATCACGGGCACGCAAGAGCGCTTGGAATGCGGCATAAAGCGGACGAATGACATCCTCGAGAAGGGGCGCAACCTTGTCCGAAGGATTGCCATCAAGCGCGGCCTGAACATCCTCGTAGGCCAGTGAGGCGACCGACTGCATCAAGCCGCGCGTAAAGCGATGCGAGAGCTTGTTGCCGTTCTTGTCGATCCGCATACGAACGGCCATACAGGCTCGCGGGACGCCTTCGTGCAGAGAGCAAAGATCACCCGACAGCCGATCAGGCAGCATCGGCACGACACGGTCGGGGAAATAGGTGGAGTTGCCGCGCTTGCGGGCTTCACGGTCCAAAGCAGAGCCGGTGCGCACATAATGGGCCACATCGGCAATAGCGACCCAGATGTAAAAGCCGCCTTCGTTCTTGGGATCATCGTCGATTTCGACGTAAACCGCATCGTCGCGGTCCCGCGCATCGGCGGGATCGATCGTCAAGAGCGGCAGCGTGCGGAGATCCTCTCGGCCTTTGAGACCTGCAGGTTTGGCGGCATCCGCCTCTTCGACCACTTCGTCAGGGAAATGATCGGGAATCCCGTGCTGATGGATGGCGATCAGCGACACAGCGCGCGGCGCGGTCGGATCACCAAGACGGTTCACAATCCGCGCCTTGGGAAGCCCGAGACGCCCCTTGGGCCCTGCCTGTTCGGCTTCGACCAGCTCGCCGTCGCGTGCCCCGCCCTCGCCGCCGCGCACGATCACCCATTGCTTGTCCGAGCCCTTGTCGACAGGGAGCAAACGCCCACCCTCGCTGTCGGCACGATAGATACCGACGATACGCTCGGGGTTGGTACCGATGCGACGGATAAGGCGAGCGGTATAGTCATGCTCTTCAGTCTTGGACTCGACCATCTTGCCGAGAATACGTTCCCCCACGCCCAGTGCGGGATCACCGTCCTTGAGCACCATCAGAATGCGCGGCTCTTTGGCCTTGCTGTGCCATTCAAGCGGCCGCGCCCAGAGCTCTCCGAACTCATCCTGCTCGATGATCTGGAGCACGGCGACAGGAGGAAGCTTGTCCGCTTCGCGATAGGACGAGCGCCGCTTGGTCAGCTTGCCCTCTTCTTCAAGCTCTTTGAGAATACGCTTGAGATCGATACGGGCAGCCCCTTTGATCCCGAACGCCTTGGCAATATCGCGCTTGGCAGAGAGGGCAGGGTTATCGGTGATCCATTGAAGGATCTCGGCTTTGGATGGGATACGTTGCATAAATCCCGCCTAGCACGGCACGCGGGAAACGTCATGCGGGAAAGTGAGCCGCTAGATCATGTCCCAAAGGAGTTTGAGCGCAAGCGAGGTCGAGGCGATAACAAGAACGGGCTTGATCATCCTTGAACCGACCCGCATCGCAAGTTTGGAACCGACCCAAGCGCCCGCCATCTGTGCAAGACCCATCAAAAGGCCAGTGATCCACCACGGCTTCGCGACAAAGGCAAAAGCGAGCATTCCACCGACGTTCGACGCGAAATTGAGCAGCTTGGTATGCGCAGTCGCCTTGAGCACGCCAAAACCCGCCAGCGCGACAAACCCGAGCATGAAAAACGCGCCCGTGCCCGGACCGACCAATCCATCGTAAAAGCCGATGACAGGAACAAAGGTCACCATAAAAATCGTCGGGGAAATACGGCGGACACGGTCAATATCGTCAAGACCGGGTTTAAAGGCGAAGAAGAGGGCGATCCCGATAAGCAAAACAGGAAGCCCGAGGCGGATGACCTCGGTCGGAAGATGACTTGCCAGCAATGCACCGATCACGGCCGCCGCAAAGGAAACGAGCGCGGGCCAGATTTGCTCTGAGAGCTTCACATGCCCTGCGCGGGAATAATTGATCGCAGCCATCCCTGCGCCGAAAAGGCCTTGAACCTTGTTCGTCGCAAGCGCTGTGACGGGGGGCGCCCCTGCGATGATCAATGTGGGAAGGGTGATCAATCCACCGCCCCCCGCAATCGAGTCGACAAAACCGGCAGCGAATGCCGCGACAAGCAGGAGAGAAAGAAGCTCGATCGAAACCTCGAGCAAGATCAGCTCGCGAATTCAGAGCGCTGATAGCCCTGAATGAAAAGAAGCGCCGTAAGGTCGCCGTGATTGATCCGCACCTTGCATTCCTTCTGCACGCTCGGTTTGGCGTGGAGCGCAACACCTGTTCCTGCACGGCCAAGCATACCAAGGTCATTTGCACCGTCACCGACGGCAATCACATCCGCTTCGGAAATACCGAGACGCGCGGTAATTTCCTCGAGTGCTTGCACCTTTGCCTCGCGGCCGAGGATCGGGCGGGCAACCTTGCCCGTCAGCTTGCCGTTCTCTTGCAAAAGCGTGTTGGCGCGGTTTTCGTCAAAACCGATCATTTCGGCCACTTTGGCGGTAAAAGCCGTGAAGCCGCCCGAGACCAACGCAGCATAAGCCCCATTGGCTTTCATGGTGGAGACAAGTTCTTTGCCGCCCGGCATGAGGGTGATGCGCTCGGAAAGGACCTTCTGGATCACCGCCGCATCAAGTCCTTCAAGAAGACCGACACGTTCATCGAGCGCGCCTTCGAAATCAAGTTCGCCGTTCATTGCACGCGCCGTGATTTCAGCGACGCGGGCACCCACCCCCGCTTCGGCGGCAAGCTCGTCGATACATTCCTGCTCGATCATCGTGCTGTCCATGTCGGCAAGAACCATTTTCTTGCGGCGACCGAACGTGGGCTGGATCACAAGATCCAGACCCTGTGCCTGAAGGCTATCCCACACCTGCCAGAAATTATCGGGCTCTTGCCCGACCGCGAATTCCGCAGCTTCTCCGACCGAAAGCCAAACCGCCTCGCCGCCGCCCCACGCATTGCGAAGATTCTCGACAAGAGTGGCTTCGACGGTTTTGGATGAAGGGGCGCAGAGCACGGTGACGGTGAACATCTCGGTAATCCTTTTGGTTTACCGCCCTATCGCATTTCTCGCCTGCTCTGCCAAGTGATCCACCGCAGCGCCGTGGCCGTATCATGGAAAAGGAAACCGGAATGCGTATCTTCTATCCCCTCGCCATTATCCTTGGCCTGATCGGCACAACTGTTGCCGCACAGGGCACCTTTCCGACTGTTACATCCAAGGATTTGAACGGGGCGGAACATACGCTTCCGCGTGATCTTCCGGGTGATCCGACGATTGTTTTCGTGGCCTACAAGCAGGGGCAGCAGGACGATGTGAATTCATGGGTCTACGCACTCGGGCTTGATCCCGCGCGCGGCGCGGCCTTTGTCGAATTGCCAGTGGTCGGTCGCGGCGCCTCGCTCATGCGGGGGATCATCGACAACGGCATGCGCAAGGGAATCCCCGATGTGAACATGCGTGCACGGACGATCACGCTTTATGAAAGTCCGTCCTTGATCAATTCTCCGCTCGGCTTTTCAGGAACCGATACGATCCGCGTTCTGGTCGTGCGCCGGAACGGGGACGTGCTCTGGTCCACTTCGGGTCCTGCAACCCCCGAAGGCGTCTCTGCGCTCAAAGTAGCGTTCAAGTGATCGACACCGATAGAGTTTCCGATCCGCTACAGTCCTGACGCAAACGGCACATAAATATTCGCAACTGCGCTATTTTGGCTCTTGCTGCTCTCTCGGGTGCCGCGTATCTGCATCAGCGGGACACTCCTCCCCAACGAGGAGCGCTTATCTGAGAGGGTACCAGAAATGGTCACGACGACTCCGGCAACGCGGCCGGCAAACCCGCGTTTTTCTTCCGGCCCCTGCGCCAAAATCCCCGCATTTGATTTGAATATGCTGGCTGACGCCCCGCTCGGTCGTTCGCACCGTGCCGCTGTCGGCAAAGCCAAGCTGAAAGAGGCGATCGACCTCACCCGCGAAATTCTCGGGGTTCCTGCTGACTATCGCATCGGTATCGTTCCGGCATCCGACACGGGCGCTGTTGAAATGGCGATGTGGTCGATGCTCGGCGCACGCGGCGTTGATATGGTCGCTTGGGAATCCTTTGGTGAAGGCTGGGTCACGGACGTTGTGAAGCAGCTCAAGCTCGATGCCAACATCCACAAAGCAGGCTATGGCGAGATCGTCGACTTCGCGAATGTGAACTTCGACAACGACGTCGTCTTTACATGGAACGGCACCACCTCGGGCGTGCGTCTCCCCAATGGTGACGCGATCCCCGCGGATCGTGCGGGCCTGACCATTTGTGACGCGACTTCGGCCGCCTTCGCGATGGATCTCGCTTGGGACAAGCTCGACGTCGTGACCTTCTCTTGGCAAAAAGTGATGGGCGGCGAAGGCGCGCACGGGATGCTGATCCTCAGCCCGCGCGCCGTCGAACGCCTTGAGAGCTACACGCCTGCTTGGCCGCTCCCCAAGATTTTCCGTCTGACTTCCAAGGGCAAGCTGATCGAAGGTATCTTCGTCGGCGAGACCATCAACACCCCGTCCATGCTCGCGGTCGAGGATTACCTCGTCGGCCTCAAGTGGGCCCAGCAGATCGGCGGCCTTGAGGCTCTCATCGCCCGTTCGACAGCCAACGCTAAGGCGATTTGGGACTTCTGCGAAACCCGCGACTGGATCGCAAACCTTGCAGTTTCGGACGAGATTCGCTCGAACACTTCGGTCTGCCTCAAGTTCACCGACGCGCGCATCAAGGACGGCGCTGCCTTTGCAAAGGCCGTTGCCAAGAGGCTCGAGAAAGAGGGCGTCGCCCTCGATGTCGGCGCATATCGCGATGCACCTGCAGGTCTTCGGATCTGGTGTGGCGCTACGGTCGAAACCGCAGACATCGAAGCTCTGCTTCCGTGGCTCGAGTGGGCGTTCAACGCCGAGATCGAAGCCCAATAACTGCATTCAGGGCAGCTCCTCTGCCCTGACTTCCCCCCTTCACGGCAGAGCCTCTGCCCCCGCATATGAAAAGGAGCCCAGACATGGCCCCCAAAGTTCTTATTTCCGACAAGCTTTCGGACGCAGCCGTCCAGATTTTCAAAGACCGCGGTATCGAAGTCGACTTCCGCCCCGAACTCGGCAAAGACAAGGACGCGCTTCTTGCTGTGATCGGCAACTATGACGGTCTGGCGATCCGTTCGGCAACCAAAGCCACAGACAAGCTGATCGAAGCTGCGACCAACCTCAAGGTGATTGGCCGCGCAGGTATCGGGGTGGACAACGTAGACCGCGAAGCGGCCTCGAAGAAGGGTATCATCGTGATGAATACCCCCTTCGGCAACATGATCACCACGGCCGAGCACGCCATCGCGATGATGTTTGCGGTTGCCCGTCAGATCCCCGAAGCCTCGGCTTCGACCCATGCAGGCAAGTGGGAAAAGTCCAAATTCATGGGCGTCGAGCTTACGGGCAAGACACTTGGCGTTATCGGTGCGGGCAACATCGGCGGCATCGTCTGCGACCGCGCACGCGGCCTCAAGATGAAGGTCATCGCGTTTGACCCCTTCCTCTCGGAAGAAAAGGCCGACTCGATGGGCGTTGAAAAGGTCGAACTCGAAGACCTGCTCAAGCGCGCCGACTTCATCACGCTGCACGTTCCGCTGACCGACAGCACCCGCAACATCCTGAGCCGCGAAAACCTCGCCAAGACCAAAAAGGGCGTTCGCATCATCAACTGTGCACGCGGCGGTCTGGTCGACGAAGAAGCGCTCGCCGACGCTCTCAAGTCGGGCCATGTTGCAGGCGCCGCCTTCGACGTGTTCTCGGAAGAGCCCGCTGTCGAAAATCCGCTCTTCAACCTTCCCAACGTTGTCTGCACCCCGCACCTCGGCGCAGCAACCACCGAAGCCCAAGAGAACGTGGCGCTTCAGGTTGCCGAGCAGATGGCCGATTATCTGCTTACCGGCGCTGTGACCAACGCGCTCAACATGCCGTCCGTGACCGCAGAAGAAGCCAAGGTCATGGGTCCGTGGATTGAGCTTGCAGGTCACCTCGGGAACTTCTCGGGCCAGATGACTGACGAGCCGATCAAAGCGATCAACGTTCTGTATGACGGCACCGTTTCGTCGATGAACCTTGCGGCTCTGAACTGCGCCGTCATCGCTGGCATCATGAAAAAGGCCAACCCTGACGTGAACATGGTTTCGGCCCCCGTGATCGCCAAAGAGCGCGGCATCCAGATCTCGACCACCAAGCAAGAGCAGTCGGGCGCCTTCGAAGGCTATGTCAAAGTGACCATCGTCACCGACAAGCGCGAGCGTTCGGTCGCGGGCACTGTGTTCTCGGATGGCAAGCCGCGCTTCATCCAGATCAAAGGCATCAACGTCGACGCCGAAATCGGTGCGAACATGCTCTACACCACCAACGAAGACGTTCCCGGCATCATCGGTACGCTTGGTCAGACCCTTGGCGCGAATGGCGTGAACATCGCGAACTTTACCCTTGGCCGTGCGGCACGTGGCGGTGAAGCGATCGCGCTTTTGTATGTCGACGAACCCGTCAAGACCGATGTGCTCGACAAGCTGAATGCAACGGGTCTGTTCCGCCAGATCAAACCGCTGAGCTTCGACGTAAAGTAAGCCTTTCGCACAAGTGAGAGTGACACAGGGGACGGAACCTTCCGTCCCCTGATTTATTTGGTAAACAGCTTCTGCAGAACCTCGGGGGACCAAGATGATTTACGCTGTCGGCGACATTCACGGTTTTACGGACCAACTCGACCAAGCTCTTGCCCGTATCGAAAAAGATGGTGGCGCAGATGCCCGTATCGTTTTCCTCGGGGATTACACTGACCGCGGCCCCGACTCTTGTGGTGTTGTCACACGACTTCTCGACGGGGTGAACAGCGACAGGAACTGGACCGTCTTGCGCGGAAATCATGACCGCATGTTCTGCCGTTTCGTGACCGATGGGACGGTCCAAGACAAAAGGATCAAAACGCCGGGTCTCGATTGGCTGCATTCGCGCCTTGGAGGCACCGACACCCTAAGATCATATGGCGTCGATACAGAAGCGGCTGATCTCTTGGCCCAAGCGCAGGCCAAGGTTCCACCCGAGCACCTTGCGTTTCTTGAAACAAGACCGCTCTACCTTGAAACCGAGGACTTGATCTTTGTTCACGCGGGCATTCGCCCCGGCCTCGCGCTCAAAGACCAAACCGAAGACGATCTGATCTGGATCCGCGACGGATTTCTGGACCACCAAGGCCCGCAAGAAAAGCTTGTCATCCATGGGCACACCGCGCTCGAGACCCCAGAGCATTTCGGCAATCGTATCGATCTGGACGGAGGCTGCGGTTATGGGCGTGAGCTTGTTCCTGCAGTATTCGAAGGGTCGGAGTGTTGGCTCTTGACCAAAGACGGTCGCGTTCCTTTGACCCCGCCTGCCGAGACGGCGCTTTCCCTCGCCCCGCGCGAGGCGTAGAGACCTTTCATGCCTATCGCGTTTGAAACTTTGCAATCTCTCTATGACCACGGCTTCGACACCGTGATCGACGTGCGTTCGCCCGCCGAATTCGCCGAGGATCATATCCCCGGCGCGATCAGTTTGCCTGCAATGTCGAACGAAGAACGTGCCGAAGTCGGGACGATCTATAAACAGGTAAGCCCGTTCGATGCCCGCAAGATCGGCGCAGCGATCCTCGCGCGCAATGTTGCAACGCACCTCGACGGACCGCTTGCAGACAAAGACGGAAGCTGGCGGCCTTTGGTCTATTGCTGGCGGGGCGGTCAGCGTTCGGGGTCCGTGACGATCATCCTGCAACAGGTCGGCTGGCGCGCAGACACGATCAAGGGCGGGTATCAGACCTATCGCCGCTTGGTTTTCGGGGCGCTGTACGAACAGCCCCTGCCCTATCGCTTTGTGCTGATCGACGGGAACACGGGGACGGGCAAGACAGACCTTCTGCGTCATATCAAGGACCTCGGGGGGCAGGTGATCGACCTCGAAGGGCTTGCCAACCATCGCGGCTCGTTACTCGGCAGCATGCAGGGCGGACAACCAAGTCAAAAGTGGTTCGAGAGCCTTCTATGCCTCGAGCTTTCCAAATGTGATCCCGCGCGGCCCATCGTTGTCGAGGCCGAAAGCAGCAAAATCGGGCGCATCGTTCTTCCTCCGAGCCTTTGGGAAGCGATGTGCAAAGCACCGCGGATCGAAGTCACCGCCGATGTCGAAGCGCGCGGCCGATATCTGACACGCGCCTACGGCGATCTGACCGCCGAGCGCGACACGCTCAAGAGCTGTCTTGCGCCCTTGCGGCGGATCAGAGGCAACGAGCAGGTGGACACTTGGAACGCGCTGATCGACCAGTCGGATTTTGTCGCCTTGGCGCGGTCGCTTATCGTCGACCACTATGACCCGACCTATTCCAAGTCGCGGGCCGCGCATGAACCCGTTTTCGCAGCCCGCATCGACGCGGGTGCACTCGACGAGGAAAGCCTGAAGCACGCAGCAGCACGCGCGACCGAGGTCCTCAGAGAACTCTGACGCTCGGCTCGCCAGCGACGATCCGCCCGATGCGCTTCGCGGGATAGCCGCAGAGCCAGAGCTTTCGGACCAGTTCGTCGGCGACATCCGCCCGCACCGAGGCCAAAAGCCCGCCCGCCGTTTGCGGGTCGAACAAAAGCTCTCCCTTCGGTCCACCTGCGCCAAACACAGGTCCCGCACCGCTGCGGTTGTCATCGAACAAGGTCGACCGCATTCCGCCATCGGCAAGCTCGATCGCTCCTTCCATGAACGGGACATCCCCAAGATCGATCTCGGCGGCCACGCTGGACGCTTCGCAAATGCCTCCGAGATGTCCGGCAAGCCCGAAGCCCGTGACATCCGTCATTGCGTGGGCAAAGGGTGCAAGAACGCGGCTTGCCACGCCTTGAGGCTGTTGCATCAGACGCAGGGCATCCACAACGTCCTGTCCCCGCGCCTTACCCTGCATTTCCGCCGCCATGAGGACCCCCGACCCGATCGGCTTGGTGAGGATCAGCGCATCGCCTTCCTTCGCGCCTGAAAGAAGGATCGGAGCTTTGTCACAAAGGCCTGTCACGGCAAAACCCACCGTGAATTCATCACCGAGCGAGCTGTGACCGCCGACGATGGCTGCACCAGCAGAGCCAATGACATCATGCGCCGCGCTCAGAATCTCGGCCATGGTTCGTTCCTGAAGCTCGGCGGACATGCGCGGCAAGACGACCGAAAGCGTTGCAGCTTGCGGCTCGGCACCCATCGCCCAAACATCGCCCAGCGCATGAATGGCCGCGATCTTGGTCATGACAAAAGGATCGGCGTTGAACGCCCTGAGATGGTCGGTGGTAAAGACCTGTCGCTGGCCGCCCGTCACCATGACGGCCGCATCATCACCGGGCAGCGTTTCGATATCCGCTCGCGCAGGGGCAGGCAGTCCCTTGAGGGCGTTTCGCAAGGCACCACGGCCGACCTTGGCGCCGCAACCGCCGCACATCGGTTTGGAGCCGAGCGCCTCGCGCAGTCCAGAGGCGTGCTCTTTGGGAAGTTCGGGACCTGCCATCGTTGGCAGATCGCGGAATTTGTTCATAAAAGTAACGTCGATATGGTTCTTCCAGCGCCACAGGAGCGAACCCGAAAACGCGGTCCCGAGTTTCTCGGCAAGTGCAGACTTTTTCCCCAGTGAAATCAGCTTGAGATAGTCTTTTTGCGGCTCATATTCGATGAACTTTCCAGCCCCAAGTGCGGCACGCACATTGGCGAGAAGAACAGGCGCTTGACGCACCGCATAAACCCCCGCCTTGGGTCTTGGTGCGAACCCCATATGCGCACAGTCGCCCGCGGCAAAGATATCGGGATGGCTGGATTGTAGGGTGGGACTGATCGCGATGAACCCTTGGACAAGCTCGAGACCGCTTTGCGCAATCCAATCATGCGGACGCGCACCCGCGGCTCCCGTTACGAAGTCCGCTTTGATCATACGGCTATCGGTGAGCGTCACACCCTCGGCGCCCACACTGGCGACTTGGGCGTTCTCGACGATCGAAACCCCGTTGGAACGAAGTGCCTTGAGGAGCTTGCCTCTTGCTGCTGTATTGAAACCGCCAAGCACTTCCCGCTGATCGATCAGAGAAATCCGGGCCTCACGCCCTTTCGACCGAAGGGCGTGCGCCATCGCCATCGCCAACTCTGCGCCCGCAACGCCGCCGCCGATCACCGCGACCGAAGCAGGTCCTTCGCCGTTGCGATAGGCATCCCAGCGACTCGCGAAAACACCGAGCGGCTTTGCGGGCACACCATACTCTGCAAAGCCATCAAGAAGCGGCATTTCCGAGGTAATACCGATATCCACCGAAGCAACATCGAAACGGATATCGGGATAGCCTTCGACGCTGACCGTCTTGGTTTCGGCATCAAGCGATGTTGCCTTGGCGTTGATCACACGCGCGCCCGCAAATCGGGAAAGCCGGATCAGGTCGATATCAAGCTCGTCCCGTTGATAGTGGCCTGCGACAAAACCGGGGAGCATCCCCGAATAGGGTGCGGTCGGTCCCGGATTGATGACGGTCACGCGCACCCCTGCGAGCGGGTTCATCCCCCACATCCTGAGGAAAAGTGCATGGGTATGCCCGCCGCCGACGAGCACGAGATCACGGGAAAAGGGGAAGCTCTGTTTCATTCCTTCAATCTAGTGAGTGGAACAAAACTTCACCAGTGCGACATATCAGTAGCCCGTCATTTCAAGATAGCCGCGCCCCGATTTCGAACCCGATACGGATACGGGTCCCTCCCAATAGGGGATCGAAAGCGGGAGCCACGCATCGGGGTTCAGCGCCTCGACAACAATGTCGACCCCTTTTTGCGGGAGCATTACGGCCCATCGGGTGGGCACCTCGGGCCCCGAAGTTTCAGACCATTCCAGAGGCGTCGCCTGAAATGCGCCGATGCCGAGCGACTCGGTCGAACCATCGGCGTTGATCCATGTGGCTTGGGTATAGTCAGTCTCGCCGCGCAGAACGAACCCCATCAACTTTTCCCCTCCGTCAAAGGAGAGCGAAAACCAATCCCATCCCGTCTGATCCGAAGCCAAGGGCTGCGACGACCATTCGCGGTCGAGCCAAGCCGTGCCCGAGACTTCAACCTCGCCCGAAGGCAACTGAAGCGTGCCGTCCACTTTCATGAAAGGCGCGGAATAATAGTGCGAGGCCTGGCCCTCTGCGGATTTGACTGAGTAGCCCTGATCCCCGTGGAACACCAGCGGGCCAAGACCATCAACCCGTAGATCAAAGGCAAAATCGGGACCTGCCGCGGAAATCGTGTTCTGCGTCAAAGTCCAATCGTCGATCCAAGCCGTCAACTCTGATGCAAGCGCCCCCGCTTGTCCTGTGCCACCTCTTGCATAGCGCTCGGTGGCAAAATGGGCTTTGGGTGTCGTGAGGGCGGCATGGCCCATATAGACCTGTTCAAGCCCCCAGCCCTCTGCCGCCACCGGTTCGAGTGCATTTCGAAACAGCGTCCACTGAATACCATAGGCGGTTCCGTCCTTGGCCGTCAAATTCGCAGTGACATACCACCACTCGATACGAAAATCGTTGTGCGGTCCGTGATCCTTCGGGAACTCGAATTGATACCCTTGTTCAGGGAGGGCAAAGTCATCGGCCTTGGTCCCAAGCCCTGCAAAACCCTGAGCCAGAGCCAAGGTCGGAAGCAAGAGGCACAGAAACGCAATGATCCTAGCGTTCATTGGCAAAGACCTTGAGCATTTGCGAGGGAGACGTTTTGCCGAGCCGCATCGCAGGAATAAGCGAGGCGATGACCGCCGCGATGAGCGCTTCGATCACCAGTTTGAGGTAATCGAGCGGGAAGAAATAGAGTGGGAGCTTCCAACCGAAGGCTTCGACGTTCACGACGGCAAGAAGCACCCAAGCCAACACAAGCCCGAGCGGAATGGCAGCTGCACTCGTGATCAACGCGAAAATAAGCGCGCGTAAGATTTCAAATCGTGCAAGCCTCTTCCGCGTCAGCCCAAGCGCCCAAATCGGTGCAAGCTGTGGAAGCCGCATCGTGGCCAAGGTAAGCAAGCTCATCAAAATGGCGAAGCCCGCCACTGCGAGCGTCAGAATATTCAGCGCATCCGTCACCACAAAGGTTTGTTCAAAGATACCCTTGGATAGGCTCTTGATCGCGGCTTGGTTGATGATCTGGTCGTCGGACAAACCAAAGTCGCGTAGCGCATCCGATACGTCTTGCACTTTGTCGGGATCGACGCGCAAACCAAAACGCAACGCACGATTATCGGGATAGACTTCACTGAACACGGTTTGGGTCATCACGATTTGGCCAACCGGATTTCCGTAATCGCCATAGACCCCCGCGACCGTAAAAGTTCGTCCCTCGATCTCGATCTCTGCGCCTGTCCATTGATCGGTCCGTCTTGCGAATTGTTCATTCACGAGCACAGAACCGCCCGCAACCTGCCCCCAAGGGTCTTGCGACGCCTCGATAAGCCGCCAGTTGTCGGGATAGGTCGAATGGTTTTTTGCGCCGTAAATTTCGGTCGGAACGCCGCTCACAACGGTATCTTGATAAACAAGCGGCAAGACCACATCGACAAGCGGCTCTACAAAGCGCTCGATCCTCTCGGCCTCGTCTTCGGTTTCGGCATAGGTATAAAGCTCGGGCGCAAGCCTTTGGTCGAGAAACTGGACAAAGGTCACGCGGAAAGAAGACACCATCGTCGCCACGCCCACATTCGCCGCCATGGCCAGAAGAAGCGCTGACAGCGCGAGCGAAAGCCCCGAAGCCTGTTGCCGAGTATCCGCCCAGAACCACTGGGTCAGGACGCCACTGGCCGTCCGTTGACCCAGAGACAGCACCAGAGCAAGGACGCTGGGAAGCAAAAGCGCCGCCCCGATCAGAAGAGCGCCCAAAAGGACAAAACCCGCAACAAGTCCTTTGCCGAAGAGAAGAATGCCAAGGCCAAGACAAGCACAAAGGATCACCGCCCCGAGGCGAAAACGGCGCAGCGGTCCGTTTGTCTGCCAGTTGCGGGCTTGGGCCGCAGCCAAAAGAGGCATCTGCCAGAGTTTGAGAAAAACGCCGAGCGAGGCGATCAAGGCTCCGACGATAGACACGACGACTCCACCGAGCCACCAGATCGGCGAAAGGCTTAGCGTGCCCTCGATACTTGCTCCGTAAAGTCCCCTCAGGGTTGCCGCCACATCAGGCAAAAGGGCAGCCGCGACGAGATAGCCGAGGCACACACCGATCCCGCCCGCCACCGTCGCAAGACCCACCAACTCGGTCACCATAAGACCGATCAGCGTTTGCAACGGCACGCCGACGGCGCGCAGCGTCCGTATCATCGGCTTGCGCTGTTCAAAGGCAAGTCCGATGGCGCTGTGAACGATGAATATCCCGACCGCAAAGGACAAGAGTCCGAAAGCCGTCAAATTGAGATGAAAGCTATCGGTCAATTTGGCCAGATCGGTGCCCGCTTGGGCGGGCGTTACCTTGTAGCCAAGTTTTTCAGGGGATGCTGCTCCAACGGGCTGATCCTTGAGAAGAATCAAACGGTCGATCTCGGTGCCTCGGTCCAAAAGATCGGCAACGAGCGAGATATCCGCATAAACCGTATTCGGAGCGGCTCCTTCAACTGTGACCTTGCCGATATCGGGTGCGAGGTCGACCAAAGCCAATGCCTCGGCGGTTCCATAGAACGCCGGCCCCTCGATCTCGCCAAGGTTTTCGGTCGGAAAGGCTGTCAGCGTAGGCGAGGTCAGAACATCGACACCGATGATCCGGACACCGTTCAAGCGCCCCTCTATAATGGGCGAGACAAGAACACCCGCGCGGCGCAAAGCGACGAAATCCGAGAGCGTCAGGGCTCCGCGGATCTGGGCATAGTCGCCTTCGGATACGGTCGCAGCGGCGAGGGCATAACTTTGGCGCGCTTCGGCGTTGATCGCCTGAACGCCGCTCCAAAGCGCGGTCGCAAGTGCAAGACCCCCCAAAAGGGCGAGGGCCTGCAATGGACTTTTCAGCCAATGCGACAAGAGAGCTGAAAAGACCGCGCGTATCACAGAATTCGACCGGAACTGAGCTTGATACTTTGATCGAGTTGATCGGCGATTTTTTGGGAGTGCGTCACCATAAGGAGCGTCGTGCCCGCATCACGCACCAAGCCGAGCAAAAGCGCCAGAACTTCGCCTGCGGTCCCTTCATCGAGATTTCCCGTCGGCTCGTCTGCAAGCACGAGTTTGGGTTTTGCCGCAAGTGTGCGCGCAATTGCAACCCTTTGCTGTTGTCCACCCGAGAGTTGGTCGGGGAATTTATCCAGATGGCCTTCGATACCCAGTCGCGAAGCGAGAAATTTCGCGAAATCAGGATCATAGCTCCCGTTCAAACGAGCCTGAAATACAAGGTTGGCCCCGACGGTGAGCGAGGGAATAAGATTGAATTGTTGGAACACAACGCCGACGGTTTCGCGCCTGAGCTTGGCGCGTGCTTTGTCGTTCAACCCCGTCACATCGAGACCATCGAGCAAAATCGTGCCCGCGTCCGCAACATCCAGCCCGCCGATGAGATGCAGTAGCGTGCTTTTCCCGCAGCCGCTTTCACCCGTCAGCGCAAGGCTTTTGCCCTGTTCGAGCCCAAAGCTGACATCCCGAAGCACATCCGTTCTGATCTGCGCCGTGACATAGGATTTGGCGAGATTTGAGACCTCGAGAAACATGGTCCGGTCCTATTTGGTTTCAGGATAGTCCCGCACAAAGGCCCAAGCGTCGCCCTCTGACAGATCTGGGTCAAAAGCATAGCCGCCCGAGGAAAAACCCTTGATCTCCTCGGGTTCGGTTAAACGGTTTTCAATGATAAAACGCGCCATCGCGCCCCGTGCCCGTTTGGCGAAGAAGCTTACGATGCGCGGCTTGCCGTCCTTCACCTCGTAGAAATTGGGCGTGATCACCCGAAGCTTGAGTGCCTTGCGGTCTGCAGCCGAGAAATATTCCTGCGATGCGCAGTTGATCAGGACCTCGGTGCCGATGGCTGCGGCCTCGGCATTCAGGGTCTTGGCGATCTGGTCCCCCCAATAGTCATAGAGCGACTTGCCGCGACGGGTCTTGAGCCTGCTTCCCATTTCAAGACGGTAGGGCTGCATCGCATCGAGTGGACGCAAAAGCCCGTAAAGCCCCGAAAGAATGCGAAGGTGATCCTGAGCCCAGCGAAGATCGTCTTCGGAAAGTGTCTTGGCCTCGAGCCCCTTGTAGGTGTCACCGTCAAATGCCAGAACCGCGGGCTTGACGCGATCGGCGTCGGGGGTCTCTTGGAACGCTTTGAACCTGTCGCGGTTGAGCCGCGCAAGATCGTCCGAAATATCCATAAGCTCTTTGAGCTGGGTAAGCGTGAGATTGCGAGAGGTTTTGGCGAGACGCACTGCATCCTCTTGGAACATCGGCTCCGTCGGCTCAATCGACACAGGTTCCATATCCAGCGACTTTGCAGGGGATACAACGATCAGCAAGTGACCCTCTCCTTCTTCTGACGATCCAAACACTCTCAAGGGTTATAGCTCTTGGATTCCAAAGGTCGAGTATTTGGGGAAATGCCGCCGATGGCAGAGATCCGCGCAGAATTGTGACTGCAGAGGGCTTTCCCAATGCGTGTTTTTATTGTTATTCCTCTTACAATCGAGACCAATCCAACCCGCTTCGTGACAGGCATCACAAGAAAAGCCGCGCGGCGCGGGATCTGAGGCTAGGACAGCTTGGAGGCTGCAGTAATGAAAATACGTATCCTGACCGCACTCGGCTTTGCTGCCGCAGTTGGCATGACCACCCCCGCCATCGCGCAACAGTCGAACAACCGCGTTGCGGCCAACACCGACTGGAGCGTGTTTGTCGAAAGCAACCCGAAAGAGTGCTGGGGCGTTTCCGCGCCCAAAGAAACGGTGAACACCCGCGACGGTAATGTGGTCTCGGCTCGCCGTGGCGACATTCTTCTTTTTGTCTTCTATCGCCCCGAGCAGAACGTAAAAGGCCAAGTCGCCTTTACAGGCGGTTATCCCTTTGCGAACGGCTCGACCGTGTCGCTTGATATCGGTGGCACAACGTTCGAGCTCTTTACCGAGGGCGAATGGGCTTGGCCTGCAAGCGCGGAAGACGACGCAAAGATCATCGCGGCGATGAAGCGTGGCTCTGATGCTGTTGCAACCGCGCGTTCGGGACGCGGCACCGTGACCAAAGACACCTTCTCTCTGCTCGGCTTTACCGCCACCGTCGAAGAAGCTGAAAAGCGCTGTAACTAAGCGTTTTCCACCGTTCACGGTGAAGTTTTGAAATTAGACCTCGTTTTCGGGCGGAATCTTTTTGATTCTGCCCGTCAATGTTATATGAGGCCGCCTTGATCAAAGGGATCTGCTGCCATGACCGCCACTGCACCGATTACACAAGACGTTCTGACCATTCCGCGTAAACTGGCGGAGGGTCTGCCCAATCTGGTCGGCATGACCCGTGACGAGATGCGCGATGCGCTGGTCGCCATCGGCACGCCCGAGAAACAGGCCAAGATGCGCGTCAACCAGATCTGGCAATGGATTTACCATTGGGGCGTGCGCGATTTCGCGTCCATGACCAACCTTGCCAAAGATTACCGCGCGCTTCTGGCCGAAAGCTTTGTGATCGAGCTTCCCGAGATGGTGACACGTCAGGTCAGCGCGGACGGCACGCGCAAATACCTTGTTCGGATCGCGGGCGGTCACGAGGTCGAGATCGTCTATATCCCCGAGGAAGATCGCGGCACGCTCTGCGTATCGTCTCAGGTGGGCTGCACGCTGACCTGTTCGTTCTGCCATACGGGCACACAAAAGCTTGTGCGCAACCTCACCGCAGGCGAGATCATCGGTCAGGTCATGCTGGCCCGCGACGATCTTGGCGAATGGCCCGAGCAAGGCGCACCCAAGAACGAACAGCGACTTCTCTCGAACATCGTTCTGATGGGCATGGGCGAGCCGCTCTATAACTTCGAGAACGTGCGCAACGCGATGAAGATCGCGATGGACCCCGAGGGTATTTCTCTCTCGCGTCGCCGCATAACTCTTTCGACGTCGGGCGTTGTGCCCGAGATTGCCCGCACCGCCGAAGAGATCGGTTGTCAGCTTGCCGTGTCGTTCCATGCGACCACCGACGAAATCCGCGACAAGCTTGTTCCCGTGAACAAGAAATGGAACATCGCGACACTTATGCAGGCGCTCAAAGAATATCCCAAGGCTTCGAACTCGGAGCGGATCACCTTTGAATATGTCATGCTCAAGGACGTCAACGACAGCGACGAAGACGCCCGCCGTCTGGTAAAGCTGATCAAGGGCGTTCCGGCCAAGATCAATCTCATTCCGTTCAACGAATGGCCCGGCGCACCGTATCAACGCAGCGACTGGGAGCGGATCGAGGCCTTTGCCGACATCATCTACAAGGCGGGCTATGCCTCTCCCATCCGCACTCCGCGCGGCGAGGATATCATGGCGGCTTGCGGGCAGCTCAAATCTGCGACCGAGCGGGAGCGCAAATCCAAACGCCAGATCGAGGCCGAAGCCGGCCTTGGTCACTAAGACAAAGGGCCGCTCCTTCGAGCGGCCCTTTCGCTTTTCCGATATCGGAAAACTTAGTTCATCATCGCCTTGGCTTCGTCCGGTCCGATGTAATCGGGACGCTCGCAAGTCGTGGTCATTTCCACCCAAGTGCGTTCTGCACCTGCCTTGAGAACCGAGGTCATCACTTCGGTCACATGCACGGCGAGATCGATGTTGCAGCGGTGCTGACGGTTTTCCTCGATCGCGGTAACCATGTCGGCAAGACCTGCACAGCGATAGTTCGAGATCGGCTCGCCAAGATGGTTTTCCTGATTGTGGACCGACCACGGATGACCTTTGTGGTCGAGGATATGCTTCTCACCCTTGGAATCCGTGAGGGTCACATCGCCGCCAAAGAAGTTCGGGTCAGGCACATAGAGCGAAGCCAGCTCGCCATAGAGGTCCATGTTCGGGTGACGGTGCGCCCACACATCCCAGGATACACCCACCGTCACAACGGCACCGTTATGGAACTCGAGAAGCGCGTGGATATTGGTCGGAGTTTCGACCGTGATCTCTTCGCCGTCACGCGGACCATTGGCAATCGTCCGTGTCGAGAACGCGGCCGAAGTCATGGCCGTGACCGACTTTACAGGCCCGATCAGCTGAACAAGGTTGGTGATATAGTACGGACCCATATCAAGGATCGGGCCACCACCGGGCTTGAAGAAGAAGTCGGGGTTCGGGTGCCATGCTTCCATGCCGTGACCCATAAAGTGACAGGTGCCGCCGACGATCTTGCCGGTTTTGCCGTTGTCGATCGCTTCGCGTGCTGCCTGATGCGCACCGCCGAGGAAGGTGTCAGGCGCGGAACCGACGCGAAGACCCTTTTCATTGGCGATACGGCGGAGCTCTTCACCCTCTTCGAGGGTCAGAACCAGCGGCTTTTCCGAATAGGCGTGCTTGCCCGATTCAAGAATGCGCTTGGTGATCGGGAAGTGCGCGGCAGGGATCGTCAGGTTGACGACAACCTGAATGTCGTCGGACGCGAGAAGTTCGTCCACAGTCATTGCCTTGACGCCGAATTCGGCGGCACGGGCGTTGGCGGACTCCATATTGATGTCCGCAACAGCTTTGAGATCCAGCGCTTTGAACGCGGGAGCATATTTGAGGTATGTGGTCGAAATATTGCCACACCCGATGATACCTACGCCAAGTTTGGCCATGGGTCTAAGTCCTTAGAATTTGGAGACAGTGGCGTAAGACCGTGTGATCAAACGCTCTTGGTTGTTCGGATTGTCGTGCTCGATGACGTAACGCGGAACGCCTGCGTCCTTGAGAGCGGCAACGATGGGCGGCCATTCGATGACACCATGACCAACATCGGCCCAGCCGCTTTCGTCGGTGGCTTCGCCTTCGGGTGCGCGGTCCTTGACGTGCACCGAGATCAAACGATCGGCAAGCTTGTTGATCCATGCGACGGGATCATGCTTGGCCACGAATACCCAGCACAGGTCGAGCTCGATCTTGATATGCTCGGAGGCGTTCACGATGTGATCAATGGGAAGCGAACCGTCTTCGAGAGCAAAGAATTCGAAGTCGTGGTTGTGATAGCCGAACTGGAGCCCTGCTGCGCGGATCGGTTCGCTGATTTTTGCCAGACGCTCGCCAAAGGCTTTCCATTCGGCAGCATTTTTCGGACGGTCGTCGGGCATGATATAGGGGACGATCACGGCTTCGACGCCGATGGTTTTGGCAACCTCGATCGTGCGCGCAGGCTCTTTTTCAACCATATCGAGGCTGAAATGACCTGTCGGCATCGAAAGCCCGTGGGCGTCAAGCTTGGCTTTGGTCGCGGCAGGATCATCATAGTAGGGGCCGAAGCCCTCTACTTCCTTGATACCCGTCTTTTGCAAGAGACCGAGTGTTTCATCGACCGGAAATTCGCGGGTCGAGAACAGTTGGAACGAAATGTTCGGCATAGCCGAGTCCTTTCTGGATTGTCTTATAGACGTTGTTCAGATGTTTTATCAAAGAGCGACGCGCGCGAGGCATCGACACCGATCTTGAGCTCATCACCCGGGCTTACGCGGGCCTGGCCGTCCATACGGATGCGGACCGAGCTCGAACCGACCTTGGCATAGACAAGCGTATCGGCGCCCATGGGTTCGACGATTTCGACCACGCTATCGAGCTGGATCGGCGCAGAGTTCACAAGCTCGCCCGTGACGATATGCTCGGGGCGAATACCCAGAACAGCAGTGCAAGCGGCAGTGTTGGCCGACACATAGTCATAGCCGGTCATCGGAACCGTAAGATCGGCATTCGTGAACACGCCGTTCTCGAACTGACCGTCGAAGAAGTTCATCGAGGGCGAGCCGATAAAGTCGGCCACATAGATGCACTGCGGACGGTTGTAGATCTCGTCGGGCGAGCCAAGCTGCATGATCAGACCGCCTTTCATGATCGCGATGCGGTCAGCAAGCGTCATGGCTTCGATCTGGTCGTGCGTCACATAGATCATCGTGTTCTTGAGCTGCTGGTGCAGACGCTTGATCTCGACGCGCAGGTCGGTGCGCAACTTGGCATCAAGGTTCGAGAGCGGTTCGTCGAAGAGGAACACGTCCACGTCACGCACAAGCGCACGACCGATGGCCACACGCTGACGCTGACCACCCGAAAGAGCAGCAGGTTTACGCTTCAACAGGGGTTCGATCTGAAGGATCTCGGCTGCACGGGCAACGCGCCGCTTGATCTCGTCGGCGGGGATTTTGGCGTTCTTGAGACCGAACGACAGGTTCCCTTCTACGGTCATCTGCGGATAGAGCGCATAGGACTGGAACACCATGCCGATGCCCCGATCACTGGGTTCTGCCCAAGTGACGTTTTTGCCCTGAATGTGGATCTGGCCCGCAGAGACTTCGAGAAGACCTGCGATACAGTTCAGAAGCGTGGATTTACCGCACCCCGAAGAGCCGAGCAGAACGACGAACTCGCCCTGTTCGATATCGAGGTTGAGACCCTTGAGAACCTTTACGGCGCCAAAGTTGAGATCGAGGTCCTTGATCTGGACGGAGTAGTTTTCAGTGTTCATTTCAGATCAGCCTTTCACTGCGCCGGCGGCAATGCCGCGCACGAAGAGTTTGCCGGAGACAAAGTAGACGAAGAGGGGGACAAGACCGGTCAGCATGGTTGCAGCCATGTTGACGTTGTATTCCTTCACACCCTGTACGGAGTTCACGATGTTATTGAGCTGCACGGTCATCGGATAGAGATCGGGCTTGGTAAAGACGACACCAAAGAGGAAGTCGTTCCAGATACCCGTCACCTGAAGGATGATCGCCACAACGAAGATCGGCAGAGACATCGGAAGCATGATACGGAAGTAAATGCCCCAGAACCCCGCGCCGTCGACACGCGCCGCTTTGAACAGCTCCTCGGGAACCGAGGTGAAGTAGTTGCGGAACAGGAGCGTCAGGATCGGCATCCCGAAGATCGAGTGCACAAGGACAAGCCCCCAGAGTGTGCCGTAAATCCCCATTTCGCGAAGCAGGATAACGATCGGGTAAAGCATGATCTGATAGGGGATAAAGCTCCCGAAGATCAGGATGGTAAAGAAGACTTCCGAGCCTTTGAACTTCCAGTTCACAAGCGCGTAGCCGTTTACCGATGCGATTGCGATCGAGATGATGACCGAAGGCACCATGATCTGGACCGAGTTCCAGAAGCCACGGCTCAGACCGTCACAGTTGAGTCCCGTGCAGGCCTCTGCCCATGCTTTTACCCAAGGCTGGAAGGTCACCTCAACGGGCGGAGCAAAGATATTGCCCATGCGGATTTCAGGCATCCCCTTGAGCGAGGTCATAACCATCACCCAAAGCGGCACCACATAATAGATGCAGACCATGGCAAGAATGCCGTAGAGCATGATGTTGCGGCGCGAAAACTTGCGGCGCGGCTTGGGACCGCTCGGGCCGTCCAAAAGGTTTGTGGTCGCGTCAGCCATGTTTCTTGCCTCCGAATTCGAGATAGGCCCAAGGAATTAGGACAATGAGAACGCTCAGGAGCATCATGGTCGACGCCGCGAGGCCCTGACCGAGGTTCTGAGCCTGGAACATGTAGTCATAGACATACATGGCGGGCACTTGGCTTGCGTTACCCGGACCACCCGAGGTCATAGCAACCACGAGATCGTAGAGTTTGATGATGCCCGAAGCCACGATCACGAGTGTAGTGATGAACACGGGGCGCATCATCGGAATGACGACGAAGAGATAGGTCTTCCATTTGGCGATGCCGTCGACGCGCGATGCTTTCCAGATGTCTTCGTCGATGCCGCGCAGACCCGCCAACATGATGCACATCACAAAGCCCGTGCTCTGCCAAAGACCGGCCATGAGAAGCCCGACCAGAACAAGTTCAGGCGTGTAAAGGGGGTCGAAGGTAAAGCTCTCCCAACCCATGCCGCGCACGATGCCTTGGATGCCGAGCTCGGGGTTCAGAAGCCACTGCCAAACAAGACCCGTCACGATGAAAGAAAGTGCGAAAGGATAAAGCAGAATGGTGCGGAAAGCGCTCTCGAAGCGGATCTTTTGATCCAAGAGAACAGCAAGCAGAAAGCCGATCGAAATCGTGAAGACCAGCGCAAAGAAACCATACCAGAAGAGGTTCTCGATCGAGATCACCCAGCGGCTGTTGCCCCAGAGACGCTCGTATTGCTGAAGTCCGACAAATTTGAATTTCGGAAGAAGTTTTGATCCGGTGAAAGAATAGACCACCGACCAGATCGTCCCGCCGAGGAACACAACAATTGCCGTGGCAATCATCGGCAGTGCTGCGATCTTGGCGTTTAAGTTGCGCAGCATACGTGCGCCCATAGGTTTTGTAGACATCCCGTGCCCCTCGTCATTCGGAACATTTTTGACAAAAAGGGCCACCCTTATGGAAAGGATGGCCCAATTTCAGTCCCTAGACTTAGTTGTTGCTGATGATGTCGACCCAACGCTCGTGAGCGACTTCCGGAGCCAGATCGGTCATCCAGAATTCAACCATGAGGTCTTCTACCTGCTTCTGGGTGTCCGGGGTCCAGAGCATGTCGCCCGACGGCATCACGTTACCTGCAGCGAGGAGCTCGAGGCCCTTCTTCATGCAGTCGTTTGCAGCCGAAAGGTCAACGTCGCCACGGATCGGGAGCGAACCCTTCTTGAGGTTGAAGGCAACCTGGGTTTCCGGCGCTACGAGCAGGGCGGCAAGACGCTTCTGAGCGGCTTCCTTGTCTGCATCGTCAAGCTTCGGGAAGTAGAATGCGTCACCGCCGGTGGAGAGGTAAGCATTCAGACCGAGACCCGGAAGACAGGTGTAGTCGGTGCCTGCAACTTCGCCAGCAACCTGGAATTCACCCTGTGCCCAGTCACCCATGATCTGGCCGCCGGCCTGATCGGTGATGACGAGGTTGGTTGCCTGGTTCCAGTCCTGAACGTTCGAGCCGACTGCGAGCGCGCGAGCGTCGGCAGCAGCCTTGAACACGGCGGCGTATTCAGCACCGGCTGCTACGTCCATGTTCTTGTCCATGTTGACGGCTTTCCAGTTGTCGAGACCGGCAACTGCAACCTGCATTGCACCGAATGCGAGGTTCGACTGCCAGGGCTGGTTGCCGAGTGCGAGCGGAACTTTACCAGCTGCGCGAACAGCGTCAGCCGAAGCTACGAATTCGTTCCAGTTGGTCGGAACGGGAAGACCGAGATCTTCGTAGACCTTGTTCGAGAGCCAGAGCCACTCGGGCGAGTGGATGTTTACGGGCGCACAGTAGATGCGGCCGTCGATGGTGCAGGCGTCGAGCAGCGACGACGGGAAAATCACGTCTTTCCAGTTGTTGGCTTCTGCGACATCGGTGAGGTCGAGCATCAGACCGGCTTCGACGAGTTCAAGGGCCTGCTGGCCGTGGTTGAACTGGGTCGCACCCATCGGGTCACCGCCGGTGATACGGCTGATCATGATCGGACGAGCGGTGCCGCCCGAACCGGCGATTGCGCCGTCGATCCACTTGTCGCCCGAAGCGTCGAACGCCTTTGCGAGTTCGGCAACAGCAGCGGCTTCACCACCCGAAGTCCACCAATGGGTTACTTCGAGTTCGGTTGCACCGACGGTGGTTGCGCTAACAATTGCGGACGCAGCGAGCAGTTTGGTTGTCAGTTTCACGATTTTTACCTCCCTAAGCTAAATCGTTGTAGAAATTTCTATAACGTTATAGAAAGATGGTGCAAGAAATATTTGAAAAGAAAGTGAGGATAATCCAGAACTATCGTTCGCCGCAGCGCAGAAAGGATTGAAAATCCTGTGTTTAAAAAATAGGCACCGACACAGCGGCAAGCTAAAAAATGCCAGAAGACAAAGGGGAGAAGTGGACTTGGCAATACGGCGCGAAATTGATCCCGAAGAACTCGCTCTTGCAGCATCAGGAGACAAGCCGACGCTCAAAACAATCTCGCGACTCAGCGGATTGGCCGTCCCTACTGTATCCCGCGCATTGAACGATGCGCCCGACATCGGATTCGATACCAAGCAATTTATCCGCTCTATTGCAGATGCAATCGGCTATGTGCCGAATCGCGCTGGAGTGAGGCTCCGGACGGGGCGAACCAACGTCATCAGCCTTGTTTTGTCGACCGACCACGACATGATGAACCACACGGCAAGATTGATCTCGTCTCTTGCGGCAGAGCTTCGGAACACCCCCTACCATCTCATCGTGACGCCCTTCTTTCCCGACGAAGATATCCTCAAGCCGATTCGTTACATCGTCGAGACAAAGTCGGCGGACGCTTTGATCATGAATCAGGTTCGCCCGAATGATCCGCGGGTAAAATACCTGATGGAACATAACTTTCCCTTTGCGACACACGGTCGGAGCCAATGGTGCGCAGAGCATCCCTATGTCGATTTCGACAACACGGCCTATGGCGATCTTGCGATCCAAAAACTTGTCCAGAATGGCCGTAAATCGATTGCCATGCTGGCGCCTCCGCTCGAGCATAACTATGCCCGCGAGATGGTGCTTGGTGGGGCCAACCGCGCGCGCGAAGCAGGTATAGACTTTTTTGTGATCCAAGAGATCACGAGCGACGAGCCTATGGTTCGCATGCAGAACTATCTGGTGGACCTATTCCGCAAGCGACCTGACATCGATGGTATCGTATGTGGTTCCACCAACGGCACATTGGCTGCCGCCGCTGCCGTAGAAGCAGATGGACGGACCGTCGGTAAGGAAATCGATCTTGTCGGAAAAGAATCGGTTCCGGTACTCAAGCTGTTCCGAGACAAGATTATCGTCCTTCCGGAGAATGTGGATGCCGTCGGGCAACGGCTGGCGCATGCCGCGATCCGCGCGATCAGGGAGCCCGATAAGAAACCCTTGCAGCATCTCGATGTCCCGACGTTGGCCGACTTCGGGGAATAACTTCAAAATCTAGGAGAGACTTATGGCTACGCAAATTAAGGGCCCAGCGCTCTTTTTGGCGCAATTCGCAGGGGATAAAGCCCCATTCAATACGTTGGAAGGCATCACCAAATGGGCCGCAGGGCTTGGCTACAAAGGTGTCCAGATCCCGACCTTTGTCGGTCATCTCTTCGATCTCGACAAAGCAGCAAGCAGCGATACCTATTGTGATGAAATCAAAGGCATTTGCGCCGATGCAGGCGTAGAGATCACCGAGCTTTCGACACACCTTCAGGGTCAGCTTGTCGCGGTGAATCCCGCCTATGACAGCGCCTTTGACGCTTTTGCGCCCAAAGAAGTGCACGGCAACCCCAAGGCCCGCACCGAATGGGCCATCGACCAGATGAAAAAGGCCGCCGTTGCATCGCGCAAATTGGGCCTCAAGCACACAGTGTCCTTTACAGGCTCCCTCGCCTTCCCGTTCCTTTATCCGTGGCCGCAGCGCCCCGCGGGTCTCATCGAAGAGGCCTTTGCCGAGCTTGGTCGCCGCTGGACCCCGATCCTGAACCACTACAAGGACAACGGTCAGGACATCGGATTCGAAATTCACCCCGGTGAAGACGTGTTCGACGGCGCAACCTTCGAGATGTTCGTCGATGCCTGCGGCGGTCACGAAGCCGCAATGATCAATTATGACCCTTCGCACTTCGTGCTCCAGCAGCTCGACTATCTGGCGTTCATCGACATCTATCACGACCGCATCAATGCCTTCCATGTGAAGGATGCCGAATTCAATCCGACAGGCCGCCAGGGCGTCTATTCGGGCTATCAGAACTGGACCAACCGTGCGGGCCGCTTCCGCAGCCTTGGCGACGGTCAGGTGGATTTCGGCGGCATTTTCTCGAAGCTAACCCAATATGGATATGACAGCTGGGCCGTGCTTGAGTGGGAATGCTGCATCAAATCACCCGAGCAAGGTGCAGCAGAAGGCGCACCCTTTATCTCCAAGCATCTGATCGAAGTCACAGGCAAAGCCTTTGACGACTTCGCGGGCGCAGAGCGGGATGAAGCACAGATCAAAGGAATGTTGGGACTATGAGCAAAGTCAGACTTGGAATGGTAGGCGGCGGACAAGGTGCATTCATCGGCGCCGTCCACCGCATTGCAGCGCGCATCGACGGCAAATTCGAGCTTGTCGCAGGTGCGCTTTCTTCGAACCCCGAACGCGCGGCGGCAAGTGCGGTAGAGCTCGGGATTGCTGCGGATCGGTCCTATGCCTCGTATGAGGAGATGGCCAAAGCCGAGGCCGCACGACCCGACGGGATCGAAGCCGTTGCCATCGTCACCCCGAACCACATGCACGCAGGCCCCGCGATTGCCTTTCTCAACGCAGGCATCAATGTGATCTGCGACAAGCCCTTGGCCGCAACGGCCGAGGATGCGGCGGCGATCAAGGATGCCGTGGCAAAGTCCAAGGCGCGGTTCATCCTGACCCACAACTACACCGGCTATCCGCTGATCCGTCAGGCCCGCGAGATGGTTGCCCGTGGCGATTTGGGCAAGATCCGCATCGTTCAGGCCGAATATGCACAAGACTGGCTCACCGAGGCGGCTGACCCTTCGAACAAACAGGCCGAATGGCGCACCGATCCCGCCAAGGCGGGAGGCGGCGCAATCGGTGACATCGGCACCCATGCCTTCAACCTTTTGTCCTTTGTGACGGGGCTCAAGACCGAGGCGCTTCTTGCCGAACTTCACTCGATGGTGGACGGTCGCCGCGTCGATGATAACGCGCATATCATGCTGCGTTTCGAAGGCGGCGCGCGCGGAATGCTCTGGGCCTCTCAGGTTGCCGTGGGCAAAGAGAACGGCCTCTCCCTCCGCATCTATGGCGACAAGGGCGGGATCGAGTGGAACCAAGAGAACCCCAACGTCATGACCTTTGCCAAGTTTGGTGAGCCGAAACAGCTCATCACACGCGGCGGCGCGGGACTTGGTGGCGGTGCAGGCAACTGGACCCGCATTCCTCCGGGTCACCCCGAAGGCTATCTCGAAGGCTTTGCCAACATCTATAATGATGCTGCTGACCTTATCCGCGGTTCGGGTGACGGCGCTCTGCTTCCCGATATCACCTCGGGCCTTGACGGGATGTGGTTCATCTCCGCCTGTCAGGAAAGCAGCAAAGCGGACGGCGCTTGGATCAAGAAGCCTTGATCAAAAGCTGGTGGAGGGCGTTCTTGGCGATGTCCTCCACTGCCCCATCAATTCCGACAAAGACCACGCTTTCTTGCACGTTCGGCACTTCGAGTGTCGCGAATTGGCTATCGAGAAGCGAAACGGGCATATAGTGCCCCTCGCGCTTCGACATGCGCTCCAGCACAAGATCACGGTCCGCATCCAGATAGACGACTGCAAGTCCTTCGATCCCTTGCCGCAGGTGGTCGCGATAGGTCTTTTTGAGCGCCGAACAGGCAAGCACGGTCGGCGTCGTTTTGCGTAGCCTGTTCACCTCGTCCACGCAGCGATCAAGCCAAGGCCAGCGCATCTCGTCGGTGAGCGCCTTGCCCGCCGCCATATGCGCCACGTTTTCGGGACCATGTAGATCGTCCGCGTCGACGTAAACACCGCCAAGCTGCGTCGCAATCGCGGCTCCGACCGAAGATTTGCCGCAGCCCGACACGCCCATAACTACAATTGCCTTATGCATCACCGCCCCGGAATTACGCCGCGCTTCTGACCTTTTCCTTGCCAGGTCGCGATCGCTTCGATTGCTTCTTCTGCCGTTTCGACAAATCGGAACAGCTTGAGGTCTTCTTCGGAAATCGTGCCCGCTTCGGCAAGAGCTTTCCAGTTGATGATGCTTTCCCAGAACGAACGCCCGAAGAGCAGGAACGGCACCTGTTCCATCCGCCCCGTCTGGATCAGTGTGAGGGCCTCGAACATCTCGTCGAGTGTCCCGAAGCCCCCAGGAAAGACGCAGATCGCCCGCGCACGCATCAGGAAATGCATTTTGCGGATCGCAAAGTAATGGAAGTTGAAGCAAAGCTCGGGCGTCACATATTTGTTCGGCGCCTGTTCATGGGGAAGAACAATGTTCAGACCAATGGATTGGCCTCCCGCCTCATGTGCGCCGCGATTACCGGCCTCCATGACACCGGGGCCGCCACCCGTCACGATCACATTCTCGCGCCCGCCATCGGCCATGGATTGTTCAGTCATAAGGCGGGCAAATCGGCGCGCCTCCTCGTAATAGACCGACAAGTCGGCAAGCGTCTTGGTGCGGGCCTTTGACTTGTTCGCGGGCTCGGGGATACGGGCGCCACCGAACAACACAATGGTGGACTCGATCCCTTCTTCGTCCATGCCGAGCTGCGGCTTGAGAAGTTCGAGCTGGAGCCGCACAGGCCGGAGGTCATCACGGCACATGAAGTCCGTGTCGTTGAAGGCAAGTCGATACGTGGGCGAACGTGTTTGGGGCGTATCGGGAAGATGCTCGACCGCTGCGCTGTCTTCGTTGCTGTGCCGCAGAGGGTGCCGTCTGTCTTTCGTTGCCATTGCTTATGCCTTGCATTGCTCAAGTGGTGTTTTTCGGTCTATAGCCTTTTCAAATTCAGGACCAAAGGTAAACCGGAGAGCTTTCATGTCGAATGCCCAACTCGAAGCCGCAATCGAAGCCGCGTGGGACGCACGCGATACGATTACCCCCGCAACCACGGGTGAAACCCGTGAAGCAATCGAAGAAACACTGAATGCTCTCGACAGCGGGTCGCTTCGCGTGGCCGAGAAACAGGCAAACGGCGATTGGCACGTGAACCAATGGGCCAAGAAGGCCGTGCTTCTCGGCTTTCGCATCAAGGATATGGAACTCCACGAAGGTGGCCCGCAGGGTCATAACTGGTGGGACAAGGTCGACAGCAAGTTCAAAGGCTGGGGCGAGAACGAATTCCGCGGCGCAGGGTTCCGCGCTGTTCCGAACGCCGTTGTCCGCAAGTCCGCATTCATCGCCAAAGGCGTTGTGCTCATGCCGTCGTTCGTGAATCTCGGCGCCTATGTCGACGAAGGCACGATGGTCGATACATGGGCAACGGTTGGCTCTTGCGCCCAGATCGGCAAAAACGTGCACCTCTCGGGTGGCGTCGGCATCGGCGGCGTTCTGGAGCCGATGCAGGCAGGCCCGACGATCATCGAAGACAACTGCTTTATCGGTGCCCGCTCCGAGGTCGTCGAAGGCTGTATCGTTCGTGAGGGTTCGGTGCTCGGTATGGGCGTCTTCATCGGCAAGTCGACCAAGATCGTCGACCGCGAGACAGGCGAAGTCATGTATGGCGAAGTGCCGCCCTATTCCGTCGTGGTCGCAGGATCGATGCCCTCCAAGAACGGGATCAACCTCTATTGCGCGGTGATCGTAAAGCGCGTCGATGAAAAGACCCGCTCCAAGACGGGCATCAACGAACTTCTCCGCGACTGATTTTACGCACCACCGACATTTTGAAGCCCGATCGTTTGAAACGGTCGGGCTTTTTGTTTGCTCGGGTCACAAAGAAAAAAAAACCCGCAGTTAGAAACTGCGGGTTGGGGAAGTGATGTTGGCAACCGGGACGGAGATCCGGCCACCAGCGTTGAAAGACTGAAGCGACTTACCCGTTGACCTTGGCGGACCAAGGTCGGAATGGGGCGAGTAAGCGTCTCAAGAATTAGGCTACAAAGTGGAGGGTCACTCTACCAGAAAGCGAAGGTAGTATTCGGCTCTCTTTCGGATAGGTCCACCTTAGGCGTAGGCTTCGATCCCGTGCACGAGAACATCGGCTTCGTGATGACGAAGCACCAAACGGGCGCTCTCTTCACGATCGCGGTTCTCGCCTTCAACGGCGACACGCGGCACATCGGCTGCAACACAGCTTTCAATGACAAGCCCGTTCGCTTCAATCAATTCGGGATGGGCGCAGACGAGCTGCACATAGGTGACCATCGGCGCAGAAGGAAGCTGGCGCACATAGGCCGAACCCAAAAGGTGGTTACCTTCGACCAGAACCTCGAGCTCGCCAAAGAACAACTCGGCAGCGCCCGACTCGACGAGGATGCGCTGGCCGGGTGCAACGGTGATGTCGTCATGATCGCCGAAAGCGCCGGCGTTGATCAGGATCGGCGCAGCCATGTCGACCGCAGGGCGGCGATTGAGCACGGCCGAAGTCAGGGGAAGCGCGCCATGGTCGCGGGTCATAACAAGATCACCCGCCGAAAGACGCTCGGCGCGGACGAGACCATTCGGCGTATCGATCAGGGTGCAGCCAAGCACGCCCGGAGCCTTGATGGTGAGGTCAGTGGTGATTTGAAGATCGAAAGCCATAACATCTTTTCCCTAGTATCCTTTTAAGATAACCCATTTGGTCGATGCATGCCCTGACCCGTGCGGTCATGTGGCTATGTAATGCGGCTAGTTTATATACCTCTAAAGGATACCAAGAGATGACCAAGGCCCCCAAAAAGCAGCAGGTCTACACATTGCTCGTCGAAGTCGGCCGTAAAGAGGGCGACGGTCTTCCTGATGGGGCAACGGGTGCGGCTTTGATGTGCTACTCGAGCGGCGTCGACGAGGCCGAGGCCGTGCGCGAGACAGTGGCCATCCTCAAGCAGGCAGACCTCGCGCCTCTCGATGTCTCGGGCTACGGCACCCTCGAAGAGCGACTTGCCGAAGGGCATGACATTGACGAAGAAGAACAAGAGCTTATGCAAAGAGCCTTGGACGAGAATTCCGTCATCATTGCCCAGATGACACCCTTCTTCGACAAAGAGTGATCAGCGGTTCAACGACGCCGATTCAAACGGCTTGAGCTGATACATCTCCATCGGTTCAAAGGCGGGAATCAGCTCGTGAGGCAGGTCACGGATCAGCGAATGTCGAAGAGTTGTCGGATCGCTCGTGTGTATCCAAGTATCAAGTCCGCTTACATTCACCCCGCTGACGGAAAAGATGGCGGGGCGATCAAGCAAAAGTTGGTGGTATTCGACTGTAGGCACGCCTTTGACAGGTAGGATCGAACGCGTGTTTTGCATTTGCGACACGCGGACACCCACTTTTTCCAGACCGAAAACATATTCGATTTCAGAGCCTTGCAAGCAAAGTCCTTGCTCTGCGGACATCACGATGTCATGTTCCGCCCCAAAATAGGGAGCGCGAATGAGATGCGGGGTAAAACGGCCACGTGCCGGCAGAACCTGACTTCCGATCCAGCGTATTTGCGCAAGATCCCCGTCGATGGTTTTGATGAATTGGCCGGGGCGCAAATCGGCAACGGCGGTCCGTCCACGCGGAGTTTCAACCCAGCAATTCGCGCCGAAGGTTGCCGAGATACCGAACGGCTCGACCACGTCCGAAACAGCCCAGAAATTCACCGAAGGATCGACTTGGGTATGATGATGCGACTCGATCACGCGGCGCCAATCGCGCGTGGTCAACGGCACGATCCCGCGCAGCTCTGCGTGATGGAAATGTCCCGTATCGGGTGAAAACATTGCGAGATTGATCGTTCGGGTTCCAAGGCACCACGAAATGCCCAACAGAACGCTGTTCTCGCGGCCATCAAGATCCGTCGGCAGGCAGAAAGACTCGTAGCGCTCGCCCTTGCCGATCATGACGGTGATGGTGGCATCGGGTTCAAGACTGATGGTCAGACCGCTGACATCGGGGTCTCGTGCGCCATACTTCAAAATATTGTGCCGCGTCTGATCGACATGGGCATTGAACTCGATCCAGAAAGACCCGTTCGCCAGCATCTGATCGACAGGCGCGCCGATCGTCGGCGTTGCGCTCTCTTGAAGCCCGCCACGACGAAAAACAGCAGAATGACAATCGCTTAACCCAATCCAGCCCATCTTTACCCCCTATGCCGCAACTGCCAGAAGGGTGCGCGCTTCGTATTCCTTGAGTGTCAGACGCGCAGAAGGGCCATACCCCGCCCCCGTCATGGGATCGAGTTCAGGAAAGATCGAAACGATTTCTTCCACGATCTCTTTTTCAAAGAGCGATGTGGTCTGCGGACCAGGCAAAAAGCTCTCGGTCGCAAGCCCTTCGGAAAAGATCACTTGATGGGTGTCGAACAGAAGATGGATGTATTCGACTTCTCCGCCCTCCATGATCTTGACGGAACCGCCGTTGACCAGATCACGCGCTTTTACGAGGACATCGCGCTCTGCGAACATGAGTTCAGCAAGAACATCACGGACCAAGATGCGGTGCTGGGGCGAAACGAGCAAAGTCCCGTGTTTGCCGAAGGTTCCGCGGCGGATCTTGATCGGAGCGAGTTTGCCCTCGGCGGGAACCACCCGTCGACCGATCCAGCGGAGAGGCTGGGGACCGTCGTCATAGGTCATCACTAGATCACCGGGCTTGAGACTTTCCACAGGTCGATCGCCCTCTGGGGTGCGGATCAATGTTCCGGCCACGAAACAAGGGATCGACGTGATCGTGACGATACCCGTATCACTTTGGGTATTGCCCGAACCTCCGGTGGTGCCGCTGCCGGTATAGGTAAAGGAGAAATCCTCGATATCGGCGTCATTGACCACGGTGATGGTGCCGTCGGCATTGAGCGTGAGGACTTGGCCCGTGCTGAGCGTGACCGTGCTGCCTGCGGTGACCGCGATACCGTTGATATGGGTGATCGTCAGCGACCCGCCCGACTGGTTCACGTCGTTGGCCAGAACGTCGAACGTCTTGGTCTGGTTCGGCGCAATGGTGAAATCGTCATCGTTGACGAGCACCGCACCCTGAACCGAGTTGGCGGCAATCAAAAGGTTCGAGTCGTAGCCAGAGTCGCCGACATCGGCGATACCGATCTTGAGCGTGTTCACCTGACCCGGAATCACAGGGATTTCGAGCGTCATCGTGACGGTGAAACCGTCCATCTCGGTGTTATAGGCATCCCCTGTGTTGTCGATATAGAGGTTGCTTGTGTTCGTCTGGTTGATACCGCCGATAGAGGCATTCCC
Source organism: Marivivens sp. LCG002 (assembly GCF_030264275.1). Classification (NCBI taxonomy): domain Bacteria; kingdom Pseudomonadati; phylum Pseudomonadota; class Alphaproteobacteria; order Rhodobacterales; family Paracoccaceae; genus Marivivens; species Marivivens sp. LCG002. The sequence continues at coordinate 27,656 of NZ_CP127165.1, read as the reverse complement.
CACCGAAAGCGGGACATAAACACCGTTCGACCACACGCCGACGATATCGTTGAAAATCGAACTGACGTATTCGGGGTATTCTTCCGAGGCAAAGACGAATTGCATCGAAAGGTAATTCGTCGTCGGAATGAAATCGACTTCGAGGATCGCGGCGTCATAGGTCTGGGTGCCTGCAAGCGCGTTGAAGTCCGCGTCGCCACCCGTTCCGAAAGGGTTCATATCCGAAGAGGTGCTCGCGCTCCTGTTCGGATCACCGCTCGACTGGGTGAAATCGCGAACGTCACCCGTCGAAAGGATTAGACCCGTGTCCGAGGGCGTGGCATCAGGTGAAATCGTGTCGCCGCCTGAATAAATGGCGGAACTGTTGCGCGCACCCGAGTAAGTGGCCCCGACAATCTGGACGTCGTTGCCGAAAATGGTTTCGGCCATCTGCGTCGCAGACGCACCTCGATTGTAGTTAAGCTCAGCACCTGTCGCCATTTAACTGCCTCAGTCTTTTTGACCGAGTGCACACACTGTCCCGAACGGATCTTTGCCCGTTTTCTAATTACTGTGACTGACTGCTCAATCACGACCACATTTTGGGTCAGCGCCTGCCTCGGCATTTTATTTATAAATAGGATATACTAACTATCCTTTCGGGGTAAACGTTTTTTAAAGGTCCGTCGCAAAGTGGAAAACTGTGTCCCTGTGGGAACAGTAGGAAAATGCTCTCGACCGTTGAATTTCGCCCCCGCTGGGATTAGCCAGTGATCCAAAGGAGCCCGCCATGACCATGCCCATCGATCCTGTCGACCTCACCGCACGCCTTGTCCGTTGTCCTTCTGTCACTCCCGACGAGGGCGGAGCACTTGTGCTTCTCGAGGAGCTACTCACCGAGGCAGGCTTCGACTGCACGCGGGTCGACCGAAACGGAACATCGAACCTTTATGCGCGTTGGGGCCGAAAAGGCGCCAATCGCACCTTCGGGTTCAACGGCCACACCGATGTGGTGCCGATCGGGGATGCTGCCGCTTGGACCGTCGATCCCTTTGGCGCAGAAATCAAAGACGGCTTTCTCTATGGCCGCGGTTCAACCGACATGAAATCGGGTGTCGCGGCATTCGTAGCGGCAGCCATTGATTTTGTGCAGCAAACACCACCCGATGGTGCCATAGCCATTTCGATCACAGGTGATGAAGAGGGGGACGCGACGGACGGAACAGTCGCCCTTCTCGACTATATGAAAGAAGCGGGCGAACAAATGAGCGTTTGCCTCGTCGGTGAACCGACAAGCCCCAACGAGATGGGCGAAATGATGAAAGTAGGACGCCGCGGATCGCTCACTGCCTTTTTCACGGTGACGGGCACGCAAGGCCATTCCGCCTATCCCCATCGCGCCAACAATCCGATCCCCGCGTTGATGCGATTGATGGATCGGCTTGCCTCGCACGAGCTCGACCAAGGCTCGGATCATTTCGATCCCTCTACCCTTGCGATCGTGACCGTGGATACGGGCAACCCTGCAACAAACGTGATACCTGCACAAACCCGCGCCACTGTGAACATCCGTTTTAACGATCTTCATAGCGGTGCATCGCTTATCGACTGGCTCCAGTCAGAGGTCGATGACGTCGCAAAAAGCTTCGGCGTCAAGATCGCTCTCTCCGTCAAAGTCTCGGGCGAAAGTTTTCTCACCCCGCCGGGCGAGCTCTCGGACTTGGTCGCCAAAGCGGTCAAAGCCGAATTGGGACGAACCCCCGAGCTATCGACCTCGGGCGGAACTTCGGATGCGCGGTTTATGAAAGACCATTGCCCTGTGGTCGAATTCGGGCTCGTTGGCAAAACCATGCACTCGGTCGACGAACGGGTCGAAGTGGCACAGATCGGGCAGCTCAAGTCGATCTATACCCGCATCCTCTCAGACTATTTCGCCTGATCAGGACGCCTCCTTGAGGACTTCGAGAAAAGCGGGGCCGAACCGCTCGGCATAACGCGCGCCCAAGAGCCGCTCCAAAGTCCCGAGATCGCGCGGCTTGACCTGTGCGACCTTGGCGAGCATCGAGGCGGTGCAGGACATCGGCTTGCCCGAGCCATCCTCGCCACGGCTCAAATCCGCTTGAACCGCAAGCAGCCGGTCATAAAGCGACCCTTCTCCCCGCCCCGCAAGTTTGCGGCGCGCAGGATGGAGTTCTGCGACATCGCCCGCGATGACTTCGAGAAAGTCTTTGCCGTATCGCTCGAGCTTCTTTGACCCGACACCGCCCACCTTTGCAAAATCATCCAAGGTTTTCGGTCTCGCCTGTGCCATCTCGATCAGGGTTTTGTCGGTGAAGATGATATAGGCGGGGACGTCCGCGGCCTCGGCCAATGCACGTCGCTTGGCTTTGAGCGCCGACAAAAGCGGCGCATCCTCTTCGCTCACCAAGGTGCGGACGACGTTCCCGTTCTTGGCCGCGCGGATCGTATCACGGCGCAGGTGAACGCTTTCTTCTCCACGCAAAATCGGGCGTGCCCGTTCGGTCATCCGCAAGCCGCCATGGCGCTCGGGATCGGGCCTGAGCAAATCGTGCCCCATCATCTGACGAAAGATCGCCTGCCATTGTTTGCGGTCGAATTCCTTGCCGACACCAAACGTCGGGAGACTGTCGTGCCCGCGCTCCAGAATTCGGTCGTTGGTTGCACCAAGGAGGATTTCGATTAGATGACCAGCGCCAAAGCTCTCGCCCGTGCGAAGCGCTGCGGAAAGCGCCATGCGCACTGGGGTCGTCGCATCGAAAATCTCGGCGGGCTTGTCGCAAAGATCACAGTTCCCACAAGGCACGGCCTCTTCGCCGAAATACCCAAGGAGCGTTTTGCGGCGACACTCCAAAGCCTCGGCCAAACCCAAAAGTGCATTGAGCCGTGCGTGATCCGCCATTTTCCGATCCTGTGGCGCAAGGCTCTCGTCGATCTGCTGACGGCGGTAACGGATATCTTCGGGGCCAAAGAGCGTGAACGCCTCGGCAGGTGCGCCATCACGGCCCGCGCGGCCGACCTCTTGGTAATAACTCTCGATAGATTTCGGCAAATCGGCGTGGGCAACCCAACGGATATCGGGCTTGTCGATACCCATACCAAAGGCGACTGTGGCGACAACGATGAGTCCCTCTTCCTTCTGGAACCGTGCTTCGACGCTACGCCGATCCTCGGCCTCCATCCCGCCGTGATAAAAACACGCGCTATGACCTGCTTCGTTCAAGGCGGCGGAAATGCCTTCGGTCTTGGCGCGGGTTCCGCAATAGACGATCCCGCTCTGGCCTTTGCGTGCCGCGGCATAGCCGAGGATCTGTTTGCGCGGGCTATCTTTGACCGCGAATGAAAAATGGATGTTCGGGCGATCAAAACCGCGAAGGAACGTCTCGGGCGCTTTGCCGTCGAAAAGCTTTTCAACGATTTCGGCCTGTGTTTCGGCATCCGCAGTGGCGGTAAAGGCAGCAAGAGGTGCGCCCAGCGCACGGCGCAATTCCCCGATCCTGAGGTAATCCGGACGGAAATCATGGCCCCATTGGCTCACACAGTGGGCCTCGTCCACCGCAATGAGATTGACACCGATCCGCGTGAGAAGCTGTGGCACCCCACCGGCGGCAAGCCGTTCGGGCGCCATATAAAGCAGCTTGAGCGTTCCCGCCTCGAGACCGGCCCAAACCGCGTCTGTTTCCTCTTGGGTGTTGCCCGAAGTCAAAGCCCCCGCTTCGACGCCCGCCTCACGTAGGCCGCGCACCTGATCGCGCATCAACGCGATAAGCGGCGAGATGACCACCGTCACACCGGGACGCACCAAAGCAGGGAGCTGATAGCAGAGCGATTTGCCGCCGCCCGTGGGCATAATGGCGAGCGTGTTCTTTCCCGCAATCACGGCTTCGACGATTTCCTGCTGACCCGGCCGAAAGGCATCGAATCCGAATACATCGCGAAGAAGCGTATCAGCGCTCATCGTGGGAGACCTGTCAGTTTAGTTGGCTGCTCTTTGCCCTGACAGTCTCACACTAAGAATCCATGAACAAGAGGCGGCTCAGTAGAAAGCCGCCACGTTGTTGACCAAAACGATGCGGATGATCTCGAGACCGAGCAAAAGCACGATGGGCGAGAGGTCCACGCCGCCAAGATTGGGAAGCATATTGCGGATGGGTCGATAGACAGGCTCGAGCACGCGGTTCAAACCATACCAAATCTGCGCGACAAGAGGCTGACGGGTGTTGAGCACTTGAAAGTTGATGAGCCAGCTCATGATCACATGCGCAAAGACGAAAAAGCGCGCGACGCTGAGAAGAAGCATCAAAATCTGAAAGATCGAATACATCGTGGCGTGTCCCTAGAAGTTTCCAATCAAGTAATGGCCGATTTCCTCTGGTGCAATCCCCTGCCCCAACGTTTCACTTGACCTCGATGTCTGGGCGCGTATCCGAGTGCGGTCGAAAGGAAATTTCCATGTATCCCTTTATCCGTTTTTTCTGGCAGCTTCATAAGCACCGCAACGATCCCAAACTGGGGTTTTTGGACACCCACATCAGCGAACATTACTGCATGCCGTGGGACATCGATTTCTGGATGGAATTGAACAACGGACGCACGCTCACGCTTTTCGATCTGGGGCGCATTCCGCTTGGTCGTCGGACGGGCCTTTTCGATGCACTCAAGCGACGCGGATGGGGGCTGACCGTCGCGGGGTCGACTGTGCGCTATCGCCGCCGCGTGCGCGCTTTCGACAAAGTGACCATGCGGTCCCGATGCATCGGCTTCGACGAGAGGTTCTGCTATCTTGAGCAGGCGATGTTCCACAAGAACGGCGAATGTGCCAACCACGTGATCATCCGTTCGGCAGTGACGAGCAAGTCGGGTATCGTGCCGTCGTCCGAAGTGGCCGCCGAAATGGGCATCACAGGCAAGATGCCCGAACTCCCCGACTGGATCAAAACCTGGATCGAAGCCGAGGCAAATCGTCCTTGGCCGCCGATGCAGGACTAAACCAATTCTTGCGCGACGACCTTGCTTGCTGTCATACCGATCACAAAGGATCGGGAGGGCAAAATGGCAAGTGTATCGCGCAAGAGAATTTGGGGCTGGATGGTCTTTGACTGGGCGCAGCAGCCTTTTTACACGCTTGGCCTCACCTTCATTTTCGGCCCCTATTTCGCCGCGGTGGCGACCGAATTCTTTCTAAGCCAAGGGGCGGACAGCAGCGCCGCCAAAGCACACTCGCAAGAGCTTTGGTCGCTCGGCCAAACGGTTGCAGGCATCATCATTGCACTTTCCGCGCCGCTTTTGGGAACATGGGCCGATGCATCGGGACGCAAGATTCCGTGGATCTATGCCTTTTCCATTGTCTTCGTGATCGCATCGGCTGCGATCTGGTGGCTCAAACCCGATGGAACGGGTCTCTATCTTGTTTTGACCATCTTTTTTGCTGGGTTCATCGCCTCGGAAATCTTGTTGTCCTTTATCAACGCCTTTCTGCCCTCGCTGGGCACCGACAAAGAGATCGGGCGCATCTCTGGATCGGGCGCGGCCTTTGGCTATTGGGGCGGGGTTCTATCGCTCATCATCATGCTTTTGTTCTTTGCCGATGACGGGGGCAAAACGCTCTTTGGGGGGCAGCCGCTTTTGGGGCTCGATTCAAGCGAACGCGAAGGCACACGTTTTGTCGGTCCGCTGATCGCGGTCTGGTATATCGTCTTTATGATCCCGTTCTTCGCTTGGGTGAAAGACGATCCCGCCACCATCAAACGCAGCACTCAAATCGGCGACGTCCTGCGCGAGCTTTTCGCCTCGATCAAAGGTCTCAAGCAAAGGCCAAGCCTCACCGCGCTCCTTGTCGGGTCCATGTTCTATCGCGATGCCCTCAACGCGCTTTATGCCTATGGCGGAGTCTATGCCGTGCTTGTGCTCGACTGGACCACCAATCAGGTCGGCGTTTTCGGGATCATCAGCGCGATTGCGGCCTCGATTTTCACCTGGATCGCGGGTTTGAGTGACAAGAAGTTCGGACCCAAGCCCGTGATCTATGTGGTCATCACCCTTTTGATCGGCGTCTGTATCGTGATCATCACAATGGAGCGGAACGACATCCTCGGCATCGCTCTTGCGGACGGCTTGCCCACCAAATCCGCGCTCGCGGGCCTCATCGGGGCAACTTACGGCACGGCCGATCTGATCTTTTACGTTTGCGGCGCAGTGATCGGCGGTTGCGGGGGCGGCCTTTATGCCTCGTCGCGCTCGCTGATCGTGCGACATACGGACGTGTCACATGCGACCGAAACCTTCGGGCTCTTTGCCTTGACGGGCAAAGCGACCGCCTTTCTTGCGCCTGCGCTCATTCTGATCACCACACGTATGACGGGCGACAACCAACTCGGCTTTGTTCCGCTTATCGGCCTTTTCTTGGTCGGCCTCATAATGCTACGCTGGGTCAACAAGGACGGAGATCGAGCGCAATGGTCCGCATCATCACAGTAATCGCCCTATTTCTCGGTCTGGCCGCCTGCCAGAGCGACGATGACACGCCGCGCAGGTCAAGCGTCTCGACCCAGTCCTCAAACGACACGCGGGTGGCCAAGTCGGTGTTCGGCTATATTCCGACCGCCTCGGCACAGGAGTCGGAGTCAATCGGAGGTTACGCCAAAGGCTGTCAGGCAGGTGCGGTGCAACTGGCCGAAACGGGACCGACATGGCAAGCCATGCGCCTCAGCCGCAACCGCAACTGGGCGCAGCCGACAACCGTTGCGTTTGTCCAGGACCTGAGCCGCTATGCTGCTACCCTAAAGGGTTGGGACGGCCTCTATGTCGGCGACATGAGCCAACCTCGCGGTGGGCCGATGCTCACGGGCCACGCGAGCCACCAGACGGGCCTTGATATCGACGTTTGGATGTTGCCGCCCGCGCGGCTCAACCTGAGCGCGGCCGAGCGTGAAAACATTTCGTCCATTTCGATGCAGAGGGCCAATGGCGCCTATGTGAACTCTTCTTGGACCCCCGAACACGAAGCGCTCATCAAACGCGCAGCAGAGGACCCGCGCGTCGCACGGATTTTCGTCTTTGCAGGGGCAAAGGTCGAGATGTGCAAGAACGCGACGGGTGATCGCAGCTGGCTCCGCAAAGTTCGGCCTTGGTTCGGGCATCACTACCACTTCCATGTGCGCCTCAATTGCACTGCAGGGGATGCGAACTGTGAAGATCAGGCCCCACCGCCCGCAGGAGACGGTTGCGAGGACGCGCAGGTCTGGGTCAACAACATCTTGAACCCGCCCCCCGCACAGCCGAGCACCGCCGAGCCGCGCGGCCCGCTCCTGATGGCCGAGCTTCCAAACCAATGCGGCGCAGTGGCGGCCAACTGATTCATGCTTCGCGCTCTTGCTCTGTTATTTGCCCTCACGTTTGCGAACCTCGGGCATGCCCAAGGCATGCTCCTTTCGAACATCATGCCCAATTTCGGCAAAGGTTCGGGCGGCTTTTCCGCAATCGAGATCACCGATAACGGCACGCGCTTCATCACCGTTTCCGATAAGGGACAGATCGCAATCGGCTCTGTTTTGCGCGAAAACGGGATCATGATCGACCTTTCGATCGAACAGTCCTTCATGCTCAAGGACCCGCAAGGTCGACCGAGCTCAGGCCGCAACTTTGACGCCGAAGGGCTGGCGGTGGACGGTAAGGGCGGGTTTTACCTGAGCCTCGAAGGTCCGGCGCGCGTCTGGCACTATGCCTCGCCCACAGCGACCCCGACCCAACTCTCCGTCCCCGCAGAATTCGCAAATTACGGGGACAACTCAAGCCTTGAAGCGCTCGCGATCAACACCAAGGGAGAGGTATTCACACTCCCCGAACGCTCGGGTCGCCATAGCACCCCGTTTCCCGTTTACGGATGGGATGAACGGAACTGGTCGGTGCGATTCCAGCTCGACCGCATTCTCCCCTTTCTCCCCGTCGGCGCCGATTTCGATGACCGCGGCGCGCTCTACATCCTTGAGCGCGACTTTCAGGGCCTCCTCTTTCGGTCCCGCGTCCGCAAAATCACGCCTGACCTGACCTCCAGCACGATCCTGAACATCAGCCACGATAATCTCGAAGGCATAAGCCTCTGGCGCGACGACCAAGGCAAGCTCCGCGTGACCATGATCTCGGACAACAATATGTATGACTGGCTCCCCACCCGCGTGGTCGAGTATCGTCTGGACGATTGACGCAACCGTTTTTCAAGGCTAGAGAGCTGCGTCCTCAGTCTGAGGGCCAAGTCACCGCACCCTTGTAAAAACGGAAACCGGACATGACCCGTATCCTTCCCGGCGTAATCGCCATGGCCCTCATTGTTGTGGCCTCCAATATCCTCGTTCAATTCCTCATCCTTGATGGTCTTTTGACCTGGGGCGCTTTCACCTATCCGCTTGCGTTCCTTGTCACCGACATCACCAACCGCGTCTATGGCGCCTCCGATGCCCGCCGCGTGATCTTTGTCGGCTTTATCGTCGGCATCGTCTGCTCTCTCATCGGCAGCCAGATCATACTTCAGGGCGACGGCTACACCTATCCCGCCGTGGCGCTTCGCGTTGCGATCGGATCGCTCACCGCCTTCCTTCTGGCCCAGCTCCTCGACGTTGCCGTCTTCAACCGTCTGCGCGACGCAGGCTGGTGGAAGGCCCCTCTGGTCTCGAGCGTGCTCTCTTCGGCTGTCGACACGGCACTCTTCTTCTCGATCGCTTTTTCGGGCTTCATCTCGCTCGGTGAAAGCGCCGATGCCGAAGTCTCTTGGGCGCTCGAAGCCGTGCCGCTCCTCAACGTCGGTCCCGAAGCCCCGCTCTGGGTCACCCTCGCTCTGGCCGACGGCGGAGTGAAACTTGCCGTTGCGTTCATCGCTTTGGTGCCCTTCCGCGTAATCGTTGGGCAGATCATGGCGAAAAAGGCCGTCGCATAAACTTCACGCAAGCACTGGTGGATTTTGTTTTGACAAATACGAAATCTGTGCCACCTTTTCCTTAGGCGAAACCCATTGAAAGGAGGTGATCCAGTGTCGAGAAAGGTATTGGAGAAAGGTGTCGGGACAGCTTGGGGGACGATCGACTAGGGCAGCCCTTAGTCAACTCCGAACTCAGGTGGGTCAGACCTAACCGATCCCACCTCCTGGACTTTCGAAGGGTCGCTTCCTCGCCGAGGCGGCCCTTTTCCATGTCGGACTTACACCATGCTTTATTGCACCGATGACATCAGCCTTCAGGATTGGGAGCTTACCGAGCAATTCGTGCGCGCCTCGGGTCCGGGTGGGCAGAACGTGAACAAAGTCTCGACCGCGGTCGAGCTGCGCTTCGAAGCCGCGCGAAGCCCCTCTCTCCCCGATCCCGTCAAGCGGCGGCTCCAGCGCATTGCGGGCTCCAAATGGACGACCGAAGGGGCGATTGTGATCTTTGTGCAGGACACCCGCTCTCAGGCCTCGAACCGCGAAATCGCCCGCCAGCGCCTCGCCGAGATGATCCGCAAAGCCACCATCGTCCCCAAACGCCGCATCGCGACCAAACCGACCAAGGGGTCCGTACGGCGGCGGCTCGAAGAAAAGAAGATGAGGGGGGAGGTTAAGGCGCTCAGGGGGAAATCTGAAACCTACTAGCGCCAACTACCGTTAGCCGATACTTCTACAAAACCGAATCCACCTAGAGTATGAAGAGCGTTCGTTTGCCACTAAGTTATGCACCCAAGAAAGGTACAATTGTTACTGCTGACTTTTATCCGGGCTTCAAGACACCTGAGATGGTCAAAAAGAGGTTAGCAGTTATTGTCTCTCCGCCGATCCGCCAACGACAGGGTTTGTGCACAATTGTGCCCTTAAGTCTGTCAGAGCCGACCCCTGTTATGCCGTATCATATGTCGCTCGATATTCCATTTGAGCTGCCTGTGGGATGGGGAAATCAACCACGCTGGTTAAAGGGCGATATGATTTGCGCAGTTGGCTGGCACCGATTGGACCTTTTACGAATTGGTAGGGCCGAGCATGGTAAAAGGGTTTATCAAACCTCGATCTTGGATGACGATACGATGAAATCGATTCACAATTGTGTTCTCAAAGGGCTGGGTTTGGCCTAACAATGTTGACAAAGTCGCTGGCAGCGATATTTATGAAGTCGTGGCGGCTCTGGGAACATCCGCATTAAGACCCCTAGGGGCCACTGACGTCTCAGCGATAACAAGCTTCTCGTCAGTGCTGGCAAGGCCTCGTACCGGGTACGGGGCCTTTGTTTTTAAACCCTAACCTCCAGCGTCTCCTGCTCCCCCACCCCGAACACCCGCTTATAGCGTGCAACTTCCCCTTCGGGGCCCATGGCCTTCAAGGGGTTGTCGCTGAGTTTGACGGTGGGGTGGCCGTCGGCGCTGACGGCTTTGCAGACGAGGCTGAACGGGGCAAGGGTGTCGCCCGCTGTCAGGCCGATGAAATCATTGGTGAGCATCGTGCCCCAACCGAAGGAGGCCCGCACCCGCCCTCGGAACTGATCCGCGAGCTCGTGGATTTTGGCCACATCCAGCCCGTCCGAAAAGATCACGAGCTTTTGCGTCGGGTCCTCGCCCCTGTCCTTCCACCACTGGATCGCGGTTTCGGCACCGCGCGCGGGATCGCCTGAATCGATGCGGATACCCGTCCACCCTGCAAGCCAGTCGGGCGCATTCCTGAGGAAGCCTTCGGTCCCATAGGTGTCGGGCAAGATGATCCGCAGGTTGCCGTCGTGCTCCTCGTGCCAATCGGCCAGCACGTCATAGGGGGCGCGGCGCAGGTCCTCGTCCGTCTTGGCCAGCGCGGCATAGACCATGGGCAGTTCATGCGCATTGGTCCCGATCGCCTCGATGTCGCGCTTCATCGCGATACGGCAATTCGAGGTGCCGATGAATTTGTCGCCCAGCCCTTCGATGAGGGCCTGCACGCACCAGTCCTGCCACAAGAACCCGTGACGGCGGCGCGTGCCAAAGTCTGCAAGTCGCAAGTCGGGGATCGTCCGAAGGCTTTCGACCTTTTCCCAAAGCTTGGTCATGGCGCGGGCATAGAGCACCTGAAGCTCGAATTTGCCCATCTGGTTGAGCACCGCACGGGAGCGCAGTTCCATCAGGATCGCAAGCGCGGGAATTTCCCAGAGCATGACCTCGGGCCATGATCCCTCGAAGGTGAGTTCGTATTGGCCGTCGCGCTTTTCAAGGTGATAGGGCGGAAGGCGCAGGTTCTCGAACCACTCCATGAAATCGGAGCGGAACATCTGGCGCTTGCCGTAAAAGGTGTTGCCGCGCAGCCAAGTGGACTCTCCGCGCGAAAGCGAAAGCGACCGCACGTGGTCAAGCTGTTCGCGCAGCTCGCCTTCGTCGATCATGTCGGCAAGACGGATGTGTTTGGCGCGGTTGATCAGGCTAAAGGTCACCTTGGTGTCGGGGTTGTTGCGGAACACCGATTGGCACATCAAAAGCTTGTAGAAGTCGGTGTCGATCAGGGACCGAATGATCGGATCGATCTTCCATTTGTGGTTATAGACGCGTGTGGCGAGATCGACCATCTTGGGCTCCTTGATTTGGTGCCAATAAAGAACGTGAGGCGAGACGGATCAAGCGAGCCGCACCCGCTGACCCGAGGCAGCAGAGGTTTTCACCGCCTCGATCACTCGCAGGGTTTCAAGTCCATCGCGCCCCGAAACAAGCGGAGCCTCCTCGCCGCGGATCACCTTGGCGAAATGGGTAATCTGACGGGCAAGGGGGTCTTCGTTCGGGGTCGCGGGACGCGAGAGTTCAAAGGGTTCATACCAGCTTTGCAGGCCGTTGTTGCGGCGCAGATCGAGTTGCGGCAGGGCGAGCGATCCATCCGTGCCCCCGATAAGATAGCAGTGCTCGCCGTCCGCTTTGGGATAGGCGGGGTTTTCGCCTGTCGTCATCTCCCAGCTCCATGGCGAAACAGTCGCGTCACAAACGGAAGCAGTGGCAAGCGCACCAGACGCAAATTCAAGAAGGATCACAGCAGTTTCTTCGACAGCGTTCCCTCGCACGGCGTTTGACTCGGTGGCCGTAACCGCAGCCACCTCGCCAAGGAGATACCGAAGGTTATCGACATCATGGATAAGGTTCAGAAACACCGGCCCCGCCCCCTTCTCGCGTCGCCAATCCACGTCGAAATAATCATCCGGCTTTTTGATCCAGAACATCGCATTGGCGACCAGTGGGCGCCCGATGTCGCCACGCTCGATCATTTCTTTTGCCTTTTGCATCAGAAGATTATGCCGGCGGTGGTGGCCCGTCAAAAGCGGCACGCCTGCGGCCTCGGCAGCCTCGACGAGTTCGGCCGCGTCCTCGAGTTTGTCACAAAGCGGCTTTTCGATAAGAGCGGGAAGACCTGCCGCGATGCACTCAAGCCCGTTCAGTTTATGAAGCTGGTTTGGCGTGGCGACCAAAACCCCATGAGGCCGATCCACAGCAAGCATCTCGGCAAGACTTGCATAGCAGGGCGCGCCGAACTCTTGCGCGACGACGGCACCTACCGGACTTGGATCAATCACAGCGGCGATCTCTGCGTACTGGCTTTGAGTGATATGCATCACATGTCGCCGCCCGATAAGACCGGCGCCCATGACTGCTATGCGGACTTTAGACATTTGTTTTCCCGATCTTAAACAACGTTCACGCCGACTGATGTCATCGCGTCAGCCGCAGCGGCAAGAGAGCCGTCGAAGTCGATGGCGCGGCATAGGTCGGTTCTAACGGTAACGTCGAATCCGAGCTTGGCCGCATCGACGGCAGAGTAGTGAACGCAAAAATCCGTGGCGAGCCCGACAAGCGTCAGCGCCTCGATGCCTCGGGTCCGAAGATAGCCTTCGAGCCCTGTCGGCGTTTTGCGGTCGTTCTCGAAAAAGGCTGAATAGCTGTCGATCGCGGGATTGAAGCCTTTGCGCAGGATAAGATCCGCATCCGTCCTCAGATCGCTATGGAACTCGGCCCCTTTTGTCATCTGGATACAATGATCGGGCCAAAGAACCTGAGCGCCATAGGGCATGTCGACCATGCTCATCGGAGCTTTGCCCGGATGGGACGAGGCAAAAGACGAATGTCCGGCGGGATGCCAATCTTGGGTCAGGACCACACAAGCGAAATCGTCCATCAGAGCGTTGATCGGAGCGACAATCTCGTCTCCACCCGCAACAGCAAGCGCTCCGCTGGGGCAAAAGTCATTTTGAACATCGATAACGATCAACGCGTGGCTCAATGGTTTCATGATATCGTCCCTCTGTTTGCTCGAACCCTAACGCAGCAAGTTCTGGGGTCAATTGTGCGTTGTCCTCTTGCTCGGAAATTCAGAGAGGCGTAAGCCGAACACATGTTTACAGTTGCTGCACTCTACCATTTCACCGCTTTCGATAACCCCGCTGCGCTCCAAGGACCGCTCGAGGCGCTCTGTGTTGAAAAGGGGATCACCGGAACGCTTCTTCTGGCCAAAGAAGGCATCAACGGCACCATTGCAGGCGACCGAAACGGAATCGACGCGGTGATTGCCCACATCAAAGCAATGCCGGGATGTGCCGACTTCGAATGGAAGGAGAGCACTGCGTCCGAGCAACCCTTTGCCCGTATGAAAGTCCGTCTCAAGAAAGAGATCGTGACGATGGGCCAACCCGATGTCGATCCTCGCGCAGTTGTCGGGCAGTATGTCTCGCCCCAGGACTGGAACGAGCTTATCTCGTCGCCGGACGTTGCCATCATCGACACCCGCAACGACTACGAGGTTGCAATCGGCACCTTTGAAGGCGCGATCGACCCAAAGACAAAGAGCTTCCGCGAGTTTCCCCAATGGTGGGAAGAGAACAAGGATCGCTTTCACAACAAGCGCATCGCGATGTTCTGCACGGGCGGCATTCGCTGCGAAAAATCGACCAACTTCTTGCGCCAGCAAGGCGTCGAAGAGGTGTATCACCTCAAGGGCGGTATTCTGAAATACCTCGAAGAAATGCCGCAGGAAAACAGTCTCTGGAACGGCGAATGCTTTGTCTTTGACCGCCGCGTTTCCGTGGGCCATGGGCTTGCCGAAGGTCCCTATGACCTCTGCCACGCGTGCCGCCGCCCCATTCTTGCCGAAGACACGAAGCGGCCCGAATTCGAAGAAGGCGTCTCCTGCCACCACTGTGCGCACGAAACCACCGAGGACGATAAGACCCGCTTCCGCGAGCGCCAAAAACAGATCAGACTTGCAAAGAAACGAGGCGAAAAGCACCTCGGAGGTTTGTAAAAATGCCTTTGCGCAAGCCCATGTCGATCGGCTTGTCGCTCACGATCGGTCTGGTCTCGGGCTTTGCGTTTTTCAAACTGGGGCTGCCGCTTCCTTGGATGCTTGGGCCGCTGATCTGCAATACGATCGCGGCACTTGCGGGACTTCCCGTCGCGGCGCCCAAGCGTCTCCGCCCCTATGTCATCCCGATCATCGGCGTGATGCTAGGCGCCTCTGTCACATCAGAGGTTCTGGGCCAGCTTGTCCAATGGTCCGTTGCCGCTGTGATCATGGCCGTGTTTCTTGCGGTGGCGGCAACGGTTTCCTTTGTCTTGTATCGACGTATCGGCGGGTATGACCGCGTTACCGCGTTTTTCTCGGCTATGCCCGGCGGTTTGAACGATATGATCCTGATCGGCGGGAGCTGGGGCGGCGACGAACGCAAGATCGCTTTGGCCCATGCCTCTCGTGTGTTGATGACCATCGTGATCGTCGGTCTGGTGTTCGGGCTTGTCTTCGGGGTTCGCTCGAACAGCGGCGCAGCGACGAACTGGATCGCTGTCGATGCTCTTTCCGCAAGTGATTGGGCCATTCTGATCGGGTGCGCCGCGATCGGAAGCCCACTGGGCAAAATGCTTCGGCTCCCGACGGGCATCCTCCTTGGACCCATGCTCCTAAGCGCGATTGCGCATGTCACCCATATGGTCGAGATCGCACCGCCGAGCCTTTTGGTGGTGGCGGCCCAGATCGTGCTCGGCTCAAATATCGGGTGCCAGTTCGTCGGTTCCAAACTGCGTGACATCGCGCAGGATCTCGTGCTCGGGCTTGGGTCTTGTGTTTCGATGCTTTTGTGCGCAACCGCCTTTACCTTGGCGAGCGCTGCGCTCATCGAAGCACCTCTTCCGAACGTATTCCTAGCGTTCTCGCCGGGTGGCCTAACGGAAATGTCGCTGCTGGCACTGGCGATGCACCTTGACGTGGCCTTTGTGTCGGTGATGCACATTCTGCGCATTTTGCTCGTCGTCGCCGCCGCGCCCTTGGTTTTCAGATTTACGGGTTCACGCTGAGCGCAAACCCGTTTCAACCAAAAGCCCGCGCCGCTTGGCCTCGTAGTAATAGCCGCGCGCATACCAACCGACAGCGGTCTTTTCATCGCCATCGGACACAAGCCATGCCCCCCGCAGGTATTTGCCCGCATACTGCAAATTGACATCCGCCTTGAGGAGATCTTCTGCGCTCCCTGTGTGACCCATCGTTCGGGCCGTCTGCGGAAGGATTTGCATCAACCCGTAATAGGGCCCGTTACGGGCTTCGGGACGATAACCGCTTTCACGCTGGATCACGCGATGCACCAAGGTGCGGGGGATTTGATAGTAATCCGCCCAATAGTTGATCCGAGCGCGCAATTCTTTGGTTTCATTGGGGAAAAGCGGTGGATCATAGGTATCATCGACAAAAGAATTCACCTTGGACCCACAGGCCGAAAGCCCCAGCAAGGCCATACCAACAAACAACCGACGCGTGATCATATCCAAACGCTCCAATCAAGATCGGGACGCTGATACAATGGAGATGAAGCGGCTCAAACCCCTTAATAATCACTCGGCGGTTGTTTGCTTTGGCCAAGATCGAAGTCCTGGATCGAAAATTCGATGGTGATCTTATAGGCTGTATCGGTCTCTTCGACCTCGACACGGCCGCCGATTTGCGCAGCAAAGGCTTCGATGAGCGACGTGCCGAGACCGCTTCCTTCGGTCTGGACATCGGACAGGGGAACACCGGTGGTGTTCGACAGTGAAAACTGCGCCCTCTCTCCTGAAAGCCGCTTGAGCTGGACCAGAACGCGCGCGTGGCTGTCGGTCGGCTTGCCCAGATATTTGACGGCGTTTGTCGCGGCTTCAGCCGCTAGCAAGGACAGGGGTAGCGCCTGATCGGGATAAAGCGCGACCTCTTCCACCTCATAATCGAGGATCACACCCGACGTTTTCTCAAGCCCGTTTTCATAGGACATCTGCACGATATAGCGAATGAGCTGATCAGCCCGAACCTGCCCTCGCGCCTCGGCCTCATAGAGCGAGCGGTGGACGGAAGCGATCGACATCACGCGAAGCTGAAGGTCCTTGAGTGCGCGACGGGCTTCTGGCGCGGAAAGTTTGCGCATCTTCATGTTGATGATCGACGAGATCAGTTGAAGGTTGTTCTTGACCCGATGATGCACTTCTTTGAGTAACACCGTTTTGTCGTGGATGGTGCCTTCAAGCTCTGCTTCATCCCGAAGAACCGTCTCGGCCAAGTCGCGCCAAACCTCACCGATGCGGCGTATTTCAAACGGCATAGAGGGGTTCGGCACATAGGTCGGCAACTGCCTGCTTAGGGCAAAGTGCTTCATCTCGAGCTTGAACCGCCGAACGGGACGAATGACCATTCGGTGAACCGCAAGATAAGCAACGCCAAGCGAGGCAGCCCACATCAACGCTGGGATCAAAAGCGGACTCATCCAGCGCCAACGATCGTCGACCATGAAATGTTCGCGCGGCCAGCTCCCGATCGCATAGATCGTATCCTCGACGATTGGCGTGACGGCAAAAACCCGTTCTTCGCCCGTCAGTGTTGTGGCGGTAAAGGCAATGCGCTGGCTCTGGGCCAATTCGGCAAGCGGGATATCGGCGGGAATACGTTGCCACACAGTGGCGAGCCCGTTCTGGGCGCTCATGATTTTGCCCTCTGCATTGAACGTGGCAAGTTCAAGCGGGCGATCCGAAAGAAGATTTATGTCCTCAAAAATATTGCTGTGCGGCAGGGATACCGCGATATAGCCGATGAATTCTCCCTCTTTGAAAACCGCCGTCGACATGATGACAACAGAGGTCTGGCTCACCCGTCCATTGCTTGTGATCGTCGTATAGAGGCCGGGGGATTGGGACTGCTTCACGAAGCTTTCCGTCTCGGAGACGTCAAGCCCGGTTCCCCCGCTGGCACATCGAAGAACGCCATCCCTGCTCACAAAGCCTGCAAATGAATATTGAGCGTTTTCAGCCACAAAGACTTGAAACGGCACCGAACAGGTCATGGGGTCATTCGGGTCAACCACCTGAACCACGCCGGCCAAAGCAGAGGCAGCGCCAAAGCCGCCCCTGATCAATCCGATTTCATTGGCTGCGGCTTGCGCAGTGAGGGATTCGAGTGTGACCTCGGAGCGCCTGTCGATCGCTTCCGAGACATAGAACATCTGGTAAACCGAAATGAGTCCGAGAGGAAAAAGGGCCACAGCAAGAAGCGCCGCGATCCGGAAGGCCAATCCATCAAAGAACTCAGACAGTTGTTTCACCGCGCGATCACCTGATTGGCCCCTTGGGATATGACACTCATGGTCGCACTATCAGTCAACTCGAGCGCTTCGTCATCTACAAGCTCGAGAAGCTCTATCAACCGTTTTCGCCCACGGTTCACGCGGCTCTTGATCGTGCCGATAGCAACGCCGCAAGCCTCCGCGGCTTCTTCATAGGAAAATCCCGAAGCTCCGACGAGAACCAACGCCTCGCGCTGTTCATCGGGAAGCATTTCGAAAGCGGCGTGAAAATCCTTGAGCGCAAGGCGTCCGTCATGGTCGGGCTTACTTGCCAATTTCGAGGAAAAAGCCCCGTCCACATCGGCCACTTCGCGTTTGGCTTTGCGACGTTCGGAATAGAATGTGTTGCGCAGAATGGTAAAAAGCCAAGCCCGAAGGTTGGTGCCCTGCTTGAAGCTGTCGAACCCTTTCCAAGCTTTGACGATAGCATCCTGCACCAAATCATCGGCCCGCGTCGCGTTTCGGGTCAAGCTCAGCGCAAAGGCCCGCATAGCAGGCAGATGCTCGATAATTTCATCACGAGGATCAGTCGAAGGAACTCTATTTGGCATCTTGTGTTGCCTGCTCCTTGAGTTGTCTGATCAGATCCAGAAACTTGTCGGGGACAGGTTCGATGACCCGCTCCTGATAGACGCGCTTCAGGTTCTCTTCGATTTGCTCTTCGAGCTTGGATTTGTTTGTTTTTATGGTCATCGGTTTCCCGGCACTGCCACTATCAAAATACTGGTCACTTGTTGGAACCTAACTCGGGTTCAGGAGTTTTGTTCCCAAGAATTTAAAAAGAAGGGATATTTAAGATGGCTTCGACCAACACTTCCGAGCATCTCTCTTTGGTGGTCGCAGAGAACCTCCCGTTCCTGCGCCGATATGCGCGAGCCCTCACAGGGAACCAGACAACAGGCGACCGTTATGCCGCCGCCACTCTCGAAGCGCTCTTGGTCGACCGTTCTGTGTTCGACCTGGGGCTTGATCCAAAGACCGCTTTGTTCCTCGCCTTCCATAAGATCTGGGAGAGCAGCTCGATCGGGACCGGTTCGGAAGTGAGCCAGCTCGCCCGCAAGGCCCAAGACCGTCTCGCGGCTCTCACACCCAACACCCGCGAGGTTTTGCTCCTTCGGACCTTGGAGAATTTTTCGCTGGCCCAGGTTGCGCAAATCCTCGAAACCGCCCCCGAAGATGTGGCCGAGTTGCATAAAATCGCCCTGTGCGAGATGGAGGACAACCTCTCGGGCAAGATCATGATCATCGAGGACGAAGCGATCATTGCACTCGATCTTCAAACGATCGTTGCTGATATGGGCCACAAGATCACAGGGGTCGCCCGCACCGAAAGCGAGGCAATCAGGCTTTTCGGCGCTGAACGCCCCGACCTGATCATGTCCGACATCCAGCTTGCCGATGGCTCGTCGGGGATCGACGCGGTCAACCAAATCCTCAAAACCGCAGGTGACACCCCTGTCATCTTTATCACGGCCTTCCCCGAACGTCTTTTGACGGGGGATCGGCCCGAGCCTGCTTTTGTCATCACCAAGCCCTACACCGAAGAACAGGTCGCATCTGCGGTCTCTCAAGCGATGTTCTTTGCTTCCACCGAGACGCTCTTTGCTTGAAGACACCGACAAGGGCGGCCATTTGGCCGCTCTTTCAATCTTGAGTGACCACAAGGGGTCAACTCAGTGCTCCCGATTTGGTTCCAAGTCTATACGACACGGCGCTTTTCGTCGCGCTCTCGAATATGCATGGTGAAGCGACCGAACAGGAGCCAACCATGAAGCCCAAGACCCCATCCATTCCTCCCAGCGATGCAGCGGCGCGCAAAGCCATCGCTCCGGTGATTTGCTACCCGACCGATACACTCCCGCGGCCCGACCTTGATAGCTATCGCGCTGTGCGCGATGCGCTTTCGCTTGTTTCGACGACGCATGTCCCGCCCCGCGATGCTGCAAGTTTCCACGTCCCGCAGGGTCATTTCTTCCGCATCATTTGCCCTCAGGGTCCACAGGTGGGTGACCTTAACCTCTTCAATGAAAATGATATTTCAGAGCGGTTTTACAGCGGAAAGACGCGCGCACTGAATGGAACGCATGTCGGCCTCGGCGATCAACTGTTTTCGAATTTTCCCAACATGCGTCCGATTGCGACCATCACCCATGACACACTCGACTGGTATGGCTTTGACGAGTTCGGCGGGTCGGTGCACGATGTGATCGGAACGCGCTGTGATCCTTATACCCACAATCTGTTGAGCCATGGCGGTCAGTATCACGCCTGCTGCCACTCGAATCTGACCCGCGCGCTTGCCGATGCGGCGGGAACCACTCTGCACGAGGCGGAGCCGCACGTTCACGATGTCCTGAACGTCTTTATGTGCACGGGTTTCACGCGCGACACGGGGCAGTATTTCATGAAAGCAAGCCCCGTAAGACAGGGTGACTATCTCGAATTCTTTGCCGAAATCGATCTTCTCGGCGTGCTTTCCGCCTGTCCGGGTGGAGATTGTTCGTCCGAGCATTCTTCCGACGCTGCGGCCTGCTACCCTTTGCTCGTCGAAGTCTATAGGCCCGAAGGCCTCCCCAAGGGGTGGGTTCCACCACAGCCCAATGGATACGACGGCACCCACGGCAGATAGAAAAACGCCCGCGAGATCAGTCGCGGGCGTTTCCGTTCAAAAGTCGAGGTTCTCGACCGAGAGCGCGTTCTGTTGAATAAAGTTCCGACGCGGTTCGACGTCGTCCCCCATCAACTTGGTAAAGATGTCGTCCGCTTCTGCAACGTCTTCAACCTTGACCTGAAGCAGCGTCCGCGCATTCGGATCGAGCGTGGTTTCCCAGAGCTGATCGGGGTTCATCTCGCCCAGACCCTTATAGCGCTGGATCGAAAGGCCCTTTTCGCCTTCTTGCAAAACCGCCTTGAGAAGATCGAGCGGGCCATAAATCCACTGGACACGGTCCTTGCGGATCAGCTTGGCAGGTTGGTCATATACCTCTTGAAGCGACTTGGTGAACGACCCCGTTTTGCGGGCCTCGCCAGAGCGGAGCATCGGACCATCGAGCGTGCGCACCTCTTCGACGCCGCGGAGAATACGGGCCAGACGGATGCCGTGATCCTGTGTAATGCGTCCACTCCAACCGCGTTCATATTCCAAAGCGATCAAATCAAGCCGCTTTGCCACGAGATCGGCAGTGCCCTGAAGATCGGCATCCACCACACCCGGAACAAAAGCGCCGGCGATGGCAGCCTGTTCGAGGATATGGCGGGGATAATGGGTCGGGAACGCCTCGAGCACGCGCTTGAGTTGGCGCGCCTCTTCGACCACGCGCATAAGATCCTGCCCTGCCATCTCGGCACCATTGGCAAGCCGCAGAACCGCGCCGTCGGTGCCCTGCTGGACAAGGTATTCATCCATCGCGCTCTGGTCCTTGAGGTAAACCTCGGACTTGCCGCGCGAGACCTTATAGAGCGGGGGTTGGGCGATGTAGAGGTGCCCGTTTTCGATCAACTGGGGCATCTGGCGGAAGAAGAACGTCAGCAAAAGGGTGCGAATGTGCGCGCCGTCGACGTCTGCGTCGGTCATGATGACGATCTTATGATACCGCAGCTTCGAAATGTTGAACTCGTCACGTCCGATGCCGGTGCCAAGCGCCATCACAAGGTTCCCGATCTCCTGCGACGAGAGCATACGGTCAAAACGAGCACGCTCCACGTTGAGGATCTTACCCTTGAGCGGGAGGATCGCTTGGGTCATGCGGTCGCGTCCCGTCTGGGCGGACCCGCCTGCCGAGTCACCCTCGACGAGGAAGACTTCGGTCTTGGACGGGTCTTTCTCGGAACAGTCCTTGAGCTTGCCTGCAAGGAAGTTCACATCCATCGCGGTCTTGCGGCGGGTGAGTTCGCGCGCCTTGCGGGCCGCCTCGCGGGCAAGAGCAGCCTCGACAATCTTGCTCACGATCACCTTCGCCTCATTGGGGTTCTCTTCGAACCACTCGGCCAGCTTTTCGTTCATGAGGTTTTCGACCGCGGGACGCACCTCGGAGGACACGAGCTTGTCCTTGGTCTGCGAGCTGAACTTGGGATCAGGCACTTTGACCGAAAGAACACAGGTCAGACCCTCGCGGGCATCGTCGCCCGTAAAGTTGATCTTCTCTTTCTTGGCGATCCCCGAGGTCTGGGCATAGTTGTTGATCGTGCGGGTCAGAGCCGCACGGAAACCCGCCATATGGGTGCCGCCGTCACGCTGCGGAATGTTGTTGGTAAAGGGCAGAACGTTCTCGTGATAGCTGTCGTTCCACCACATCGCGACTTCGACGCCGATATCGTCACGCTCGCCCGTCACATAAATCGGCTCGGCCATCATCGGGTGCTTGGACCGGTCAAGGTATTTGACGAATTCCTTGACGCCACCATCATAGAAAAGCTCGGTGCGGAGCGGCTCAGCGGGGCGTTCGTCCTCGAGGATGATGCGAACACCCGAGTTGAGGAACGCCAATTCGCGAAGGCGCTTTTCAAGCGTCTCGTAAACGTAGTCGAGGTTCGAGAAAGTCGCGGTCGAAGCAAGGAACCGCACCTCAGTCCCCGTGTCTCCGTCGCTCTCGCCGACAACCCGAAGATGTTCGGTGGTTTCACCATGCTCGAACTTGGCAAAGTGCTCTTTCCCGTTGCGCCAGACGCGCAGCTCTAGCCAAACGGAAAGAGCGTTCACAACAGAAACCCCCACCCCGTGCAGACCGCCCGAAACTTTGTAGGAGTTGCTGTCGAACTTACCGCCCGCGTGAAGCTGGGTCATGATCACTTCGGCGGCGGAAACACCCTCTTCGGCGTGCATGTCCACGGGAATACCGCGACCGTTGTCGCGGACGGAAACACTCGAATCCGCGTGGATTTTGACGTGAACATAGTCCGCGTGACCGGCCAAAGCCTCGTCGATGCCGTTATCGACGACTTCGTAAACCATATGATGGAGACCCGAGCCATCATCCGTATCACCGATATACATACCAGGACGCTTGCGAACAGCCTCCAAGCCCTTGAGAACTTTGATAGAATCGGCGCCGTATTCTGCTGGCTTCTGCTCGTTTTCGGACATGCGGACTTTCCCCGTTTATTGTCAGCAAAATATAGAGAATTCTGCCAGCAATGTCACGCAGTTAGCACCACATTTTGTGTCAGATAAACGGGATCACGATCCCCACAAGAACGAGCAAGACCCCCGCTACCAAATTCGTCCTGCGAAGTGCCGCCGGCGAAGAGAGAAGCGCGCGCGCTTTACCGATGAACAGGCCAAGCGTGAGGTTCCCGATGAGCGGAATGACGGCCGACAAAACCGCGATGGCAACCATGTCGGGCCATCTCAAAGTGGTCAGATCAAAGAAACCCGGAAGCACGCCCATGTAGAACAGGATCGCCTTGGGGTTGCCGAGAATGACGGCGACCCCCGCGATGAACCCCGCCCAGGCCCCCGGTCGCGTCAGCCTGCTGTCGGTGCTGATCTTGTGGTCTGCATTCTTGATGATCAAAGCGCCCATCACCAGAAAGGTGATCGAAGCGACCCACCGCAGAACCGTCATAAAGCCCGCAAATTCGTTGACGATCCATGTCACTCCGAGAATGGCCAGAAACGGCCAGAGGATGTCCCCGATCACAACCCCCAAAGCAAGCGGCCAAGCCCCTGCAAACCCCGAAGTCAACGCACGCGCGGTCAAAGCCACCCAAACAGGACCGGGCGTCATAAAGAGGATCAAAAGCGCGCCCGCATAGAGCAACAGGTCGTAAAAGGTGATTGTCATTCTGTTGTCGGAAGCGTCAGGCTTCCGTCCTCCTTCAGTGGCCAGAACGGGTTCATGGCAAGCTCCCAAACATGGCCATCGGGATCGGCATAATAGCCTGAGTAACCGCCCCAAAAGACCTTTTCAGGGGACTTGAGCAATGTGGCACCCGCAGCCAAGGCACGGGCAAAGGCCTCATCCACTTCGGCTTCGGTCGGGAAATTGATCGCAAGCGTGCTGCCCCCGACCCCAAGCTTTTCGCCCGCGCGCCCCTGATCTTCGGCCAGAGCATCAAACGGGAAGAGCCCGAGCGCGAGCCCATTCAGTTGATAAAAGATCACGCTTGGCTGTTCTTCTGCGATGGTCCAGCCGAGCGCACCGTAAAAATCCTTGGAGCGATCAAGATCGGAAACACCAAGGGTGATAAGGGTAACTCTTTGATTATTCATTCACATTTCAACCTTGGATATTCCATCAATCTCGGTCACTTCGACGAATTGTGCCCGTGCACCGAGTTCTTGGAAAAGTTCGGGTCCCGTGCCCGTCATAAACGCCTGAGCGCCCAATGCGCATATTTCGTCATAAAGCGCCGCGCGCCGACTTGCGTCAAGATGAGCCGCAACCTCATCAAGCAAAAGGATCGGCGGCGCTCCGAAATCGCGGGCAAGACCGCGTGCATTCGCCAAAATGAGCGAGACGAGAAGCGCCTTTTGCTCGCCCGTCGAACAGACCGACGCATTGACGCCT
This sequence comes from Marivivens sp. LCG002, assembly GCF_030264275.1. Taxonomy (NCBI): domain Bacteria; kingdom Pseudomonadati; phylum Pseudomonadota; class Alphaproteobacteria; order Rhodobacterales; family Paracoccaceae; genus Marivivens; species Marivivens sp. LCG002. Next base: position 3,574 of record NZ_CP127165.1, on the reverse strand, counting down.
TTGGCGGCATAAATGCCGACAAGATCGGTGCGGTGGGGCCCCGCCAAAGTGCGACCTGCCGCCATGTCACGCGCCCGCCCCTCGGCAAAAGCTCTGGCCAGAGCGTCTTCGCCCATCGGCTCCTGATCATCGGGCGTCTCTAGGCTGAGTTCGGCAACGGGAAAGGCGGTTTCCGCCTCGCGTTGCGCCTCTTCGAGGAGGGTCAGGGCACTCGCGCGGTTTACCTGAATCGCAGCGCCCGCTCGGGCCATTTGGGCTTCGACCGCCGCGTACCAGTGGGCGTCACGCACCATATCCTTGAGGAGCCTGTTCCTCTCGCGCATGGCTTTTTCATAGGTGAGAACGACCTCGGCGTGGCTCGGCTCGAAACTCATGGTCATGCGGTCCAGAAACCGCCGCCGCCCCTCGGCGCCTTCGATCCAGAGACGATCCATCGACGGAACAAGCCAGAGCACGCGGGCAATGCGTCCAAGAGCAACCTGCGCCGCCGTTTTTCCGTCGATCCTGACCGTGCGGCTTGAACCCTGTTCTGAAAAGGTTTCGACCTCGTGCATCTGATGCAAGGACCGCAGAACCGCTCCGATCTTCCAGCCGAGCGCTTCGGGCCGACGGGCGATTTCGTCCATGCTTGCCCGCCGAAGACCCCTGCCGGGGGACAGCATCGAAATCGCCTCGAGGATATTGGTCTTGCCCGCACCGTTGGGACCGTGGATCGCAACGGGTCGACCGTCAAAGTCGAACGCAGCCCGTTTGTGCGAGCGGAAATGCGAAAGCGTCAACTCGGCAACAGAAAGGCCGCTCATGCGCGGCCCCCTGCTTTAGTCTGTTCGAAGCGCCATTTCCGGCGTTCGGATTTCCGATGGAAATCAAAAATCATACGCGCATCGGCATTACGACATAGACAGCCGAAGTGTCATTACCTTCGCGCATCAGGGTCGGATCACCCGAAGAATTGAAGAGGAAAACCGCGTTCTCACGATCGACTTGGCTTGCAATTTCAAGAAGATATTTGGCGTTAAAGCCGATCTCCAAACGCTCGTCGCCATAGGCAACTGCAAGCTCTTCTTCTGCGGCACCACTGTCGGGGGCATTCACAGACAGAACGAGTCGATCCTCATCAAGGCTGAGCTTGACTGCGCGGCTGCGCTCGGACGAAACGGTTGCCACACGGTCAACAGCCTTGGCAAATTCGCTCGCATCGACTTCAAGCTTGCGGGTGTTGCCGCTCGGGATCACGCGGGTGTAATCGGGGAAGGTTCCGTCAATCACCTTGGACGTCAGGGTGATCGAGGGCGTTGCAAAACGGATCTTGGTTTCGGACACCGAAACGGCAATCTGCATATCGTCATCATCAAGAAGCTTGCGAAGCTCGCCCACGGTCTTGCGTGGGACAATGACGCCCGCCATGCCTTCTGCGTTTTCGGGAAGATCGGCATCGATACGGGCAAGACGGTGGCCGTCGGTCGCTACGCAGCGAAGCACTTTGCCGCCTTCACGCTCTGCCACATGCATGTAGACGCCGTTGAGGTAATAACGGGTCTCTTCAGTGGAAATCGCAAACTTCGACTTGTCGAAGAGGCGGCGCAGCACGGGGGCGGGAGCCGAGAAATTCGACGCGTAGTCCGAGGACGCCATCACGGGGAAATCTTCTTTTGGAAGCGTCGCAAGGCTAAAGTTCGAACGTCCCGCTTCGATCGTCAGACGCCCCTTGGTCCCGTCTTCGGTCAACGTCACAAGCGCCCCATCAGGAAGCTTGCGCACGATCTCGTTCAGGGTGACAGCCGAAACCGTGGTCGCACCAGCGCGCTCGACCATTGCGGGGGCCTTGTCCACAACCTCTATATCGAGGTCGGTCGCACGGAACTGAACGGTGTTCCCTTCGGCTTCAATCAAGACGTTGGCAAGGATCGGAATCGTGTTCCGACGCTCGACGACCGATTGTGCCTGTGCGACGGCTTTAAGCAGCTCGCCGCGTTCAATACTGAATTTCATGTCCCATGCTCCGCTTCTTGTCGGGCCTCAGCCGTCGGGAGGGAAAAACTACCTGTTTATCCCACCGGCTCAAGTGTTTTTTACACATTCTTAGACTGAACGAGTGGCGTCAAGCGCCCGAGACCAAAGTCCTCAGGCTTCGAGGGCGCGGCGCAACATTTCCAGATCATCCGCGATCTGGCTGTCTTTGTTCCGCAGCTCTTCGATACGCTTCACACCGTGCATGACCGTCGTGTGGTCACGCCCACCGAAACGGCGCCCGATTTCAGGGAGCGAACGGCTCGTCATCGACTTTGCCAAATACATCGCGATCTGACGCGGACGGGCATAGGTGCGCACGCGCTTGGGTCCAATGAGATCCGACAGGCGGATGTTGTAATGCTCGGACACTTTACGCTGAATCTCTTCGACCGTGACCTTGCGGTCCGAAGCCTTGAGAACATCGGCGAGGCAATCCTGAACAAGTTCAAGCGTGATTTCACGGCCGACAAGCGAGGCAAAAGCAAACAAACGGGTCAAAGCACCTTCAAGCACACGCACGTTGGTCGAAATGCGATGCGCAAGGAATTCAAGAACGCCGCCTGCAATTTCGAGGTCGGGATACTGCGCCTTGTAAAGCTCGGCCTTGGTTTGAAGAATGCCAAGGCGGAGTTCGTAATCAGTCGGGTGAAGATCGACGACAAGCCCGCACTGGAGACGCGATTTGATCCGCTCCTCAAGGTCTTTGATCTCGCCGGGCGCACGGTCTGCCGAGATGACGATCTGTTTGCCGCTATCCACCAGCGCATTGAACGTGTGGAAAAACTCTTCCTGGGTGGAATCCTTGCCTGCGATGAACTGCACATCATCGACCATCAGGACATCCACCGAACGGAACAGCGACTTGAAGTCCATCATCTTGCGTTCGCGCAGCGCCGAGATGAAGCGATACATGAATTGCTCGGCCGAGAGATAGAGCACATTCAAATGCGGCTGGCGCAAACGCAACTCGTGGGCAATCGCGTGCATGAGGTGGGTCTTACCAAGACCGACGCCACCATAAAGGAACAGCGGGTTAAAGGTGACGGGGCCGCCTTCTGCAACACGGCGCGCGGCGGCATGAGCCAATTCGTTCGGCTTGCCGACGACAAAGGTATCAAAGGTAAAACGAGCGTCGAGAGACGCACCCGAGACTTCGGCAGTCTGGGTCGGAACCGCAGCATCGACACGCGCGACAGTCGCAGGCGCAGCAGGACGCTGGGAATTGGCCGCCACAAACGACAAACGCGAAACGTCGCATTTGCGTTGGCGGAACATGTAAATGATCTGGTCCGCATAATTCTGCGAGACATAGTTGCCGATAAAATTCGTCGGCACTTCAAAGGTAGCAACCCCTTCCGAGAGTTGCGTAAAGACGAGCGGCTCGATCCAGTTCTTGTAGTTATTCTTCCCGACCGACCCACGTAGCATATCGCGGATCGCACCCCAGCTTTCGCTCGTCATTCTTCTTTGTCCCGTTGCTGTCCGTCATGCGCCGGACGATTATTCTTGCGCTTCACCCACAGCGGAAAAGGCCTAACAACAGCCTTCGTCGGTCCGAACC